>NZ_POQU01000109.1 GCF_002938425.1 Blastococcus atacamensis | reverse complement strand
TTTAGTACTGTTGTGTGGGCTCTGTGATGTTTATAAGAGACAGCTTCTCGCCCTCGCGGACGACGGTGATCGCGCGCTGGACGACGTCGTCGAAGTCCAGGACGAGCCGGCCGTCCTTGCCCGGGGTCAGCAGGGTCAGCAGGTTGACCAGGTTGGTGCCGTAGAGCTGCGAGGCCTGGGCGGGGAGCCGGGAGGGCAGGTCGGTGTAGCCGATGATCGAGACACCGTTGGGAGTGACGACCACCTCGTCGGGCACCGACCCGGCGACGTTGCCGCCCTGGGCGGCCGCCATGTCGACGATGACGCTGCCGGACTTCATCGAGGCCACCATCTCCTCGGTGATCAGCCGGGGCGCGGGGCGCCCCGGGATCAGCGCGGTGGTGATGATGATGTCGACGTCTCGGGCCTGCTCGGCGTACATCTCTGCGGCGCGGCGGTTGAAGTCCTCGCCCATCTCGCGGGCATAACCATCAGCACTGCCGCCGGCGCCGGTCTCGCTGTCGCCGGCCGGCACCGCGACGTACTCGCCGCCCAGCGAGCGCACCTGCTCGGCCACCTCGGGCCGGACGTCGGTGGCCCGGACGATGGCACCCAGGCTGCTGGCGGCGCCGATCGCGGCCAGCCCGGCCACGCCGGCGCCGGCGACGAGCACCTTGGCCGGCGGCACCTTGCCCGCGGCGGTGACCTGGCCGGTGAAGAACCGGCCGAAGACGTGCGCGGCTTCCACGACAGCGCGGTAGCCGGCGATGTTGGCCATCGAGCTGAGCACGTCCATGGACTGGGCGCGCGAGATGCGCGGCACCGCGTCCATGGCGAGGGCGGTGATCGGCCGCTGCGCCAGGGCGTCCACGAGGTCGGGGTTCAGCGCCGGCCCCAGCAGACCGATCAGCGTGGCGCCGTCACGCAGCCGGGGGAGCTCGTCGACGGCCGGGGCGTTGACCCGCAGCACGACGTCGGCCTGCCAGGCGTCCTCGGCGCTGCCGAGGCGCGCCCCGGCTCCGGTGTAGGCCTCGTCGGGGAAGCTGCTCGCCGCGCCCGCGCCGGCCTCCACGACCACCTCGTAGCCCAGGCCGACCAGCTTTCCGACCGTGGCCGGCGTGGCCGCCACCCGCGTCTCCCGGGCGCGCGTCTCGCGCGGAACTCCGATGTGCATCGTGGCGCTCCATTCCTCGGCGGAGTGGCCTCGTCGCCAGTTCGCCAGTGGTGGGGTCGTACGCGGTGCTCGGTGGAACGGGTGGATCTTGCCTGCAAACGGGCCGGGACGACGAAAGGCTCCGCGAATGTGAGGCAGTGCACGTCCGAAGGGGGGAACCGCCCGCCGCGGCGGTTGCGGGCCGTGCACACAGCCTCCCTCCAACGGGGGACCCCGCGCGCTCTCGACTGCAAGCCCGGGGGAGCCCTGACCGAGAACCCTCGTGAAGGCGCTGAACCGGAGCGCCCTCGACGACCAGCGAGGGGAGGACCGTGAGCGTTCAGATCAGCGTGCCCGACGACGACCGCGTTCCGCCGGAGATCGTCTCGTCGATCTTCTACAGCGCGTCCGTCAGTGACCAGATGGCGCTCGTGGTGGCCGAGACCGTCGGTGGCCGCACCCGGATCACGTGGGGCAACGTCGGGGCGGTCGACCTGCTCGGCTACGGGCTGGACGACCTGCGCGCGCTCCCCATCGACCATCTCTTCCCGACCCTCGGCGGCGGGGAGCTCAAGCTGCTGCTGCGCCGCGAGCGGTCGGCTCGGATGACCCTGCCGGTGCGCACCGCCAGCGGAGCGACCGTCGAGGCGGTCGTCGGCACGACGCCGTCGCCGTCGGGACGGATGTGGACCATCCGCATCCTCTCCACGACCAACGAGCAGGAGCGCGCGCTGCGGGCCACCGCCGACGCGCACGAACGCCGCTTCTCCACGCTCACCGAGCGCTCGCCGGTGCCCACCCTGCTCTCGGAGCAGGGGATGCGGCTGGCGCACGTCAACGACGCGTTCTGCACGCTCGTCGGCAGGCAGGCCGAGCAGCTGCTCGGGACCGGCTGGATCGACACCGTGCACGAGGACGACCTCGACACGGTCATCGAGCAGGTCTCCGCGGCGCTCGACGGCGAGGAGGTGGAGACCCAGGCCCGGCTGCTGCGGGAGGACGGCACGGTGCGGACGACGGTCATCCGGTTCGCCCACCTGTTCACCCCCGGCGTGGGCGCCGGCTTCGTCGGCACCATCGAGGACATCACCGACCGGCTGGCCTTCGAGGCGAAGCTCGCCCACCAGGCCAACCACGACCCGCTGACCGGGCTGCCCAACCGCACCCTGCTGGCCCAGTACGTCGCCGGCCGGTTCACGCCGGGCTCCAGCGGCCTGGCCTGTCTCTTCCTCGACCTGGACAACTTCAAGGTCGTCAACGACTCGCTCGGGCACACCGCGGGCGACGAGCTGCTCGCGGAGGTGGCCTACCGGCTCCGCGCCGTGGTCCGGCCCGGTGACCTCGTGGCCCGCTTCGGCGGGGACGAGTTCGTGGTGGTCTGCGAGAGCGTCGACGAGGAGGCCGCGGTGGCCCTCGCCGAGCGCATCTCGGTGGAGCTGGCCCGCCCGGTGCGGCTGGGCGGCGTCGACGTGCGCCCCTACGCCAGCGTGGGCGTGACCGTCCAGACCGCGGAGCACGCCTCGGCCGAGGAGCTCATCCGCGACTGCGACATCGCGATGTACCAGGCGAAGGCCGGCGGCAAGGGCCGGATCACCGTCCTCGACCAGCGGGCCCGCGAGCAGGCGCGCGACAAGCTGCGCCTGGTCGCCGAGCTGCGCGACGCCATCGAGCGCCGCGAGATCACGCTGCTCTACCAACCGATCTTCAGCACCGCCGACGGCAGCCCGGTGGCCGTGGAGTCCCTCGCCCGCTGGGAGCACGCCGAGCGCGGGCCGATCAGCCCCGTGGTGTTCATCCCGCTGGCCGAGGAGAGCGGCCTGATCGCCGGCCTCGGTCTGCTGGTGCTGGACGAGACCTGCCGGCAGCTGGCCGAGTGGGACCGCCTCATGGGCTGGGCCGCGCCGGCCCGCGCCAACGTCAACGTCTCGGCACTCCAGCTGGACGCCAACCTGCCGCCGCAGGTGGCCGCCGCGCTCGAGCGGCACGGGCTGGCGCCGTCCCGGATCTCCATCGAGATCACCGAGTCCGCCCTGATGAAGGACCCGGACTCGGCCCGCGAGATCCTGCACCAGCTCCGCGCGATCGGGGTGGACCTGGCCATCGACGACTTCGGCACCGGCTACTCGTCGCTGGCCTATCTCCGCCACCTGCCGGTCAATTGCCTCAAGGTCGACCGCTCGTTCGTGGCCGAGCTGGCGCACGGGCACACCGAGATCGCCTCGGCGGTCATCGCCCTGGCCCGGAGCCTCAACCTGAGCACGGTCGCCGAGGGTGTGGAGAGCCCCGAGCAGGCCGAGGAGCTCACCCGCATGGGAGTCACCTACCTGCAGGGCTTCAGCCTCAGCCAGCCCCTCACCGGGGGGCACGCCGCCGCCTGGTTCGCCGCCCATGGAGACCGCACCCGATGACCGTCACCCCGCTGCCGGCCCGCACCGAGCCGGCCCCCCTGTTCGACCTGGAGAAGGTGCTCGCCAGCATCGACACCATGGCCGCCCAGCGACCGGTCGCCGCGCAGATCGTCACGGTGGCCAACCAGGACGACACCAGCGCCAAGGTGCTGTCGCGGATCCTCGCCTCCGACGTGGCGCTGGCCAGCCGGGTCATGAAGCTGGCCAACTCCGCCTACTTCGGGATGCGCGGGCGGGTGACGTCCCTGCAGTTCGCGGTCACCGTCGTCGGCTTCACCACGGTGCGGACGATGGCCACCGTCGCTCTCACCGAGCTCGACGACGAGGCCCGGCTGCCGGAGAACTTCTGGGACGTGACCACCAGCCTCGCCCTGGCCTCCTCGGCGCTGGCGCCACGCTTCGGCGAGCGTCCCCAGGACGCCCTCTGCCTCGGCCTGCTCGCGCAGATGGGTGCCGCGCTCCTGCACCACAACGACCCCGAGGGCTACGCCGAGCTGACCGCGGAGCACACGAACCTCACCGAGCGCCGGATCGCCGAGCTGCGCCGCTACGGCATCAACAGCCTTCGGCTGACCGCCGTCGCCCTCGAGCAGTGGGGCTTCCCGCACTCGATGACCAGCCGGCTCAACCAGGTCGACGACTTCACCTCGCTCGAGGGCGGCCTCCTGCGGTCGGCCTTCGAGGTCGCGTCCCGGCTCACCCTCGAGGACTACGACGTCGTCCCCGTCGTGCGGCTGAGCTGCGGCCAGTTGCGCGAGGACGACCTGATCCCCGTGCTCGACCAGGTGCGCGCCGACGCCGACGAGCTCCGCCGGGCGATCCTCGGGTGAGGACCACCCCTCCCCCCACGCCTCGCGAGCCCGGCGCGGGCCCCTGGAGGGTGGCCGTTCCAGCGGCTTCCCAGGTATGAGTCACCGGGTGATCTCACGTTCGAGCCCTGCCGGCAGCATCCTGGTGACCGGCGCGGGGCGGGGCATCGGGCGCGCCGTCGCCGAGCGGTTCCTCGACGCCGGCTGGCGGGTGGGCCTGTTCGACGTCGACCCCGCCGCCGTGGCCGACGTCGCGGCCGGACGGCCGAACGCGGTGCACGGCGCCCTCGACGTCCGGGACGAGGCCCAGTGGGGGAGTGCCCTCGGGCGCTTCTGCCCCGACGGGACCCTCGACGTGCTGGTCAACAACGCCGGCGTGCTGGCGTCCGGTCCCTTCGCCGGCATCGACGCCGGCACGCACCGCCGCCAGGTCGACGTCAACGTCACCGGCGTGGTGCTCGGTGCCCTGACCGGCCACGAGTACCTGGCCCGCGCCCAGAGCGGCCTGCTGCTCAACCTCTGCTCGGCGTCGGCCCTCTACGGCCAGCCGACCCTCGCGACCTACGGCGCCACCAAGGCGGCGGTCAAGTCGCTGACCGAGGCGCTGGACCTGGAGTGGCGGGCCGACGGCGTCCGGGTGCGCAGCCTGCTCCCGCTGTTCGTCGACACCGAGATGGTCACCCGGGACGGCGCGGGGATGGCGCCGGTGAAGAACCTCGGCGTCCACCTGACGCCGGCCGACGTCGCCACGGCCGCCTGGCGGGTCGTGCACGAGCGGCTGCCGCTGCCCCGATCACCGCACCGCACCGTGGGGCGGCAGACCCGCGTGCTGGCGGTCGCCTCCTCGGTCAGCCCGGACTGGCTGAACCGCCTGGTCGTCGGCCGGCTCGGCAGCTGACCCCGGACGCGACGGAGCCCCGCCCCCGGGTCGGGGGCGGGGCTCCGTCGTCGTGCGGGAGGGGCGGAGGTCAGCAGGGGCCGTCGGCGATCTGCTCGCCGAAGCCGTCCGGCGACGGCGTGAGGCAGACGGTCTCGCCGCCGGTGGACACCTCGACGAGCGGGCCCACCGCGGTGATCACCAGGTCGGGGGTCGTCCCCTCGTACCAGGCCAGGACCTCGGGCAGGTACTCCGCGGAGGACTCCCCGCCGTTCTCCTGGGCCACGGTCGCGAGGTCCATGTCCACCCACGTGGCGATCGTGTAGGCGTCCAGCTCCTCGGCACCGGGCGTGGAGGCGCTCATCGCGCCCTCGAACAGGGCGGCCACGTCGACCGGCACCGAGTCCTCCGGGGCGGTGACCGGCTCGGCGTCCAGGACGTCGGCCCGCAGCACCAGGTGCCCGGCCGGCTCGTCCAGGAACTGGGCGGCGTCGAGTTCCACCCGCGTCAGCTCGTCGTCCTGGACCCAGACGGAGACGGACACGTCCTTGTCCGGGACGTCCTCGACCGGGGGCAGCTGCTCCAGCGTCGCCGGGTCCTCGCCCTCGGGAAGGATCCCGGGCAGGCCGTCGCGGACCGTCGCCCAGCCCTTGCGCAGGTTCAGCTCGACCACCAGGTGGTCGCCCAGGTCGTCGTCCTCGCCCTTGCGCTCGACCGACACGACGGCGTCCTGGACGGCCTTGCCGGCGAGGTCCTGGAGCTCCTTCTGCAGCTCGGCTTCCTCCTCGGCCGTGCTGGTCCCGCTCAGCGACTCGACCTGCTCCATGAGGGCCTTGCCGTCGAGGGACACCCAGTCGCCGCCGAGCAGGGCGCGCGCCGGCTCGACCAGCGGCTCGGGAACGGTGGTCCCGGACTCGAGCTCGGCGCGGAAGGACTCGACGTCGGCTTGCATCTCGGGGAACTCGTCGACCAGCCCGTCGACGTCGGCCCGGACGTACAGGTCCTCGCCGATCGCGCGGAACTCGGTGGCGGTCAGGTCGCCGATCTCCACCACGGTCCGGACGGCGTCGTCGGCCGGGTCGTCGGCGTCCTCGCCCTCGTCGAAGCCGAAGACGAGGGACGACGAGAGCAGCGTCGACAGCACGTCGTCGGGCACCTCCTCGCCGCCGGTCGCCTCGTCCGCGGCCTGCAGGAACGCGCGGACGTCGTCCTCGGAGCTCGGCAGCGACAGGCGCAGGGCGCCGGAGGACTGGTCGCCGAACGCCGCGAACGCATCGCGCAGCTGGATCTTGGGCTCGATCGTTTGCAGGCCGCAGGCAGCGGTCCCGCTCAGGAGGGCCAGGACCGAACCTCCCACGAGCAGTCGGTTCAGGCGCACGGAAACCTCCAGGGGAAAGACCTCCGGACGCCCCGGAGTCGATGACGCGGATGCGATCCTGCTGCGTACCGCCCGCCCGGCGCCAGAGGTCTCCACCCGGTGGTGGCGCGGGTGACGGGTGGGTCAGCGGCGCATCGACCGAGACCGGCCCGTGTCCGGACGCACCGCGGCGCCATGCCCCGGGAGGGACATGGCGCCGCGGTGGTGGTGCGAGCGGTGGTGCCGGTGTCAGCCGACCCCGCCGCTGGGGGCGTAGGGAGCGCCCAGCGGGTCGACGGTCTCCCGCTCGGCCACGGTCCGCGCCAGCCGGGCGGCGGCGAAGTCGCCGTCACCGAGCAGGTGGTCGATCGCGGTGAGCCGGCTGGTGTAGTGCCCGACGGAGTACTCGGCGGTCACGCCGATGCCACCGTGCAGCTGGATGGCCTCCTTGCCGATGTGCCGGCCGGCCCGGCTGGTCTGCAGACGGGCACGGTCGGCCGCGGACGCGACGTCGCCGCCGGCGTCCTGCACCATCGAGGCCCAGAGCGCGGTGCTGCGGGCCAGCTCCAGGGACACGTACATGTCCGCGGCGCGGAAGGTGAGCGCCTGGAAGCGGTTGAGGGTGACGCCGAACTGCTTGCGCGTCTTGAGGTACTCGGCGGTGATCCGCAGCGCGGTGTCCATGGCACCGATCGCCTCGTGGGAGTAGGCGATGCGGGCCTCGGCCAGCGCCTGCTCGATGGCGGCCGTCTGGTCGCCACCGGTACCGAGCAGCGCCGCCGGGGTGCCGTCGAAGCGGACGTTGGCGGCGCGGGTGCCGTCGTGGGTGCGGTAGCCGGTGCGGGTCAGGCCGGCGGCGTCGCCCTGCACGAGGAACAGCCCGGTGCCGCCGTCGACGACCGCGGACACGACCAGGACGTCGGCGCGGGCGCCGTGGGGGACCGGCTCCTTGACCCCGGTCAAGGTCCAGCCGTCGCCGGCCTGCGTGGCGGTCACCGCCGACGCCGACGGCGTCCAGCGGGTGCCGATCTCGGCGTGCGCGAAGGTGGGCACGCAAGCGCCTTCCGCGATCGCCCCGAGCAGCTCGCCCTTCTGCTCGTCGGAGGCCACGGCCGCGATCAGGCCACCGGCCAGCACGACCGCCTCGATGAACGGCTCGGGCGCGATGACCCGGCCGATCTCCTCGGCGACGATGGCCACCTCGATCGGGCCGGCGCCCATGCCGCCGTGCTCCTCGGCGAAGGGCAGGCCCAGCAGGCCCATCTCGGCCAGGCGGGACCAGGTCTTCTCGTCGAAGCCCGGGTCGTTCGCCGCCACCTTGCGGCGGGTCTCGCTGTCGGAGTAGGCGCGCTCCAGCAGGCCGCGGACGGCCTCGCGGAGGTCGCTCTGCTCGCTGTCGAAGGTGAAGTCCACTCAGATCACAGCCCCAGGATCGTGCCGGCGATGATGGTCCGCTGAACCTCGTTCGAGCCTCCGTAGATGGAGACCTTCCGGTAGTTCAGGTAGTGCGGGGTCGCGACCCGGGCCCAGTCGGGCACGTCGGAGCCTTCGAGAGCGAACGAGGCGACCGACAGCGGGCCCGCGATGTCGACGAGCAGCTCGGTCGCTGCCTGCTGCAGCTCCGAGCCCTTGAGCTTGAGCACCGAGGACGCGGGATGCGGCTTGCCGTCGGCGGAGTTGGCGACCACGCGCAGAGCGGTGAGCTCCAGCGCGACCAGCTCGTTCTCCAGCTCGGCGATGCGCGCGGCCATGAACGGGTCGTCCAGGAGCGGGCGACCATCGACGGTGATCTCCCGCGCGTGCTCCTTGGCCTGGGCGAGCATCCGCTTGGTTGAGCCGATCCGGGCGATGCCGACGCGCTCGTTGCCGAGGAGGAACTTGGCCATCGTCCAGCCCTGGTTCTCCTCGCCGATCAGGTTCTCGGCGGGCACGCGGACGTCCTCGAAGAACACCTCGTTGACCTCGAACCCGCCGTCGATGAGCTCGATCGGGCGCAGGGTGACCCCGGGGGTGTCCATCGGGAAGACCAGCAGCGAGATGCCGCGCTGCTTCTTCTCGGCGGTCGGGTCGGTGCGGCAGAGGCAGAAGATCCAGTCGGCGTGCTGGCCCAGCGTGGTCCAGGTCTTCTGGCCGTTGACGATCCAGTCGTCGCCGTCGCGCACCGCGGTGGTGCGCAGCGAGGCGAGGTCGGAGCCGGCGTCGGGCTCGGAGAAGCCCTGGCACCACCAGATGTCGAGGTTGGCGGTCTTGGCCAGGAAGCGCTCCTTCTGCTCCTGGTTGCCGAAGGCGGCGATGACCGGGCCGATCATGCTGGCGTTGAACGCCAGGGGCTCGGGCACGTTGGCCAGCTGCATCTCCTCGCGCCAGATGTGGCGCTGCAGGGGCGTCCAGTCGCGGCCGCCCCACTCCACCGGCCAGTGCGGCACGGCCAGGCCGGCGGCGTTGAGCACGCGCTGGGTCTCGACGTACTCCTCCTTGGAGACGTGCCCGTGACCCGCGACCTTGTCGCGGATCTCCTGCGGCACCTGGGTGGTGAAGAAGGTGCGCATCTCTTCCCGGAAGGCCTCGAGCTCCGGGGACAGCTGCAACCGCATCGGTCCTCTTTCCCGACGCCGCCTGGGAGCGGCGCCTCGACGTGTACGTCGGACGATCCCACATGCAGTACCGGCCGGTAACTCCGGCCCGGGTGGAGCCGCTTCAGGCCGGGCCGCGGCGTCCCCGGGCCTGTCCCGTCGAGTTCCGCAGGATCAGCTGGGAGGGGAGAACCAGCTGCTGGACGGCGGTGGGAGAGCGTCGGGGGGCGGCGGCGGCCTCGAGCAGCAGTTCCACCGCCGCCCGTCCGACGTTGGCGTGCGTACCGCCGAGGGTCGTGAGACTGGGCGTGCACAGCTCCGCGGCGAAGATGTCGTCGAACCCGGTCACGCTGATGTCGTCGGGCACGCGGACCGACCGTGCCGCCAGCCGCTGCAGGACGCCGATGGCGAGCAGGTCGTTGTGCGCGATCAGGGCCGTGGCCCCCGTCGTGAGCGCCGCGTCGGCGGCAGCCGCGCCGTGGGCCACCCGGGGTGTGAACGGGCCCATCCGGACCGCCGAGACCCCCGACTCGGCGGCGGCGTCCCGGATGGCCGCCCACCGGCTCCCGGCCATCCACGACTCCCGCGGCCCGCAGAGGTAGGCCAGCGAGGTGTGCCCGAGCGAGGACAGGTGGGTGACCAGCTGGCGACAGCCCTCGCGCTGGTCGAGCACCACGCTCGGGATCTCGGCCACCTGGCGGTTGACCATGACGACGGCGTGCGTGCCCGCGAGCTCGGCGAGATCCCCCTCGGGCAGCCGGCTGGCGGCCAGCAGGAAGCCGTCGACCGAACGCGACAGCCGGTTGACCTGCTCCCGCTCGATGCGCGGGGACTCCTCGGCGTTGACCAGCACGAGCGTGTGGGCCGACGCCTTCGCGCGCAGCTCCGCCCCGCGGATGATCTCGAAGAAGTGCGGGTTGGTGATGTCGGAGACCACCATCGCGATGGTCTGGGTGCGCCGCGAGGTAAGCGCCCGGGCGTGCGGGTTCGGCTCGTAGCCCAGCTCGGTGGCGACCCGTTCGACCAGCTCACGGGTGGGGGCGCTGACGCGCTGGGGGTTGCTGAAGGCGCGGGAGACCGTCGACGTCGCGACGCCGGCCGCCCGGGCGACGTCGTAGATCGTCGGGGTGCTCACGGCGTGATCAAAGCGTGATGGCCGGTCGATGGCAACACCTTGGCAACTGCTTGCCGTCCCGAATCCACCCTCCCTACCGTCGGCGTGGCTGTGACAGGCAGCACACCGCCCGACCGAAGGAGCGAGGGCCCAGTGACGGCTCCCCACGACCCACCCACCCGGTGGTGGTCCCGCCCGGTGCGGGTGATCACCGCGATCGAGATCGGGC
>NZ_POQU01000108.1 GCF_002938425.1 Blastococcus atacamensis | reverse complement strand
TTGGAATGACACATCGCCATACTCGTGTATGCCCATCCACTTCGTCGGCAGCGTCAAATTGGGATAAGAGACAGCCCCCGGCGTCATCCGCGCGACGTCGTCGGAGCGCACGCGCCGGGTCGGGGGCAGCGAGCCCCGCCCCCCGGGCACCGATCGGCGGACGGCGTCGCCCAGCCGGCCACCGAGCCCGGCCAGCGCGGACACGTCGCGGCCGGCGGCGTCGGGCACGAGGAAGGGCAGCGGCCGGACCAGGTGCGGCGCCGTGGCCCCCATGAGGACGGCGCGCTCGCGGGCGCTCTCGCGGGCCAGGCCGATCTCGCCGTGGGCCAGGTAGCGCAGCCCGCCGTGCACCAGCTTCGACGACCAGCGACTGGTGCCGGCGGCGAGGTCGGTGCGCTCGAACAGCGCCACGGACAGTCCGCGCGAGGCGGCGTCCAGCGCGACGCCGGCCCCGGTGACCCCGGCACCGACCACCACGACGTCGACCGTCGCGCCGGCCAGCTGCGCGAGGTCCCGGGTCCGCCGCTCGGGCGAGAGGGAGCCGATCACCTGCTCCTCCGGCGGGCACGCACCGGCAGACTGTAGCGGTGCCCGAGCAGCCGGAACTGACGATCCAGGGGTGGGGCCCCGCCCCCGCCGGAGCCATCGCGCAGGACGCCGACGGCCTCGACGCGACGCTGACCAAGGCGGCGCGGCGCCACCTGGTCCGCGAGCTCGGCTGGACGCCGCGGGCGACCCCGCCGGTGCCGGTGGAGCAGATCCGGCTGGCCCCGGGCAGGCTGCCGCAGGAGGCGCACGCCGCGCTGGTCGGCCTCCTCGGCGCCGACAACGTGCGCACCGACCGGGAGTCGCGGCTGCGCCGCGCGGGTGGCAAGAGTTACCTGGACCTGCTGCGCCGCCGCGAGGGGGACGCCTCCGACGCGCCCTGCGCCGTCGTCCTCCCGGGCACCACGGAGGAGACAGCGGCACTGCTGGCCCTCTGCAGCGAGCACGGCATCGTCGTCGTGCCCTTCGGTGGCGGGACCAGCGTCGTCGGCGGGCTGGCCGGCGTGGACCCCGACGACCGGCCGGCGATCGCGGTCGACCTGGGCCGCATGTCGTCGGTGCAGGCCCTGGACGTGCCGTCGTCGATGGTGACCGTCGGGCCCGGCATGCGCGGGCCGGCACTCGAGGAGGCACTGGGCCGCGAGGGGCTGAGCTTCGGCCACCTGCCGCAGAGCTGGGAGTTCGCCACCGTCGGCGGCTACGCCGCCACCCGCTCGGCCGGGCAGGCCTCCACCGGCGTCGGCCGGTTCGACGAGCTGGTCGCCGGGCTGACCCTCGCGACGCCCTCGGGCGTGCTGGAGCTCGGGCATCCGCCGGCGTCCGCGGCCGGTCCCGACCTGCTGGGCCTGGCGCTCGGTTCGGAGGGCACGCTCGGCGTGATCACCGAGGTCACGCTGCGGGTGCGCCCCAAGCCGGCCGTGGCCGCGTACGAGGGCTGGTCGTTCCGCACCTGGCCGGCCGGGCTCGCGGCCCTGCAGAACCTGGCCCGGCACGACCTGCTGCCCGACGTCGTGCGGCTGTCCGACGGCGACGAGACCCGCGCCAACCTGCTCATGGCCGGCGGCACCGGCGCCAAGGCGCTGCGCGGCAGCCTCCGCGTCCGGGGTCACGGCGGCGGCTGCCTGCTGCTCGTCGGCTGGGAGGGATTGCCCGATCTCGTGCGGGCCCGCAAGCGGGCGGCGTCGTCGCTGCTGCGCGACGGCGGCGCGATCCGGCTGGGCCGCCGGGTCGCCGAGTCGTGGCGGGCGCACCGCTTCGGCGCCCCGTACACCCGCGACCGGCTCCTGGACGCCGGGCTGCTGGTCGAGACGTTGGAGACCGCGGCGACCTGGTCGGCCCTGCCCAGGGTGTACGACGCGACCCGCCGGGCGCTGCGCGACTCCCTCGGCCGCAAGGGTCGGCAGCCGCTGGTGATGAGCCACGTCTCGCACGGTTACCCGACCGGCGCCTCGCTCTACCTGACGGTGCTCGCCGACCGGGACGACGCGCTGCCCCTCCAGCAGTGGCTGACGGCCAAGCGCGCGGCCACCGACGCCCTGCTGGCCGCCGGCGGCACGCTCACCCACCACCACGCCGTCGGGGCCGACCACCGCCCGTGGCTGGAGCGCGAGGTCGGGCCGCTGGGCGTCGAGGTGCTGCGCGCGGTCAAGGAGCGGCTGGACCCGAAGGGCATCTGCAACCCCGGCGTCCTCCTCCCCGACTGAGGGGCTCCGTGATGATCAGGAGACATGATCATCAGGGGTCCTGGCTCACGGTCGACGGTGAGCCACGACCCCGAACGGTGAGCCAGGAACCCGGATCTCGCCGCGGCTCAGACGGTGGTGGCGATGCCGCCGTCGACGGGGATGACCGCGCCGGTCACGTACGAGCCGGCCCGCGAGGACAGGTAGACGACGACGCCGGCCATGTCGTCGGGGCGGCCGATGCGGCCCAGCGGTGACTTGGCGGCGATCTCGCTGCCGAACGCGTCGAGCGTGGCGGCCATCATCTTGGACTCGAACGGCCCGGGCGCCACGGCGTTGACGGTGATCTGCTTCGGGCCGAGCTCCTTGGCCAGCACCCGCGTGAGGTGGTGCAGCCCGGCCTTGCTGGCGGCGTAGGAGTAGGTCGGCATCGGGTTCACGTGCAGGCCGTCGATGCTGCCCACGTTCACCACGCGGGCCGGATCGCCCTCGACCGCCGCCGCCTCCAGCTTGGGCAGCAGGGCGCGGGTGAGGAAGAAGGGCGACTTCAGGTTCAGGTCGAGCAGCTTGTCCCAGGCCGACTCGGGAAAGGTCTCCAGCGGCTCGCCCCAGGTGGCGCCGGCGTTGTTCACCAGGATGTGCACGCGGTCCTCGCGCTTCCCGACCTCCTCGGCCAGCCGCAGGCACTCGGCCTCGGTGGAGAGGTCGGCGGGGATCGAGACGACGTCGCCGAACTCCTGCAGCTCGGCGACGGCGGCGTCGCCGGCCTCGGCCTTGCGGGAGCTGATGTAGACCTTCGCCCCCGCCTGCAGCAGACCGCGGGCCATCATCATGCCGATGCCACGGGTGCCGCCGGTGACCACGGCCACCTTGCCGGTCAGGTCGAACAGGTCCACGGGTACCTCCGGAGTCGCCGAACGGGTGCCGCACCGGCCCCTCGGGCACCCTAACGAGGCGCTCCTGCGGCGCCGCTCCGGCGACCTGTGCCAGCCTTCGGCCATGATCACGCCCGCCCTCGGCGCCACGAGCGAGGTCGGCCGGCTGCGCACCGTGCTGCTGCACCGGCCCGGTCCCGAGCTGCGGCGGCTGACGCCCCGCAACAACGACCAGCTGCTGTTCGACGGCGTTCCGTGGGTCGCCCGCGCGCAGGAGGAGCACGACGCCTTCGCCCAGGCGCTGACCGACCGCGGTGTCGAGGTCCTGCACGTGGCGACGTTGCTCGCCGAGGTGCTCGCCTCCCCGGCGGCGCGCACGGAGCTCATCGACGCCGCCGTCGACGACCCGCGCCTGGGCGCGACCTTGCAGCGCGACGCCACCCGCCACCTGGCCGGGCTCGCCCCCGAGGACCTCGCGTCGACGCTCATCGCGGGGCTGGCGCACGACGAGCTGCGCGGCTCCGGGCTGGCCTACCAGCTGATGGACCGCGCGGACTTCGTCGTCCCTCCGCTGCCCAACCTGCTGTTCACCCGCGACTCGTCGGTGTGGATCGGCGGCGAGGTCGCGGTGACGTCGCTGGCCATGCCCGCCCGCCACCGCGAGAGCACGATCACCGCCGCCATCTACACCCACCACCCGCGGTTCGCCGGGGCCGAGCAGCTCTACGGCGCGGAACTGGAGCACCTGGAGGGCGGTGACGTGCTGCTGCTGGCCGAGGGCGTGGTCGCCGTCGGCATGGGCGAACGGACGACGCCCGGCGGAGCGGAGCGGTTGGCGCGGCGGCTGTTCGCCCGCGGCCTGGCGCACACGGTGCTGGTCGTCCCGATCGCCCAGGAACGGGCCACCATGCACCTGGACACCATCGCCACGATGGTCGACGTCGACGCGATGGTCATGTACCCCGCCGTGGCCGACTCGCTGGTCGCCTGGACCGTCCGCGCGCCCTACGACATCGAGGACGACGCCGATACCACCGACCTCGCCGTCAGCGGGCCCGAACCGTTCGTGCTGGCCGCGGCAGCCGCCATGGGCATCGACCAGCTGCGGGTCATCGACACCGGCCTGGACCCGGTCACCGCCGAGCGCGAGCAGTGGGACGACGGGAACAACACCCTCGCGCTGGCCCCGCGGCTGACGGTGGCCTACGAGCGGAACACCGTCACCAACGCCGCGCTCGAGGCCGCCGGCATCGAGGTGGTGCGAATCGCGGGCTCCGAGCTCGGCAGCGGCCGGGGCGGGCCGCGCTGCATGTCCTGCCCGATCCTGCGCGAACCCATCTGACTGTCGGCGATGACTCTGCGTTGCGACGCGCACGGAACCGTGAAGGACTGGTTCGCCCGTTAGCTGTGACCCGTGGTACAGCTCACTCACGAGTTGATCGATCCCACGGGGGAAACTGCATGTCCAAGCGCTTTCGTACGCCGCTGACGCTGTGCGCCGCAGCGGCGCTGTTGTTCGTCGGGCCGGGGCTGGCTGCCGCGGCCGAGGAGGGCGCCGCCGGAGGCCTGCCTTCGGAGACGGTGACCGGCATCGTCGGCGACGCGGCCGCTGGCGAAGGAAGCGGCGAGGCCAGCGACGAGAGCGGCCAGACGGGCGCCGACGACCAGCTCTCCGGCGGGAGCGGCGAGAGCGGCCAGACCGGCGGCGACAGCACCCAGACCGGCGACGAGGGCGGCCAGCTCTCTGGCCTCGGCGGTCAGCTCTCCGGCGAGGGCACCCAGACCGACGATGGGAACACCCAGACCGGCGACGAGACCACCCAGACCGGCGACGAGACCACCCAGACCGGCGACGAGGGCACCCAGACCGATGACGGGGACAACCCCGTGGTCGACGGGTGCAACCAGCTCGTCGAGGGCATCACCGGCATCGACCCCACCTTGGGCGGTGAGCTCGAGCAACTCTGCACGGGGCTGGAAGGGGGAGCCGAAGAGCTCGTGGCGGGCTGCGAGATGTTCGCTGACGAGGCGAGGAGCGGGAGCCCGGAGCTCGGTGCCGTCATCGACGAACTGTGCAAGGCGCTCGGCGGCGACGGGAACGAGGAGACCGGGGGCGAGAACGTCGGCGGAGGAACCGACGGACACGAGGAGGCCGCTCCCGCCGTTCACTACACCGACTGCGACGACGCCCGCGCGCGCGGTGCCGCGCCGGTCCACTCCGGCCAGCCCGGCTACGGCCCGCACCTCGACAACGACAACGACGGCGTCGGCTGCGAGCAGGAGACCGCGCTGGTGAGCCACACGCCCACCGCCGCTCCGCAGCTGGCCTACACCGGCTTCGACACGCTGCCCTTCGCCGGTGCCGGCGCAGCGCTGCTGGTGCTCGGCAGCGCTGCGGTGGCTGCCGCCCGCCGCCGGAGCTGACGCAGAGGTCCTGATCAACGAGAAGGTCGCTCCCCACCGTGGTGGGGAGCGACCTTCTCGCGTTCGCGCCTACCTCAGCGCAGGGTGATCTGGCGGGACAGCAGCCCGGCCCGTGCACGCCGCTCGTCTGCGTTCAGCGGAGTGGTCACGGTCAGCGCCTGCTCCAGCCGCGCCTGGAACTCCGTCGCCGGACCGACCCAGTCCTCGGCGGGGACGTCGGCCGGCAGGTCCCACACCGGGACGACGAGACCGTGGGCCCGGAAGGCGCCCGCGTAGCGGGTGCCCTCGCCGAGGAGGATCTGCTCTGCGGCGGACAGCCGGGCAAGCGCGTCGAGGAGCTGCTCCTCCTTCTCCGGCCGGACCCAGCGCAGGTGCGCACGCTCGTTGCCGGGGCGCACCCAGTAGGCGGCCTCCAGGCCCTCCAGCCGGACGGTGGGCAGGATGGCCTCGTTGGCCTGGCTCAACCCCGCTCGCGCCGCCGCGCCGGGCTCGGTGCCCTCCAGCCAGAAGTCGAAGCTGTCGTGCACCTCGACCTGGAGCGGGACGGAGACGTCCAGCACCTCCTGCAGCCGCGGACCCGCCGAGCCGGCGCCACCGATCGGGCCCGGCTCCACCGGGGCACCCTTCGGCGCCTCGAGCGCGGCGGCGACCGCCGTCCCGAGGTCGCGGCTCACGTCGTCGGACGAAGTGGCGAGCTGGGCGCCGACGAGGATCTCGCCGTTGGCCCGCACCAGCGCCGGCGCACCGCCGGGCAGCACGCTGGCCAGAGTGATCTCACGGCCGTCCGTCGTCCGCAGCTTGGCCGTCGCGGCCGGGACCAGCTCCCGCAGGGCTACCCAGTCGGCCTCGCCGGGCAGGCCCTCGAACGGCCGGGTGACCGGCGGGGCGTAACCCGAGCCGTGGCAGTGCTTGTAACGACGACCCGAGCCACAGGGGCAGGGCGCCTTCGGGTTGATGCCCTCCGGAGCGGCGGGGGCGGACGTTCGCTTGCGGGAAGCCATGTCGCCAGCCTATGCGGCCCCTCGCAGGCGCCCGCCCTGAGCGTGCGGGGGCGGGCGATCCTCTTACTAGGCTCGTCGGCCGTGACCCGCGCTGCCGTCTCCGCGCCGCTCGACCTCACCGACCCCGCGGTGGTCGCCGACCCGTATCCGGCCTTCGCGCGGGCCCGCGCCGAGGCGCCGGTGCAGTGGCACGAGGGCCTCGGGCTGTGGCTGGCGTTCACCCACGCCGAGGCCAACGCGGTGCTGCGCGACCGCCGGCTGGGCCGCATCTGGTCGGACAGGCAGCCCGCCGAGCGGTTCGAGAACTTCAACCTCATCCACCGAAACGCCATCCTCGAGATGGAACCGCCGGACCACACCCGGCTGCGGCGGCTGATCAGCACCGCCTTCGCCCGCGGGCACGTCGAGCGGCTGCGGCCCTGGGTGGAGGAGCTGGCCGGCCGGCTCGCCGGGGAGCTGGTCGAGCGCTCCGCGGGCAGCGAGCCGGTGGACCTGCTCAGCGGCATGGCCGAGGAGCTGCCGGTAGCGGTGATCGCCGAGCTCCTCGGCGTGCCGGAGGCCGATCGCCCGCTCCTGCGCCCGTGGTCCAACGCGATCGTGAAGATGTACGAGTACGGCCGGACGACGGAGATCGAGGACGACGCCGAGCGCGCGGCCGACGAGTTCGTCGCCTACCTGCGCGAGCTCGCCGCCGAGCGGCGCACGACGCCCGGTGAGGACCTGGTCAGCCACCTCGTCGCCGTCCGCGACGCCGAGGGCGATCGGCTCACCGAGGACGAGCTCGTCACCACCTGCATCCTGCTGCTCAACGCCGGCCACGAAGCAACGGTGAACGTCAGCGGCAACGGCACTCTCGCCCTGCTGCGCAACCGCGACCAGCTCGCCCGCGTGCGCGCGGACCGCTCGCTGCTGCCCGGCGCGATCGAGGAGCTGATCCGGTACGACTCCCCGCTCCAGCTGTTCGAGCGGACCGCGACGACGGACGTGCAGATCGGGGGTATCACCGTCGAGCGGGGCCAGAAGATCGCCGCCCTCCTCGGTGCGGCCAACCGCGACCCGGCGGTGTTCGCCGACCCCGACCGCCTCGACGTCGGCCGCACCGAGAACGCGCACATCACCTTCGGCGCCGGCATCCACTTCTGCATCGGGGCGCCGCTGGCCCGCGTGGAACTGCAGGCCACGTTCGGCGCGCTGCTGGACCGGACGTCGCGGATCGAGCTGGGCGGGGAGCCGCAGCGGCGTCCCGAGTTCGTGATCCGGGGCCTGCACACGCTGCCCGTCGTCCTCACCGCCTGAGGAGCAGGAGTGCTCCTTCGCGTCATCCCGTGCGCGTTACCAAGAGAGGGCGCACTCCCGTTCAAGCGATGCCGCCGTCATGCCGTTGGGACCTCATGCTTGCTGAAACTTTGGTTCGTACCGGGGCGCGCATCGTCCTAGGAGTCTTCGCCGTGTTCGCCGTCGTCCTGGTCGCGATCGCGGTCGCGGTCATGGTCCCCACCGGATGGCATTGGACAGCATCCAAGACCTTCACGGTCCTGGGCAGCCTGGCCCTTGTTGTCGGCGCGTTCCTCCAGGCGTGGAAGGACAGCTCGAACAAGCCTCGTTCCAGTTCTGGGATCGACCGGCTCAGCCTCTACGCGTGGGCAGTCATCTGCTCCGGTGCGCTGTCGGTGCTCGTCGGGTCTGTCATGGCTGACTGATCCACGCCAGGGAAGACGCTCGATAGACCCACCTAGTTGTCACCAACCATGTGATCCCCGGTGGAAGGTGAGCCCGGTCACTGGCACGATGCGGCCATGCGCGGCTTGATGCAGGACTACCCCCTCACGATCGACGCGATCTTCCGCCACGTGGAGCAGCACTACGGCGACGGCACGATCGTGACCAACAACCCCGGCGGGAAGACGACGGCGACCTACGCGGAGTGGGCCGAGCGCACCCGCAAGCTGGGCGGCGTCCTGGACACCCTCGGCATCAGCGCCGACGGCCGTGTCGGCACCTTCTGCTGGAACAGCCAGCGCCACCTGGAGCTCTACTTCGCCGCGCCCTGCACCGGCCGGGTGCTGCACACCCTCAACGTCCGCCTCTTCCCCGAGCAGCTGACCTACATCGCCAACCACGCCGAGGACGAGGTCATCTTCGTCGACCGCACGGTCCTGCCCCTGCTGTGGCCGCTCATCGACACGATGAAGACCGTGAAGCAGGTCGTGGTCATGGACGACGGCGGTGACAACGAGATCCCCGACGACGCCCGGGTCCTCGACTACGAGGCGCTCCTGGCCGAGGCGCAGCCGGTCGAGTTCCACGTCACGGACGAGAACTCCGCCGCCTCGATGTGCTACACGAGCGGCACCACGGGCAACCCCAAGGGCGTCGTCTACTCGCACCGCTCGACGTTCCTGCACACGATGGGCGTGATGGCCCCGAACGCGTTCGGCCTGGGCATCAACGACGTGGCGATGCCCATCGTGCCGATGTTCCACGCGAACGCCTGGGGCATCGCGCAGGTCGCGCCGGCCGCCGGGTCCTCCCTGGTCATGCCCGGCGCGATGATGCAGCCGCAGGCCCTGGCCGACCTCATCGTGGACGAGGGCGTCACCTTCACCGCCGGTGTCCCGACGGTCTTCCAGGGGATCCTTCCGCACCTGGCCGGCCGCCCCCACAAGCTGCGCGACATCGGCTGCGGCGGCTCCGCGGTGCCCAAGGCGCTCAGCGAGGCCTACCGCGAGCAGATCGGGATCCCGCTCCTGCAGGCCTGGGGCATGACGGAGACCCACCCGGTGGCCTCCTCCGGCGTGCTGCCCACCCGGTACGAGCAGGCCGACGACGAGACCAAGGCGACCCAGCGGGCGCGTGCCGGCATCCCGTTCCTCGGCGTCGAGGCGCGGATCGTCGACGCCGACACCCTCGAGCCGCAGCCCTGGGACGACAAGGCCACCGGCGAGCTGCAGGTGCGCGGCCCGTGGTGCGCGCAGGACTACTACAACCCGGACGCCGGCGTGACGCTCACGACCGAGGACGGGTGGATGAAGACCGGCGACGTCGCGGCGATGGACGCCTACGGCTCGATCCGGATCGCCGATCGCACCAAGGACCTGATCAAGTCCGGCGGCGAGTGGATCAGCTCGGTGGACCTGGAGAACGCGATCATGAGCCACCCGAAGGTGAAGGAGGCCGCGGTCGTCGGCATCCCGCACCCGAAGTGGGACGAGCGCCCGCTGGCCTGCGTCGTCCTGCGTGAGGGCGAGGAGGCGACCCAGGAGGAGATCCTCGAGCACCTCAAGCCGCTGATCGCGAAGTGGTGGATGCCCGACGCCGTCGAGTTCATCGACGAGGTGCCCAAGACCAGCGTCGGCAAGTTCTCGAAGAAGGACCTCCGCAGCAAGTTCGCGGAGTACCAGCTGCCGAGCTGAGCGGCGGGACGACCAGCCGCGGCCCCCTGCAGGGGCCCGCCGCGAGCGTGCGAGCGGTGGGGGGCAGTGGGTCCTTCGACTAACGGACGAAGGGGGGCTGGCCGGTCTCGCTCACCATGGGCTTGCCGGCCGCCTCCCAGTCGCCCATGCCACCAGCGACGTTGACGGCCTCGAAGCCGTTCTGGTTCAGCCAGGCCACCACGCGGGCCGACCGGCCACCCGCGCGGCAGGTCACGTAGAGCGGATCGCCCTCGGGAAGCTCGTCCAGCTTGGCCGGGACGTCGCCCATCGGGATGTGCGTGGCGCCCTCGATGTGCCCGTGCACCCACTCGTCGTCCTCCCGGACGTCGAGGACGACGGCGTCATCCGGGAGCTCGCTGACGGACACGGTGGGAACCTGCTGCGGCATCACGCCCTCCATCGTGGCACGCGCGCCTGCCGCCCCCCCACTGCGAGGATGGACCCGATGACCACCGGGGCCAGGGCGGTCAGTGCCGGCTCGTAGTCGTCGAGCATCGGCTCGACCCGGCCCACCATGCCCTCGGCGCGGTCGACGATCGCGTCCGCGCGGGTGCTGGTGCCGCCGACGCGCTCG
>NZ_POQU01000107.1 GCF_002938425.1 Blastococcus atacamensis | reverse complement strand
GTGCCAGCGGATGGCACTCGGTGCGGAACCGGGCCGTCGATCAGCGGACGATCACCCGCACCGAGTGCCATCCGCTGGCACCGTTCGGGAAGGGAGCGGCCCGCTGCTCGGTCTGCGTCTCGCCGTCGGAACTGGTCGCCCGGACGGTGAGGGAGTGCTGGCCGGCGGCGAAGTCATAGGGCAGTACCCACTGGCGCCACAGGTCGGCGTCGACCTCGGGGGAGAGCTCGGCCTCGGCCCAGTCCTCCTCGTCGACCTTGACCTCCACGCGGGCGATGCCGCGGGTCTGGGCCCAGGCCACCCCGGCGATCGCGCGACGGCCGGGCGGGAAGGCCCGCAGCGGCGCCGGGGTGTCGATGCGGCTGAAGACCTTGATCGGCGCCTCGGCGGCCCAGTCGCGCTGCACCCAGTACGGGTCGAAGGCGTCGAAGGTCGTCGCGTCGATCCGGGTGAGCCACTTGCAGGCGGAGACGTAGCCGTAGAGACCGGGGATCAGCATCCGCACCGGGAAGCCGTGCTCCACCGGCAGCGGCTCGCCGTTCATGCCGAAGGCCAACATCGCGTCCTCGACGTCGAGGGCCGAGCGCGTCGGCGCGCCGATGGTCATGCCGTCCGACGACGTGCAGACCAGCTGGTTGCTGTCGTCCCGGATGCCGTTCTCGCGGAGGAAGGCACCCAGCGGCACGCCCAGCCACCGGGCGGTGCCGGCCAGCCGGCCACCGACCTCGTTCGAGACGCAGGTGAGCGTGATGTCCCGCTCGATGATGTCGTCGCGGTCGAGGAGGTCCTGCAGCGTGTACGACGTCGGTGAGTCGAACTTGCCGGTGAGCGTCAGCTGGTAGTCGGACGGGCGGATCTGCGGAACGGTGATCGCGGTGTCCACCCGGTAGAACTCCGCGTTGCGGGTGACCAGTGGGGTGAGGCCCTCGACACGGCGTGCCAGGTCGGCGCCGACGGGCAGCGCCGGGGCGGGCGAGGCCGGGCGGGGCAGCGCGAGATCGCCCCGCTCGCCGGCGACGTCGAAGCGCTGCTGCAGGAGGCGGCCCCCGCCGCCGGCCACGGCTGCCACACCGACGGCCACGCCGCTGGTCAGGAAGAACCGGCGCCGGTCCATGCCGGAGCCCTTGCGGTCACCGGCGCCGAGCGCGTCGCGGACCCGCCCGGCCAGGCCGTGCTGCGGCGAGGTCCCGGTCGGAGGGTCGACCGCGACCGGGTCCTCGGCCGGGACCGGGGTCTGCAGCGGGGGGAGTAGCGCGAGCAGCGCGACGGCGCCGACCAGCGCGCCGACCAGCGCGGGCAGGCCGTAGAGGATGCCGCCGGCGGGCCGGGTCACGGCCGCGACGACGCCCACCAGCCCGAAGAGCAGGATCCCGAGAACGCCCAGTCGGCGGCTGCGGAGCCCCAGGAGCCCGATCACCAGGGCGTACAGCGCGATGACGACCAGGGTGCCGACGATCAGGGCGATCTTGTCGTTCTCCCCGAACGTCCGGATGGCGAAGGCCTTGACCGGCTCGGGCGTGAGCGTGATCGCCGCGTTGCCGACCGCCACCACCGGCGAGGAGGCGGGCCCGACGAGCGCCGCGACGAGTTCGGCCACACCGAGCGCCACGGCGGCGGCGAGCAGGCCGGCCAGCGCGGCCAGCACCCGCCGGACGCCGGTGCTCGGGGCACCACCACCGGTGGCGGCTAGCGGGTCCCGCTCGGTCATGGTCACGACTGGCATTCGCGCACCGGGAGGGGATCGGATTCACCTGGTGCGCAACTTTTCTGCGGACGTCCTGACGCCCCCTGGGGGCGCGGCCGGAGACGCGGGCCGATCTGCCAGGCTGGGCAGGTGCCGGCCACTCCAGCCCCCCGTCCCGCCGACCCCGCCAGCCCCTCGCAGAAGCCGCCGTCGGTCCGCGTCGCGATCGGCCTCCTGGCGGCGCTCGCGGCGCTGCTCCTGCTCTACGCGGCGCTCACGTTCTTCGGACGCGACGGAGTGGTGCAGGCCCTCACCACCGCGGGGCTCGACCGCTCGGCCGCCGAGCAGTTCGTGCTCGTCAACCTGACCTCGTCGCTCGTGCTCGGCGCGACCTACGCGGTGTCGGCGGTCGCCGTCGAGCGCGGCCGCTCGTGGGGACGGTGGACCGGGCTGCTGGCAGCCGCGGTCCTGGCCGTGCTGATGCTCTCCTCGATGCTGACCGCCGGCGGCGTCAGCCCGATCTCACTGCTGCAGCTCGTGCTGGCCGTCTCGGCTGCCGCGAGCCTGATGGCCCGGCCGACTCGGGACTGGCTCGCGTCCAGCACCGGCTGAGCGCCCCCGGGCTCCACTCAGCCCTGCCCGGTGGCCCGCTGCCACTTCCGGAGGCGGAACCAGTCGTTGGACGGCTTGAGCGCCAACAGCACGACGGCGGCCAGGAGGAGCGTGGTCTGGAACCAGCCCAGCGTGGTCACGAACGGCATAGGTCCGCCCCTGCCGGCCGCACCCGCCGGAGCGGCGACCAGGGACAGGCCGGCGAAGACCCACAGCACGATCCGGGCCCAGTTGTGACCGCGCCAGGCGAACCAGACGAACACCAGCTGCAGGGCGGCCACCACCAGCGACCCGATGAGGCTCGCCCGCAGGATCAGCTCTGCAAGGCGCGCGGGGTCGACCCCCTCCAGCCCGGTGTCCTCCAGCGAGGCCCCGGCCTGGTCGTCGGTCCACGCTAGGACCTGGTCGAACTCCACCAGCATCGCGATCGTCGCGATCGCACCGAGGAAGAGCGCGGCCAGGTAGGAACCCAGGCCGGCGCGCACCGTCACCGGCCGCTCCATGGGCTCGGGCACCGGGCCGCTCCAGCCCGTCGGTGCCTGCGGCGCGACGGGGTAGGCGTACGGGTTCTGCGGGTACGGCGGAGGCTGACCGTAGGGAGTCTGCTGCCCGTGCGGGGTCTGCCCGGGCTGGGGCTGGCCGTACGGGGGCCGGCCCGGCTGGGCGGGCGGCGCCGACGGCCACGCGGGCGGCCCACCCTGCCGGCCCTCCTGCGGTTGCTCCTGGTCGTGCTGGTCGCCCGGCCCCGCCGTCATTCCGCCTCCGCTCGTCGTCCCCGTGCCGTGATCATCGCCGACCCACCGAGCACGAACCAGCGGGGACGCGACCGGCCCCCCGCCCCATCGGTGGGCCGCCGCTCATGCGCAGGTGACGCTCAGGCTCTCCGCGTCGCCGGCCGGCCAGTCGACGACGACCTCGTCGCCGTCCCGGATCTCGCCGGCCAGCAGCGCCTTCGCCAGTTGGTCACCGATCGCCGACTGCACCAGCCGGCGCAGCGGCCGGGCGCCGTAGACGGGGTCGAACCCGTTCAGCGCCAGCCACTCGCGGGCTGCGTCGGTGACGGTGAGCGTGAGCCGACGGGCGGCGAGCCTGCGGGCCAGGACACCCACCTGGATGTCCACGATCCCGGTGAGCTCCTCGCTGCCCAGGGCCCGGAACACCACGACGTCGTCGAGCCGGTTGAGGAACTCCGGCTTGAAGTGCGACCGGACCACCTCCAGCACCGCACCCCGGCGGGCCGCCTCCGGGATCGACTGGTCGGCGATGATCTGCGACCCCAGGTTCGAGGTCAGGATCAGGATGGTGTTGCGGAAGTCCACCGTCCGGCCTTGGCCGTCGGTCAGCCGGCCGTCGTCGAGGACCTGCAGGAGGACGTCGAAGACGTCCGGGTGCGCCTTCTCCACCTCGTCCAGCAGGACGACTGTGTACGGACGGCGCCGCACCGCCTCGGTGAGCTGGCCCCCGGCCTCGTAGCCGACGTATCCCGGGGGCGCCCCGACGAGGCGGGCGACCGAGTGCTTCTCGGAGTACTCGCTCATGTCGATGCGGACCATGGCCCGGTCGTCGTCGAACAGGAACTCCGCCAGCGCCTTGGCCAGCTCGGTCTTGCCGACGCCGGTCGGGCCGAGGAACAGGAACGACCCGGTGGGGCGGTCGGGGTCCGCGACGCCGGACCGCGCCCGGCGGACGGCGTCGGACACGGCCCGGACGGCATCGGGCTGGCCGACCACCCGGCCGGCGAGCCCGTCCTCCATGCGCAGCAGCTTCTGGGTCTCCCCCTCGAGCAGCCGGCCGGCGGGGATGCCGGTCCACGCCTGGACGACCTCGGCGATGTCGTCGGGGCCGACCTCCTCCTTGAGCATCGAGTCGCCGGACGCGACCGAGTCCTCGGCCGAGGTGAGCGACCGCTCCAGCTCGGGCAGCCGGCCGTAGCGCAGCTCGGCCGCCCGGGCGAGGTCGCCGTCCCGTTCCGCCCGCTCCGCCTCCAGGCGGACGTGCTCGAGCTCCTCCTTGATCCGCTGGATCCGCTCGATGGCGGTCTTGTCCTGCTGCCAGCGGAAGGTGAGCTCGGCCAGCTCCTGGCGCCGGTTGGCCAGCTCCTCGCGGAGCGTGGCGAGGCGGGCGAGGGAGGACTCGTCGTCCTCCTTGGAGAGCGCCATCTCCTCGATCTCCATGCGGCGCACGGCGCGCTCGACCTCGTCCACCTCGACGGGACGGCTGTCGATCTCCATGCGCAGCCTGCTGGCCGCCTCGTCGACGAGGTCGATCGCCTTGTCGGGCAGGAAGCGCGACGTGACGTACCGGTCCGACAGCGTCGCGGCGGCGACGATCGCGGTGTCGGTGATCCGGACGCCGTGGTGCACCTCATAGCGTTCCTTGAGCCCGCGCAGGATGCCGATCGTGTCCTCGACGGAGGGCTCGCCGACGAAGACCTGCTGGAAGCGGCGCTCGAGGGCCGGGTCCTTCTCGATGTGCTCGCGGTACTCGTCGAGCGTCGTGGCCCCGACCATGCGGAGCTCACCGCGAGCGAGCATGGGCTTGATCATGTTGCCCGCGTCCATCGACGAGTCCCCGGTGGCCCCGGCGCCGACGAGCGTGTGCAGCTCGTCGATGAAGGTGACGACCTGGCCCTCCGCCTCGGTGATCTCCTGGAGCACGGCCTTGAGCCGCTCCTCGAACTCGCCGCGGTACTTGGCCCCGGCCACCATCGCACCCAGGTCCAGCGCCATGAGCCGCTTGCCCTTGAGGCTCTCCGGCACGTCACCGGCGACCATGCGCTGGGCCAGCCCCTCGACGATCGCCGTCTTCCCGACGCCGGGCTCGCCGATGAGGACCGGGTTGTTCTTCGTGCGACGGGAGAGCACCTGCACGACGCGGCGGATCTCGGTGTCCCGGCCGATGACCGGGTCGATCTTGCCCTCGCGGGCGCGCTCGGTGAGGTCGACGGCGTACTTCGAGAGCGCCTGGAAGGTGCTCTCCGGGTCGGCCGTGGTGACCTTGCGGTTGCCGCGGACGGTGCGGAAGGCGGCCACGAGCGCATCGCGGGTGGCGCCCGCGCTCGCGAGCACGGTCCCGGCCTCACCCTCGGAGCCGGCCAGCCCGACCAGCAGGTGCTCGGTGGAGACGTACTCGTCCCCGAGAGCGCTCGCCTGCTCGCCCGCGGCGTTGATCACCCGCAGGAACTCCCGCGACGGCGCGGGGGCGGACACCGTCGCCCCGCTGACGCTCGGCATCCGGCGCAGCGCGGCGTCGGCCTTGCTGCGGACGTCGACGGGGTCGGCTCCGACCGCGGTCAACAAGGGGCCGGCGATGCCGTCGGTCTGCTCCAGCAGGGCGACCAGCAGGTGCAGCGGCTCCAGGGCCGCCTGACCCCGGCCGACGGCGAGGCGCTGGGCGCCGGCGACGGCCTCCTGCGAACGGGTCGTGAGCTTGCTCTCCATGCTCTGACGCACGTCCTCTCATCGGTCGTGATCGCCGCCCGCGGGCAGGGGCGGCGTCGTACGCACCGTCCAACGACGGTCGGGTTGAGTCTGTTCCGCTCAACTCTGCCAGCTCGCGGGCCGCGCGCACAGGGTGCCCGCCGTCAGCCGCCCGTGACCCGACCGGACGAGAAAGGGACCCGAGAGTGCTGGTCCTGGAGCCGGTGCGCCTTAGACTGCGGGAATGACCGCCCTGCCGGCGCCGAGCGTGGCGCTCGACGACCAGCTGTGCTTCGCGCTGTACGCCGCCTCCCGGGCCGTCACCGCGCGGTACCGACCCATGCTCGACGCCATCGGGCTGACCTACCCGCAGTACCTCGTCATGCTGCTGCTCTGGGAGACCGACAACCAGACCGTCGGCCAGCTCGGCAACCGCCTGGCCCTGGACAGCGGCACGCTGTCCCCGCTGTTGAAACGGCTCACCGCCGCGGGCCTGGTCAGCCGGCACCGGCGGGTGGAGGACGAGCGCTCGGTCTCCATCGCCCTCACCGACGCGGGCCGCGCCCTGCAGGACAAGGCGATCGCCATCTCCGAGGAGATGATCGGCGCCATCGGCTTCGACATCTCGGAGTTCGACGACCTCAAGACCCGGCTGCGACTGCTCACCCAGCGCGTCACCGGCACCGCCGGGGCCTGAGCGCGACATCCGCCACCGGACGGTAGTGCGCAACCGATCCGGGTAGGAGCTGGTCACGGCGCCGCCCGAGCAGTGGGCGGCCACGGCCACGGAAGAGGCAGCATGCCCACTCGCAGCGCTCGCACCGCCTGGAACGGCACCCTCCAGGAGGGCTCCGGACAGGTGGAGCTCTCCAGCTCCAAGATCGGCACCTACGAGGTGTCCTTCCCCAAGCGGACGGCCGACGAAGCCGATGGGACGACGAGCCCCGAGGAGCTCATCGCGGCGGCCCACTCCGCGTGCTTCGCGATGGCCCTGTCCAGCGAGATCGGCAAGGCGGGCGGAACCCCGCAGTCGCTGGACATCTCCGCCGACGTGACGCTGGGCCAGAAGGACGGCGCTCCCGCGATCACCGGCATCACGCTGACGGTCCGCGGCGAGGTCGACGGCCTCGACGCCGCCGGCTTCGAGAAGGCGGCGCAGGCGGCCAAGGTCGGCTGCCCGGTCAGCAAGGCCCTCACCGGTACGGAGATCACCCTGGACGCCTCGCTGGAGCAGTGAGCCCGCCCTCCGGGCCCCCAGCAGGGGGCCCGGGCGATGACGAAGGCCCGGCCCCCGCACGGGGACCGGGCCTTCGTCATCGTCGTACTCGTTACGGGGCGACGGGCGGCACGTCCTCGTCGCGCATCCGCTCCTCGCCGCTGCGGGTGCTCAGCGCGATCTCGTGGATCAGCACGATCGCTGCCATCGCGACCACGGCGATGACCGCGGAGATGAGGAAGATGCGGCCGGTCGCGTCGCCGTAGGAGACCCGGATCAGCGTCTGGATCGCCGGCGGCGCGTCGGCCAGGTTCGCCAGCCCGATGTCCCCGGAGCCGGCGGCCTGGCCGGCACCGGGCACGTCGGCCAGGCCGGTGGTGATCAGCGTGCCGACGCGCGTGGACAGGACGGCGCCCAGGACCGAGACGCCGATCGTGCCGCCGAGGCTGCGGAAGAAGGCCACCGCGGAGCTCGCCGCGCCCAGGTCCGTGGCCGCCACGGTGTTCTGCACGGCCAGCACGAGGTTCTGCATGGTCATGCCGATGCCGACGCCGAGGACGAACAGGAAGGCGCTGAGCAGGACCATGTTCGTCTCGTGGTCGACGAGGGACAGCAGTCCGAAGCCGACGACCACGAGCACCGACCCGGCGACCAGGAAGCGCTTCCACCGGCCGGTCCTGGTGATCAGTATGCCGGAGACCGTCGAGGACAGGAGCAGCCCGGCGACCATCGGGATGGTCAGCAGACCGGCCGCGGTCGGGGAGTAGCCACGCGAGATCTGCAGGTACTGGCCCAGGAACACCGACGACCCGAACATGGCGACACCGATCGCGATGCTGGCGATGATCGCCAGCGTCGTCGTCCGGTCGCGGAAGAGCCGCAGCGGGACGATCGGCTCCTTCGCCTTGAGCTCGGTGACGACGAAGGCGGTCACCGCGGCGATGCCGCCGGCGAGGAACAGTGCGGTCTCGGTGGAAGCCCAGTCGAAGCTGTCCCCGGCGAGGGTGACCCAGATCAGCAGCGCCGAGACACCGGCGGTGAGGAACGCGGCACCCAGGTAGTCGATGTGCACCGTCCGCTTGGTCACCGGCAGGTGCAGGGTGCGCTGCAGCAGCACGAGGGCGACGATCCCGAAGGGGACGCCGACGTAGAAGCACCAGCGCCACCCGAGCCAGCTGGTGTCGACCAGCAGGCCGCCGAGCAGCGGGCCGCCGACGGTCGCCACGGCCATCACGCCGCCGAGCAGGCCCGAGTACCGGCCACGCTCGCGCGGGCTGATCATCGCGGCCATCGCGATCTGGACCAGCGCCTGCAGTCCGCCCAGGCCCAGGCCCTGCAGCACCCGCCAGGCGATGAGGGTCTCCACCGACTGGGACAGCCCGGCCAGCATCGAGCCCACGACGAAGATGACGATCGAGAGCTGGATCAGCAGCTTCTTGCTGAACAGGTCGGCGAGCTTGCCCCAGATGGGGGTCGAGGCGGTCGACGCCAGCAGGGTCGCGGTGACCACCCAGGTGTACTGGCTCTGCGTGCCGCGCAGGTCGGTGATGATCGTGGGCAGGGCGTTCGAGACGACGGTCGAGGACAGGAACGCCACGAACATCGCGAGGAGCATTCCCGACAGCGCCGAGAGGATCTCCCGGTGCGTCATCTGCCCCTGCTGCTCGACCGGTGAGACGACGGCGGGGGGTGCGGCGGTGGTGCTCATGGAACTCCTGACGGGCGGTGCGGCGGAAGGTTCGGTGCGGTGCGCGGTCATCCGGCGACCGCCCGTTCGGTGGGAGCCGGCGAGGCGCTGGCCCGCTCCACGTCGGCGAGCAGCCGGTCGAGCAGGTTGGCGACGTGCTGCGCGTCGTCGTCGTCCCAGTCGGCCAGCGCGGTGGCGGCCCACTCCGAGCGCAGGGCACGGGAGGTGGACAGGGCCTCCAGGCCCCGGGCCGTGATCCGGAGCAGGCTGGCCCGACCGTCGAGCGGATCGGGCCGGCGCTGCACGTACCCGGCACGCTCCAGCGCGGCGACCTGCCGGCTGGCGACGGACACGTCGATGCCCGCGCGGAGGGCGAGGGCACTGCAGCGCAGGTCGCCGTCCTGCTCGAGGGGCAGCAGCAGCGGCCAGCCGAAGGACGGCAGGTCGCCGTGCAGGGACGTCGCTGCACGCGTGCTGAGGTGCCGTCCGCTCCGGACGAGCCGGGCGAGGCTCTCGGTGAGGCGGTCCCGGGTCTCCGGGGCGAGAGGCATGGCGATCCTTGCTGACGATCAACGCTTGCAGACCGCAACCATACTCTTGGATGGTTGCGGTCTACAACGGACCGTCGGCGTGTCGACGGTCACACGCCGTCAGCGGGCGACCGACTCCCCTGCCGCCGCCTCGCCCTCGCGGACCTCGCCGAGCCGGTTCAACCGGCCGAGCAGGCCGGCGAGCGTGGCCACGTCGTCGGTAGCCCAGCCGGAGAGGTCGTCCTCCCAGCGGGCACGACGCGCGTCCCGGATCCGGCTGAGCCGGGTCGCCCCCTCACGGGAGGGCGTCAGCACCTGGGCGCGGCCGTCGTCGGGATCGGCGGCGCGGTCCACCAGCCCGAGCTCCACGAGACTGGAGACCTGCCGGCTGACGGTGCTCTTGTCCAGCCCCAGCCGGGCGACCAGGTCGCTGGCCCGCAGCGGTCCGGCGTCCTGGAGCAGGGCCAACAGGCCGTACGCGGCGCCGTCCAGGTCGGGGTGCAGTTCGCGGGCCAGCCGGGCCGAGATGGCCCGCGACCGACGCAGCAGGAGACCGATCTCCCGTTCCAGGGCCACGTAGGCCTCGTGCGCGTCCACCGGAGGAGCATTCACCGTCCGGCGCCCGGCCGCCAGACCACGAGGGCCGAACTCGGCCGGCGCAGCGGCACCAGCTCCGCCCGGTACGCCGCCGGAACCGCCGCCTCGGCCGCCATGCGGCGGTTCTCCGAGTGCTGCAGCTCCTCGAGCAGCTCGTGCACGCGGGACCGCAGCGCCTCGACCTGCGACTCGAGGTCGATGATCCGCTTGATCCCGGCCAGGTTGACGCCGTCCTCCTGCGACAACCGCTGGACCTCGCGCAGCAGCGCGACGTCCCGCGGGCTGTAGCGGCGGCCTCCCCCGGCCGTCCGGCCCGGGCTCACCAGCCCGAGCCGGTCGTACTGGCGCAGCGTCTGCGCGTGCATCCCGGCCAGCTCCGCGGCGACCGAGATCACGAACACCGGTGCGTCCTCCGCGACGGCGCGAACGGTGTCCTGCGCGGGGTCGAACGGGCGGCTCACCGCTGGCCCCCGGCCGTCACCGCCGCCGTGATCTGCGGGCGCGGGTCCTCGTCCATCTTCTCGGCCAGCGTCTCGACGACCTTCCGCTGGTCGGGCGTCAGCCGGACCGGCACGGCGATCTCCACGGTGACCAGCAGGTCGCCGGAGCGGAGCTTCCCGGGCACGCCACGCCCGCGCACCCGCAGCGTGCGCCCGCTCGCCGTGCCGGCGGGCACCTTGAGCGAGACCGCGCCGTCGAGCGTCGGCACGGTCACCGTCGCTCCGAGCGCGGCCTCGGCGAAGGTGATCGGGACCGTCAGCGTCAGGTCGTCACCCTTGCGGCCGAACAGCGCGTGCTCGGCCACGTGGACGACCAATACACTTCCTCTTATACAACTCTGACACTTCCCACGAAAAGATACATGTAGA
>NZ_POQU01000106.1 GCF_002938425.1 Blastococcus atacamensis | reverse complement strand
GGTATGCGCTCCCTCCGGGGACCGCCCCACCCTCCCCCGAGCGGCCGGATCGAGCGGCAGGGGACCGACTCACCGGTCTTCTCCGTCCCGTCGGGTGGAGGCAGAGATGCGCGCGATCGACGACACCACGGTCCGGACCGGCACGAGCGACGGAGCCCAGCTCGGCGGCCGGGCAGCACGCGCCGGCGTGCCGACCATCCCGCTCCCCCGCAACTCGGCACAGGCTGCTGCCCGCACCGCCCGGTCGGCGAAGGCCGTCACCGCGGTGCCCGCAGCCGCGAGCACCGGCGTCGCCGCACTGCTCCGCGGGCCGGTGCGCCAGGCCCGGGTGCTGCTCAGCACCCCGACCGCCGTCTACCTGCAGGTCGCCGGTGACCGCACCAGCAGCGACGTCGTCGGCATCCTCACCAGCGACGCCGTCCGGCTCCCCCTCGCGTGCTTCCTCTTCCGGCCCGGCAACGGGCGACCACTGGTGGCCCTGCCCCCCGGCGCTCCGGCGGAGGTCGGTGGTGGACGGATGGTCGTGGGCGACCTGGCCGTCAGCGCGGCGGCCTGGTGGGACCCCCGGCCCCGGTTGCCCGGTGGCCGTCCGGCCCTCCTGCCCGAGGGAGTGCGGCAGCTGCGCAACAGCCTCTACGGCGAGGGCGTGCCGCACAGCTCCTTCACCCTCCCCGGCCTGCCCACGGGTCCGGGCGGGCCGCTCGCCGCCCTGCGGGGAGCCGTCCGCCGGGCCGATCTGGAGGCCGCCCTCCGCACCGCGACCCGCCTGATCGGCTCCGGCCCCGGCCTCACCCCCGCCGGTGACGACGTCATGGCCGGCACCATCGCCGGGCTCGTGCTGCTCGGGCACCCGGCCGCGGACCGGGTCGCGGCCGGGGTCTGCGGCCTGGCCACGGGGCGGACGAGCGACCTGTCGGCGGCGCTGCTCCGGCACGCAGCCGCCGGCCGGGTGAGCGCGGAGTACGGCGCGGTCCTGCGGGGCCTGGTCGGCGAGCGCCCCCTCGCACCGGCCGTCGACCGGCTGCTCGACGGCGGCGCGACCAGCGGCCGGGCGATGGCACTGGGGCTGTGCACCGCCATCGACCTGGTGGAGCGCACCACCCGACGCTGACCCGCCGGACCCTCAACCCAGCGGGGCGTCGACCCCCACCGGGATCGGCAGCACCGGGCCCAGCCCGTCCCACTGCGCGATCCGGCAGCCGTCGGAGCGGGACAGGTCCAGCTCGACGGGCTCCCCTGCCCAGCGGCCGGTGATGCGCGCGGTCTGCGGCCCGCCGTACTGCTCGGTGCACATGAGGTCCCCGGCCAACGGCGCGAACGGCTCGGTCATGCCGGCGAGGTGGTCGCACGCCGCCTGGGCCTGCGGGTGGGTGCCCTCGACGACGCCCGCGCAGACCAGGGTCCAGGACTCCGGCGGACGGCCGTCCCCCCGATCGACGTCGATGCGCAGCTCGTTCTGCGTCTGCTCGATCCCGGCCGCCGAGCCCGGATCGGCCGCGCTCGGTTCGGCGGACGAGCCGGCAGTGGGCCCGGCGGCGTCGTCGGCCGGTCCGGACGCGCAGGCGCCCAGCAGCAGCACGGACAGCACGGCGAGCGCGGCCCCCGAGCAGGAGGCCGCCGCGAGCCTCGGTGACGTCCTGGAACGGCCACCCTTCAGGGCCCCGCGCCGAGCCTGCGAGGCGTGGGGGGAAGGGTGGTCCTTCATCAGATCCGGGAGGCGTGGATGCTGGTGACCAGGATGGCCCGGGCCCCGAGCTCCCAGAGCTCGTCCATGACCCGGTTGGTCTCGGCCTTGGCCACCATCGCGCGGACGGCGGACCAGCCCGGCGTCTGCAGCGGGCTGACCGTGGGGCCCTCGATGCCCGGGGTCATCGCGGTGGCCTTCGCCAGCAGGTCGTTGGGGCAGTCGTAGTCGAGCATCACGTACTGGCGGGCCACCAGGACGCCGCGCAGTCGGCGGCGCAGCTGGGCCACGGCCGGGATCTCCTCGGCGCCCTCGCGGCGGACCAGGATCGCCTCGCTGGTGAGGACCGGGTCGCCGATGATGTGCAGCCCCGCCGCGCGCAGCGTCGTCCCGGTCTCGACGACGTCGCAGACCGCGTCGGCCACACCGAGCCGGCAGGCGGTCTCGACCGCGCCGTCGAGCTTGACGACGTCGGCCAAGATGGCGGACTCGGCGAGGTAGCGCTGCAGGAGGACCGGATAGGCGGTGGCCACCCGCTTGCCCGACAGCTGGTCGACCCGCTCGATGCCCGAGTCCAGCGGGGAGGCGAAGCGGAACGACGACCGCCCGAAGCCCAGCGGCATGACCTCGACCGCGGCCGGGCCCTCGCCGTCAGCCGGGGCGGTCTCCAGCAGCATGTCGCGGCCGGTGATGCCGACGTCGAGGGTCCCGGAGGCGACGTAGACGGCGATGTCGCGCGGCCGGAGGTAGAAGAACTCGGTGTCGTTGTCCGGGTCGTAGACCGCGAGGTCCTTGGTGCTGCGCCGCTGGCGGTACCCGCTCTCGGCGAGCATCTCCGCGGCGGGCTCGCTCAGGACGCCCTTGTTGGGCACGGCGATGCGCAGCACTGGTGGATCTCCCTGATCGTGGGGGCTGGTCTCAGAGGTGGGCGTAGACGTCGTCGAGGGTGAGCCCACGCGCCAGCATGAGCACCTGCACCCGGTAGAGGAGCTGGCTGATCTCCTCGGCGGTGCGCTCCTCGCCCTCGTGCTCGGCGGCCATCCAGGACTCGGCGGCCTCCTCGACGACCTTCTTGCCGGCGGCGTGCACGCCGTCGCGGACGGCCGCCACGGTGCCGGACGCCGGGTCGCCGTCGGCCACCTTGGCGGTCAGCTCGGCGAACAGCGCGTCGAAGGTCTTCACGGTCGGGCCTCCTGGGCGGCGGGGGTGATCGAGAAGCCGGTCTGCCGCGGGGGCACGCGCAGCTCGCGGAGCACGAGCGCGGTCTGCAGGGCGGCGATCGTCGCCTCCCAGCCCTTGTCCTCCGCCGAGCCGGACCGGCCGGAGCGGTCCCACGCCTGCTGCTCGTCGTTGGTCGTGAGGACGCCGTTGCCGACCGGCTTGCCGGCGTCCAGGGCGACACGGGTGAGTCCGGCGGTGACCGAGTCGCAGACGTACTCGAAGTGCGGGGTGCCGCCGCGGATGACCACGCCGAGGGCGACGACGGCGTCGTGCCGCTCGGCCAGGGCCTGGGCGACCACGGGGAGCTCCACCGCGCCCGGCACCCGGACGACGGTCGGTGTCGCGACGCCGCACGCCTGCGCCGCGGCGACCGCGCGGCCCAGCAGCGTGCCGGTCAGCTCGGCGTGCCAGGTCGTGGCCACGATGCCCAGCGAGAGGCCCGACGCGTCGACAGGGCGCGCCTCGGGTGCTCCGGCCCCGCTCACAGCGGCTGCTCCGCCTGGCCCAGCGGCACGTCGGTGCCGGGGACGGTGGTGGCCCCAGGGGCGTCCGCGGGGGCCGGGACGGTGTCGGCCGGCCCCGACTCGGTCTCCGGCTCGATGATGTCGAGCAGGTGGCCCATCCGGTCGCGCTTGGTGCGCAGGTAGCCGAGGTTCTCGGCGGTCACGTGGCTGGGCAGCGGAACCCGGCCGAGCACCCGGAGGCCGTAGCCCTCCAGGCCGGCGCGCTTGGCCGGGTTGTTGGTCAGCAGCCGCATGGTCCGGATGCCGAGGTCGACCAGGATCTGGGCCCCGGTGCCGTAGTCGCGCGCGTCGGCCGGGAGCCCGAGGTCGAGGTTGGCGTCGACGGTGTCGGCGCCCATGTCCTGCAGCTGGTAGGCCTGCAGCTTGTGCAGCAGGCCGATGCCACGGCCCTCGTGCCCGCGGATGTAGAGGACGACGCCGCGCCCCTCCTGCGCCACCGCGGCCAGGGCGGCCTGCAGCTGGGGGCCGCAGTCGCAGCGCAGCGAGCCGAAGACGTCGCCGGTGAGGCACTCCGAGTGCACGCGGACGAGGACGTCCTCGCCCTCGCCGATCTCGCCGTAGACGAAGGCGACGTGCTCGCGCTCGTCGTAGGAGCTGCGGTACCCGACGGCGGTGAACGTGCCCGGGGCCAGCGGCACGACCGCCTCGGCGACCCGCTCGACCAGCTTGTCGAACCGCTTGCGGTAGGCGATGAGGTCGGCGATGGAGATCAGGCAGAGGTCGTGCTCGTCGGCGAAGACCCGCAGCTCCTCGGCGCGCGCCATGCCGATCGGGTTCTTCTCGCTGACGATCTCGCACAGCACGCCCGAGGGGCGCAGGCCGGCGAGCATCGCGAGGTCCACCGATGCCTCGGTGTGCCCGGGACGCCGGAGCACGCCGCCGTCGCGCGCCCGCAGCGGGACGACGTGACCGGGGCGGGCGAGGTCGGCCGAGGTGGTCTCGGCGGCGGCCAGCGTCCGGATGGTGTGCGCCCGGTCCGACGCCGAGATGCCGGTCGTCACGCCCTCGCGGGCGTCGACGGTGACGGTGTAGGCGGTGCCGAGCCGGTCCTGGTTCACGCGGTGCATCGGCGGCAGGTCGAGCCGGTCGGCGTCGGCCTCGGTGACGGCCACGCAGATGTAGCCCGAGGTGTAGCGCACCATGAAGGCGACGAGCTCCGGGGTGGCGAGCTCGGCGGCGAAGATCAGGTCGCCCTCGTTCTCGCGGTCCTCGTCGTCGATGACGACGACCGGCTTGCCGCTCTTCATGTCGGCCAGGGCGGCCTCGATGGAGTCCAGCCGGGTTCCGGGCGCGCTCACGAGCGGGCCTCCAGCAGACGCTCCACGTACTTGGCGATCACGTCGACCTCCAGGTTGACGGTCTCCCCCGTGGCGCGCGCGCCGAGCGTGGTCTCGCGGAGGGTGGTGGGGATGAGGCTGACCTCGAACCAGGGCTCGGGGTCGGCGACCGGGCCGACCGCGCTCACGGTCAGCGAGACGCCGTCGACGGCGATGGAGCCCTTCTCGACCACGTAGCGGCCGAGCCCGGCGGGCAGGCCGATGCGCACGACCTCCCAGTGCTCGGTGGGCGTGCGCGCGAGGACCGTGCCGATGCCGTCGACGTGGCCCTGCATCATGTGGCCGCCGAGCCGGGTGTGCGGGCTGACGGCGCGCTCCAGGTTGACCGGAGCGCCCTCGACCACCGCGCCCAGCGAGCTGCGGCGCAGCGTCTCGGCCATCACGTCGGTGGTCCAGACGCCCGTGCCGTCGGCCTCGGGCTGCACGCCGGTGACGGTGAGGCAGACGCCGTTGACGGCGATGGAGTCACCGAGCGAGACGTCGGTCAGGACGGTGCGGGCGCGGATGCTCAGGACGGCGGAATCGCCCTGGTCCTGCCGAGCGGCCAGGGTGCCCACCTCTTCGACGATGCCGGTGAACACCTCAACTCCCTCCGTTCGGAACGTTCCCGCCGGTGCGGGCCCCCCCACCAGTGTGCCGGGTGGGGTGCAGCCGGATCTGCACGTCCCCACCCAGGAGGGCGACGTCGGCGACCGAGAGGGACAGCGCCGAGCCGATGTCGGCAATTCCCAGGTCGCCCACCAGGGAGGCCCCGGCACCCAGGAGCTTGGGCGCCAGGTGGAGGAGCACCTCGTCGACCAGGCCGTCGCGCAGGTACGCGGCGGCCAGGGTGGGACCGCCCTCCAGCAGCACCCGGCGCACGTCCCGGGCGAAGAGCTCGGCCAGCAGCTGTGCCGGTGTGCCGGCCCGGCTGACGAGAGTCGGGGCGGCGTCGTCGAGGACCCGCGCCGTAGCGGGCAGGCGGCCGGCCCGGTCGACCACGACGCGCAGCGGCTGCCGGTCGGTGTTCCGGCCGTCGGCGTCCCGGACGGTCAGCTGCGGGTCGTCGGCCAGCGCGGTCCCCGAGCCGACGACGACGGCGTCGCACCCCGCGCGCAACCGGTGCACCTCCGCTCGGGCTTCGGGGCCGGTGATCCACCGGCTGCTGCCGTCGGCGGCCGCGACCCGGCCGTCGAGGGTGGCCGCCACCTTCCAGATCACGTACGGCCGCTGCTCGCGCACGCCGGTGAGCCAGCCGGCCAGCGCGCCCCGCTCGGCGGCCTCCCGCTCGACGCCGACGACGACGTCGACCCCCGCGGCGCGCAGCCGCTCGACGCCGCCACCGGCGAGCGCCGTCGGCTCCGGCACGGCGACGACGACCCGCGCGATGCCGGCCGCGAGCAGCGCGTCGGCGCAGGGCCCGGTGCGGCCGGTGTGCGCGCACGGCTCCAGGGTGACCACGGCGGTGCCGCCGCGGGCCCGTTCGCCGGCCTGGGCCAGGGCGACCACCTCGGCGTGCGGACCGCCCGGCGGGTTGGTCCCGCCTTCGCCGACGACGGTGCCGTCGGCGGCCAGCACGACGGCGCCCACGGCGGGGTTCGGGCTGGTCGTGCCGAGGACCGACTCCCCGAGCTCCCGGGCGCGGGCCATCCCCCGCAGCTCTGCGCCGGACGCGGTCACGCCGGTCGCGCCGCTGCCGCTCGCGCGCGGAGCGCGGCGATGGCGGCGGCGGGGTCGGAGGCGCCGTAGACGGCCGATCCGGCGACGAACATGTCGACCCCGGCCTCGGCGGCCTGCTCGATGGTGTCGGCGTTGATGCCGCCGTCGATCTCGACCAGCAACGTCAGCTCGCCGCTGTCGACCAGCCGGCGGGCCTCCCGCACCTTGGGCAGCACGTCGGCCATGAACGACTGGCCGCCGAAGCCGGGCTCGACGCTCATGACCAGCAGGGTGTCGAAGTCGCGCAGGACGTCGAGGTGGTCCTCCAGCGGCGTCCCGGGCTTGATCGCGAGACCGGCGAGGGCACCCGCGGCGCGGATGTCGCGGGCCACGGCGCGGGCGTCACGGCAGGCCTCCACGTGCACGGTGACGTTGCGGGCGCCGGCCTCGGCGTAGCCCGGGGCCCAGCGCTCGGGGTCGGTGATCATCAGGTGGCAGTCCAGCGGGACCGGGCTGACCCGCTGGATCGCCTCGACGACCGGCAGCCCCAGGGTCAGGTTCGGGACGAAGTGCGCGTCCATGACGTCGACGTGCAGCCAGTCGGCGTCGGCCACCCGCGCCACCTCGTCGGCGAGGCGGGCGAAGTCCGCCGACAGCAGGCTGGGCGCGATCATCGGTTCCCGGGGCACGTCCGCCGAGTCTAGGTGCGCCGGTGATCACCGTTGGCGGGCCGTCGTGCCGCACGTGTCCGTCGCGGACGACCGGGTAGCCCCCAACCCATGGCTTCTGACACCCCTCCGCGCTACGAAGGCTTCGACCGGATGCCCATCGCCGGCACCTGGCGCCCTGGAAGCTCCGCGAAGACCGCCACCGACACCGACCCCTACACCGGCGAGACCCTGACCGAGATCCGGCTGGCGAACGCCGACGATCTCGACCAGGCCTACGCGAGGGCGAAGGAGGCCCAGCGTGCGTGGGCGGCCCGGCTGCCGAGCGAACGGGCCGACGTCATGCGCCGCGCCGCCCGGATCATGGAGGCACGCAAGGACGAGATCGTCGACTGGCACATCCGCGAGAGCGGCGCCGCCGCACCGGCCGCCGAGTTCGAGTACGCGATCACCCTGCGCGACTTCCACGAGGCGTCGTCCTACCCCTACCGGGTCGAGGGCCGGATCCTGCCCGCCGACATCGAGGGCAAAGAGAGCCGCGTCTACCGCCGTCCGGTGGGCGTCGTCGCCGTCATCAGCCCGTGGAACGTGCCGATGCACCTGTCCAACCGCTCGGTCGCCCCGGCGCTGGCGCTGGGCAACGCCGTCGTGCTCAAGCCGGCCGGCGACACCCCGGTCACCGGCGGCCTGCTGCTGGCCAAGATCTACGAGGAGGCCGGGCTGCCCGAGGGCCTGCTGTCGGTGGTGATCGGCTCCGGCAGCGAGATCGGGGACGCGATCGTCTCCCACCCGACGCCGCGGGTCGTCTCCTTCACCGGGTCGACGCCGGTCGGCAAGGGCATCGCGGAGAAGGCCGGGCTGAAGAAGCTCTCGCTGGAGCTGGGCGGCAACGGCCCGCTCGTCGTCCTGGACGACGCCGACCTCGGGTATGCGGTGGACGCGGCGATCTTCGGGAAGTTCTTCCACCAGGGCCAGGTCTGCATGATCACCAACCGGATCGTGGTGGACGACTCCGTGCACGACGAGTTCGTGGAGCGCTTCGTGGAGCGGGCCCGGTCGCTCAAGGCCGGGGACCCGCACCAGCCCGACACCGTGATCGGACCGATCATCAACGCCAGCCAGCTCGAGGGGATCCAGGACAAGATCGCCGCCGCCCGCTCCGACGGCGCCCAGCAGCTCCTCGGTGGCGAGCCGACCGGCCCGATCGGCTCGGTGCTGCCGCCGCACGTGCTGCTCGGCACCAACGACGTCGCCAGCGCGCGTCAGGAGATGTTCGGGCCGGTGGTCACGATCATCCGGGCCCGCGACGAGGACGACGCCCTGGCCATCGCCAACGACACCGAGTACGGCTTGTCCAGCGCCGTCTTCACCGAGGACACCCTGCGGGGCGTGCAGTTCGCGCTGCGGGTCGAGGCCGGCATGACGCACGTCAACGACTCACCGCTCAACGACGAGAACAACACCGCGTTCGGTGGCGAGAAGGAGTCGGGTCTGGGCCGCTTCGGCGGCGAGTGGGCGATCGACGAGTTCACCACCGACCACTGGGTGAGCGTCCAGCACACCAAGCGGAAGTTCCCGTTCTGACCGCTGCATCCGGCGGTACACGATCGGGGCGTCTCGCCCGGACGTAGCCGCAGGCGGGGGCGGCGTTTCCTAGGCTGCCCCCGTGAGCGGAACGGGACGGTCCGACGCACGGCTGCCCGGAATCGACCTGGCTGGACGTCGGTCCCTGCTCGTCGTCGTCGCCGCCCAGCTGGTGATGACCTGGTCGTTCGTGGCTCTTTTGGGTTCGTTCGGGTGGTTCGGTTTGCTCAGCGTCGCTGCAACTCTGGGGCAGAGATGGTCCCTCCTCGTGGACGGCCCCGCGCGGACCGAGCAGCTGATCATCCGGACGGCGCTGCGGGACCACGCCGACCCCGGCCCGGAGTTCCGAGCGGCCGTCGACGGCGCCGCGACCCGGCGGCTGGCCGCGTCCGCCGTCGACCGCTGGGGCCCGCCGGTCCTCTGCGTCGTCCCGGCTATCGCCTGCGCCGTCGTCGCCGGATGGCGCGACGACCTCGCGGTCGCGCTCCCCGTCCTGCCGCTGCTCGTCCTGGCGGCGGTCCTCGACGCCGCACGGCGCCGTGAGGAGGCGCTGGCGGACCGGTGGCTCGCGGCGCCGCCGGTTCCCACCGAGGACTTCTCGTGACCGGGCAGTCGGCTCCGGAGGAGCAGGTGGACTGGGCGGCCGCCGAGCGGAGAGCCCGGGCGCGGCAGCCGGTGGTCCTCCTCGTGCTGCTGGGACTGATCGGCGGCATCTACGCGCTGACCGGCCAGTTCCTGCTGCCGGGCCGGGCCGGTCTGCTGCTCGCCGCCGCGTACGTGCTCGGGTTTGTGGTCCTGCTCGCCGTCGCCCGGCTGCATCCCCGGCTCCGGGAGCGGACCGCGCAGGGGTACCGCGTCCAGCACGCCCTCCGGCACCGTCTCGACCCCGGGCCGGGCGCCCGGGAGAAGGCCGACCGGCTGGCGATGCAGACCGTCGGGATCGTCTGGATGCGCTGGTGGCTCCTGCCCCCGCTCGTGGCCGTCGGCCCACTGGTCGGTGCGCCGTGGGACCGGCCGCTGGTGGCTGTTCCCGGTGCGCTCGCGCTGCTCGCGGGGGTGCTGGCGTGGGCGCTGCAGTACCGGCGGCTGTGGCTGGACGCCCGGCGCTGGGTCGCCGATCCGCCCGGACCGGCCCGCGAGATGCCGGACCTGCCGACGTGGGTGCGCTGGCTGGGCGGCTGGTCGTTCCCGATCGCCATGCTGGTGATCCTCACCGTGACCGGCGCTGTCGCCGTCGTCGTGGTGGTTGCGAGCCGGTGACGATCGAGCAGGGATGGTCGACCGGGACGCGGCCGTCCGGCGCGAGGCCCGGCGCAGGGCTCGACGGTCTCGGCCGTCCGCCGAGAATTGTCGTACCCCCGGCCTAGCCTGCGGTTATGTCGTCGGGAAGCGCGTTCGCGGTCGGGGTGACCGTGGTGTCGGTCGACGCCGCGCCCTCGCAGTGGGAGCTGGCCGACCCCGACCCCACCCGGTCGGGCGAGCCGTTGAGCGCGTGGCTGCCGGCCCGCCGCAGCGCTACGGCGGCGGCGGCGCTGGTGGGGCAGATCGTGGCGGCCGAGGCGAAGCTGGCGGCGTTGCGGGTCGAGCTGGTGATGGACCTGGCGGCGGCGCGCCCGGCTCCTGCGGATCCGCTGCCCGGTGGCGAGGGCGCGGGTGAGGTCGGCCCGGCGGGGGTGAGCGAGTTCGTGCCCGATGAGCTGGCGGCGGTGCAGAACTGCAGCCGGGCGGCGGCGGTGACGCTGCTGGAGCACGCCGAGATCCTCACCACGCTGCTGCCGGGCACCTTCGCCTTGCTGCGGCTGGGGCGGCTGGACTGGCCCCGCGCTCGGGCGATGGCCGCCGAGGTCGCCGCCACCGGGGCGGACACCGACCCGATGGTGGTCGCCGGCATGGAGGCCGCGGTGCTTCCCCGGGCCGGCGAACTGTCGTTGCGCGGGCTGCGGGAGGCGGTCCGCGCCGAACTGGTGGCCCGCGACGCCGCCGCGGCGGATCGGCGGCGGGAGCAGCGGCGACGCGGCGCGGACGTGACCGTGCGCCCGGTCGGGGACGGGATGAGCGAGTTCCGCGCCCTGATGACCCATCCCGAGG
>NZ_POQU01000105.1 GCF_002938425.1 Blastococcus atacamensis | reverse complement strand
TTTGTTAGGGTGAGCAACTCATGTATACTTATCTCGTTCTTGGGCGGCTTCACATGTGTTTAAGGGACAGCGCCGGGGCGGGAGTCCTCCAGTGCCCGGTCGAGGGTCTCCTCGTCCAGCCCGGGCGCGTCGAACGGGTTGCGCCGGCGGCGGTGCGGCAGGGCCAGCCGGGCGGCGACCCGGACGTCGTCCTCGGTGACCTCGTCGCGCCCGCACCAGGCGGCGTGCGCCATGGCGGCACGGGCGGTGACCAGATCGGCCCGCAGGCCGTCGACGTCGAATGCGGCGCACACCGCGGTCACCTGGCGCAGCGCGTCGTCGGAGAGGACCACGCGCGGCAGCCGCTCGCGGGCGGCGGCGATCCGGACGGCCAGCGCCGACTCCTCCGCCGCCCACGAGGCGGCGAACCCGGCGGGATCGGCGTCGGAGGCGAAGCGGCGGCGCACCACCGCGGCGCGCACGTCCGGGTCGCGCGGCGCGGCGACCTCCACGGTGAGGCCGAACCGGTCCAGCAGCTGGGGCCGGAGCTCGCCCTCCTCGGGGTTCATGGTGCCGACCAGCAGGAACCGGGCGGCGTGCCGGACCGAGATGCCCTCGCGCTCGACGTAGGCCGTGCCCAGGGCCGCCGCGTCGAGCAGCAGGTCGACGAGGTGGTCGTGCAGCAGGTTGACCTCGTCCACGTACAGCACGCCGCGGTGGGCAGCGGCGAGGAGCCCGGGCTCGTAGGCCTTCACGCCCTCGGTCAGGGCCCGCTCGAGGTCCAGCGACCCGACGAGGCGGTCCTCGGAGGCGCCGACCGGCAGCTCGACCAGCCGGGCCGGCCGCGTCTGCGCGGCGGCGGCCGCCTCGTGCGGTCCGTCGGGGCAGGCCGGATCGGGAGCGGCCGGGTCGCAGCCGAACCGGCAGCCGGCGACGACGTCGACCGGCGGCAGGACGGCGGCCAGCGCACGCACCGTGGTCGATTTCGCGGTGCCCTTCTCGCCCCGCACCAGCACACCGCCCACCGCGGGGGAGACGGCGTTGAGCAGGAGGGCCAGCCGCAGGTCGTCCATGCCGACGACGGCGCTGAAGGGGTAGGTCATGCGCGGGTACGGCGCACGGGGCACGCGTCCTCTCCCCGGGTGTCCACGCCCGGAGGTGGCAGGGACGACGGCTGGAGTCTCCTGGCTCCCGGATCGACATCCGTCCCCGACCTTCCCGCGCTCCTCCGGGCGGACCCGGCGGAGCTCAGTGGTCGTGCGTGGGGACGGACTCCCCGGTCACAGTGGCGGGACCGCGCCGGGATCTCACCGGGCTTCCTCCACTGCCGTCGCGTGTGGCTCCGACATCAGACCACGACCGGTCCGCGTGGCGACAGCCCGGTCGACCACCGACCACACGCGCCGGTCCCTTGCCGCTGGCGGGTTGCCAGCGGCAAGCTGCTCCCGTACCCCACACGGACGCGGACCTTCGGCAGCTGCTGATGCGCTCGTCCAGGCGCTCGAGGCCGCGGCGGCAGCCGGTTTCCTCGAGGTCGGGGTGGCCTACGTCCGCTTCGCCCGTGACCACCCCGGCCACTTCGCGGTGACGTTCACGCCGGCGGCCCTGGACCTGGCCGACCCGAGCTGCCGGCGGCCCGCGCGCGCACCTTCGGCGTGCTGCAGGGCGGGGTGGGCGCGCTGGCCGCCGCCGGCCGGTTGGACGACGCCTGCGCCGCCGTCGTGGCCGCCTGGTCGCTCGTGCAGGGGCTCGCCGGCCTCGCCGCGAGCGGCAACCTCGCCGCGGCCGGACTCGCCCCCGATGCGGGCGGGGACGCGCTGCTCGGCCTGGCCCGGCGGACGGCCGGGATGCTCCACGGCTCACCCGGAGGGAATCCCGATGGTGCGTGACGCCCTGCTCGGCGTGCACGTCCTGGCCGGCTCGGCGGGGCTGCTGCTCGGGCCCGCGTGGCTGATGGCCCGCCGGGCGGGGGCGCGGGGCCGACGGGCCGCGGCCGGGTACCAGGTGGCGGTGGCCGCCGCCGCGGGAACGGGAGCGGTCCTGGCGGTGGCCGCGCCGGGTCTGGCGTGGCTGCTGCCGGTGGCCGTCCTCACCGAGGGTCTGGCCGTCGGGGGCGCGCTGGCGCGCCGCCGGGGCTGGCACCGGTGGCGGACGGTGCAGCCGCACCTGCTCGGCGGGTCCTACATCGCGCTGGTCACCGCCCTGCTGGTCGCCGAGACCGGCAGTCCGGTGTTGTGGGCGGTCCCCGCCGTCGTGGGGCAGCTCCCGATCGCGCTCGCGAAGCGGCGGCTGCACGCGGCGGCTCCGGCGCTCGGCCGGACGGGTGCGGTCGGGCGGCCTGCCTAGGATCAGCGCCCGTGCCAGCAGCCGACGTCCCTGCCGACGGCCCGATCGTGGTCGTCGGGATCGGTGCCGACGGCTGGGAGGGGCTCTCGCCGCGCGCCCGGAGCGCCGTCGAGGCCGCCGACGTCCTTCGCGGGAGTGCCCGGCAGCTGGCCCTCGTGCCGCCGCGGGTGCCCGCCGAGCGGGTGCCCTGGCCCTCGCCGCTGGCACCGGCGGTGCCGGGGCTCCGCGACGAGCACGCCGGCCGTCGGGTCGTGGTGCTGGCCAGCGGGGACCCGATGCTCTCCGGCATCGGCAGCACGCTCGTGCGAGCGCTGGGTCCGGATGCGGTCGAGGTGGTGCCGCACCCGTCCTCGGTGACGCTGGCCTGCGCCCGCCTGGGCTGGGCGGTGGAGGAGACGACGGTCGTGCCGGTGGTCGGCCGGCCGGTCGAGCTGGTCGCGCCGCACGTGACCCCCGGCCGCCGGTTGCTGGTGCTGGGCTCCGACGGCCGCACCCCGGCGCAGGTCGCGGCGCTGGTGGCCCTGCTCGGTCACGGGGCCAGCCGGGTGCGCGCGCTGGCGCAGCTGGGTGGCGCCGAGGAGCGGGTGTTCGAGGGCTCGGCCGCCGACTGGCCGCATGCCGACACCGATCCGCTGGTGGTCACGGCCGTGGAGGTCGTCCCCGATCCGGGCACCGTGCCGCTCCCGACCGTGCCGGGGCTGCCTGACGACGCCTACGAGCACGACGGCCAGCTGACCAAGCGGGACGTCCGCGCGGTAACCCTCGCCCGCCTGGCCCCGCTGCCCGGGCAGCTGCTGTGGGACGTCGGCGCCGGCTCGGGGTCCATCGGCATCGAGTGGATGCGCACCCACCCGTCGTGCCGCGCGGTCGCGGTCGAGCGCGATCCGGTGCGGACGCAGCGCATCCTGCGCAACGCCCTGCGGCTGGGGGTGCCGGTCCTGGACGTCGTGGAGGGGAGCGCGCCCGATGCGCTGGCCGGGCTGCCGTCGCCGGACGCGGTCTTCGTCGGGGGCGGGGCGACCGTGCCCGGGGTGCTGGACGCGTGCTGGTCCGCGCTGCGCCCGGGCGGCCGGCTGGTGGTCAACGCCGTCACGCTGGAGAGCGAGGCGGTGCTGGCGCAGCAGTTCGCCCGGCACGGCGGGGACCTCGTGCGGCTCGGCGTCGCGTCGGCATCGCCGGTGGGCGGTTTCACCGGCTGGAGGGCCGCCATGCCCGTGACGATCTGGTCGGGAGTCAAGACATGACCGAGCGTGCGAGGTCAGGCAACGACGGAGCACGGCCCCGCACGCATCTGACGGGCGCCAGCGAGGAGGCAGCATGACCGTGCACTTCATCGGAGCCGGGCCGGGGGCCGCGGACCTGATCACGGTCCGCGCCGCTCGGCTGATCGCGACCTCGCCGGTGTGCCTGTACGCCGGTGCGCTGGTACCGCGCGAGCTGCTGGACACCGCGCCCGCCGGCGCCCGGCTGGTCGACACCGCGAACCTGGACCTGGACGAGATCACCGCCGAGCTGCTGGCCGCGCACGGGGACGGCCTCGACGTCGCCCGGCTGCACTCCGGCGACCCGTCGGTCTACAGCGCCATGGCCGAGCAGATGCGCCGGATGGACGCCGCGGGCGTGCCCTACGACGTCGTCCCCGGCGTGCCGGCGTTCGCCGCGGCGGCCGCCGCGCTCAAGCGGGAGCTGACCGTGCCGGGCGTCGGCCAGACGGTCATCCTCACCCGCACGTCGGCGCGCTCCACGCCGATGCCGCCGGGGGAGGACCTGGCCACCCTCGGGGCCTCGCGCGCCACGCTGGTCCTGCACCTGGCCGTGCAGCGGATCGCCGAGCTGGTGCCCGAGCTCCTGCCGTCCTACGGCGTCGACTGCCCGGTCGCGGTCGTCGCCCGTGCCAGCCGCGACGACGAGCTGGTCCTGCGCGGCACGCTGGCCGACATCGCCGGGCAGGTCGAGGCCGCCGGCGTGAAGCGCACGGCGGTGGTGATCGTCGGCTCGGTGCTCACCGCGGGGGAGTTCCCCGACAGCCACCTGTACTCGACCGCCAGACCCCGCTGATGTCAGGCGGTTCCGACGACCGTCCCCGCGCGGTCGATCACGATCACGTCGACCGTCACCGGCGCTCCCCGCAGCACGCCGAGCGCCGTCTCCCGGGCCGCGGCGGCGACGAGGTCGCCCAGCGGCAGGCCGGCCGCCTCGCACTGCCGGAGGGCGTCCAGCGCGGTGTTGGCGGCGCGCACGCCGGCCACCAGCCCGGGCGGGCCGCCCGCGTCGCGCACCCGGGCGGCCAGCGACTCGAAGGAGACCTGGGAGCGCCCGGAGTGCAGGTCCAGGTGGCCGTCGGCCAGCTTGGCGAGCTTGCCGATGCCGCCGGCGATCGTCAGCCGGTCGACCGGGTGCCGGCGGAGGTACTTGAGCACGGCCCCGGCGAAGTCGCCCATGTCCAGCAGCGCGTCCTCGGGCAATTCGTGCTGCTCGATCGCGACCCGCTCGCTGGTGCTGCCGGTGCAGGCCGCGACGTGCCGGTACCCGGCAGCCCGGGCGACGTCGATGCCGCGGCGGATGGAGTCGATCCACGCCGAGCAGGAGTACGGGACGACGACGCCGGTGGTGCCGAGGATCGACAGCCCGCCGAGGATGCCCAGCCGCGGGTTCCAGGTGCGCCGCGCCAGCTCCGCGCCGTGCTCGACCGACACCTCGACCACGACGTCGCCCGTGCCGCCGTGCCGGGCGGCGACCGCGGCTACGTGCTCGCGGATGAACTGGCGGGGCATCGGGTTGATCGCCGGCTCGCCGACGTCGAGCGGCAGGCCGGGCTTGGTCACCGTGCCGACGCCCTCGCCCGCGCGGAAGGCCACGCCCGCGCCGGGGACGCCGTGCGTCACCCGCACCGACACCAGCGCGCCGTGGGTGACGTCGGGGTCGTCGCCGGCGTCCTTGACCACGCCCGCGGAGGCGGTGCCGGGCTCGAGCAGCTCGGTGGCCAGGGCGAAGGCGGGGTGCCGGTCGTGCGGCAGGTCGATGGTCACCGGGTCGGGGAACTCGCCGGTGAGCAGCGCGGTGTAGGCCGCGGTGGTCGCCGCGGTGGCGCACGCGCCGGTGGTCCAGCCGGACCGCAGGCCGGTGCCCTCCGCCGCCGTCGTCACCCGATCAGCATGCACGGCGGGCCGGGATGACCGGGCGGGTGCTGGTGCTGGGGGGCACCGGTGAGGGGCGCGCGCTGGCGGCGGCGCTCGTCGAGCACGGCGTCGAGGTCGTCAGCTCGCTCGCCGGCCGGGTGGCCGACCCGGTGCTGCCGGCGGGGGAGGTGCGGATGGGCGGCTTCGGCGGTGCGGACGGTCTGGCGGCCTGGCTGCGTGCCGAGGGGATCGCCGCCGTCGTCGATGCGACGCATCCCTTCGCGGCGTCGATGACCGACTCGGCGGCCCGCGCCGCAGCCGCCACGGGTGTTCCGTTGCTGCGACTGCAACGACCCGGCTGGGTCGCTGAGCAGGGCGATGACTGGCAGTGGGTCGGGTCACTGGAAGAAGCAGCACGTGCGGTCGCCGGGTTCGATTCGGTCTTCCTCACGACGGGACGGCAGGGCCTGGCGGCGTTCGCCGGGATCCCGGGGCGCTGCCTGGTGCGGTCGGTCGACCCGCCCGCGCCGCCGATGCCGCCGCGGGCGACGGTGCTGCTGGCGCGCGGCCCGTTCACGGTGTCGGACGAGCGGGCGCTGATGCGGGCGCACGGGGTCGACGTCGTCGTCACCAAGGACAGCGGCGGGACGATGACGGCGGCGAAGCTCGTCGCGGCCCGCGAGCTCGGGGTCCCGGTCGTGCTGGTGCGCCGGCCACCGCTGCCGCCCGGCGTGCCGGTCGTGGCGACGGTGGCCGAGGCCCTCGCCCGGCTGGCCGGACATGAGTCGCGTGCTCCCGCGGCGAGGCCTCCGGCCTGACGCTGCCTCGTGACTTCGCCCGGCTGCCCTGGGACGAGATCGTCGTTGCTGAGTCGGCGTCCAGCCGCAACCCGTCGGGCGACGCCATCTCGCTGTTCACCGCGCGGCCACCCGGGGAGCCCGGCCGCACCGGCAACACGGTGGGCACCTACGTCGGCGCCGACCTCGGGTGCGCCGAGGGCGCCCGCACCGAGATCCCGCCGTGGCTGCGCGACCGGGACCCCGGGGAGGTGGGCCGGGAGCGGAGGCGGAACTGCGCGAGCGGGTGGGGAACTTTCCGGACGCCGTCCTGCGGCCGTGAGCGACAGGGAACCCGAGTTCCCTGGTGCGCGATCTGATCGTCATGTGTGAAAGCGCAGGTCGGCTGGGCAGAGGACCGGAATGACCGACACCGCCCCGCTCCGCGCACTCGCCCTGGTCTGCAGCCTCAAGGCCTCGCCCGCGCCGTCCAGCAGCGACCTGATCGCCCGTCAGGTGCTCGCCGAACTGGGCGAGCACGGCGTCACCGGCGACGTCGTGCGGGTCGTCGACTCCGACGTCCGGCCCGGCGTCGAGGTGGACATGGGGGAGGGGGACGAGTGGCCCGCCATCCGCGCGCAGACGATGGCCGCCGACATCCTGATCGTGTCCACGCCGACCTGGGTGGGGCACATGAGCAGCGTGGCCCAGCGGGTGCTGGAGCGGCTGGACGGCGAGTTGTCCGAGACCGACGACTCTGGTCGGCCGCTGGTCACGGGCAAGGTGGCGGTGGTGTCCGTCGTGGGCAACGAGGACGGTGCCCACAAGATCGTCGCCGACCTGTTCCAGGGACTGAACGACATCGGCTTCACGATCCCCGCCCAGGGCTCCACCTACTGGAACGACCAGGCGATGGGTGGCACCGACTACCTGGACCTCGACGAGACGCCCGAGGCGGTGGCCTCCACGACGGCGACCCTCGCCGAGAACGCCGCGCACCTGGCGCGGGCGCTGCGGGCGACCCCCTACCCGGGGCGCTGACCGCCGGTCAGGCGGCCAGCGACTCCTGCACCGCGCGCGACGCGGGGTCGGGTCGCTGTACGGCCCGGCGGCGCGCGCGCACGCCGGCCACCGCCGTCAGCGCGAGGACCACGAGAACCGCGGCGTAGATCTCCGTGACCGTCTCCAGCGGCACGACGGCGGAGAGCGAGCCCGCCACGATCGCGGGAATGCTGAAGCTCAGGTAGCCGACGACGAAGACGCTGGAGAGCAGGCCGGCGCGCTCGGCGGGGGCCACGCCCTGGCTGGCGGTGGCGACCGCGCCGAGGAACGCCATGCCGAAGCCGAGTCCGGAGACGACGGCGGAGACGAACAACACGACCGTGACGCCGGTCAGCAGGGCCGCGATCGTGCCGCCGACGCCGATCGCGAAGACCGACGCTCCGGCGACCATGGCCCGCTCGGGCGGGAGGTTGTGCCCGAGCACCGCACCGATCGCGGCGGACCCCTGCATGGCCAGCACCAGCAGGCTCCCGATCAGGGGCGCCCGGAGGTCGAAGACCGAGGCGGCCAGCGAGGGGCCGAGGGACAGGTAGAGCCCACCCAGCGCCCAGGCGGCCACGAGCACCGGCAGCGCGGTGAGGAAGGCCGGGCGCTGCGGGCGGGGCACGCGCACCGTGGGCCGCAGCGAGGCCAGCGCCCCGGGCGCGCGCGGGGAGGTCTCGGGCAGGAACGCCACGATCGCGGCGGCCACGACCAGCGCGGTGGTGAGGGCGGCGAACACCCACCGGGTCGGCGAGGCGGCGTACTCGACGACCAGCCCGGCGCCGACGACACCGACGGAGAGGCCCAGTCCGGGAGCCGCGCTGTTCAGCAGCGGTCCCAGCGGCCGGTCGGGGCGCTGGGTGTCGAGCAGGAGCGCGCCGAGCGTGCCGGTGAGCGCACCCATCGACAGCCCCTGGACCACCCGCGCCACGAGTAGCCAGCCGATGCCGTCGGCGGCGAGGAAGACCACCATCGCGGCGGCCTGGAGCAGTAGGCCGCCGACCAGCACGGGGCGCCGTCCGACGTGGTCGGAGAGCCCACCCACGACCAACAGCGCGGCCAGCAGGGCGAAGGCGTAGATGCCGAAGACGATCGTCAGCATGCCGGGGCCGAAGCCGAACTGGTCCTGGTAGACGCGGTACAGCGGCGTCGGGACGCCGGAGGCGGCGAGCACCAGCAGGAGGAGTCCGGCGGCGGTCCAGAAGGCGGGGGTCCGCGAGAGCGTCGGCACGGGCATGATCGTTGCCAAGGGCAACGAGCGCCGCGGCATTCCCGGTCCCCGGCGTGTCAGCCCGGATATGTGCGCGGCGTGTACACCGCGCCCGACGGCGTGACCCGGGTCTGCGACGAACCGATCATCACCAGGCAGCGCATGTCGACCGTGTCCGGATCGAGCTCGCCGAGGGTGGTGACGGTGAGCCGTTCCTCCGGTCCGCCGACGTCGCGGCCGACGACCACCACCGTCTCCGGGGCCCGGATCTCGAGCAGCGCCCGCAGGGCCTCGCCGAGCTGGTGCGGCCGATGCCGCGACCGGGGGTTGTAGAGGGCGATGACCAGATCGGCCGCCGCGGCGTGGCGCAGCCGGTCGACGATGACGTCCCAGGGCTTGAGCACGTCCGACAGCGACAGCACGCAGAAGTCGTGGCCCAGCGGGGCGCCCACGCGGGAGGCGACCGCCTGCGCCGCCGTGAGGCCGGGGACGACCCGCACCGCGATGCCGGCGAACTCAGGCCGGGCTGCCACCTCGAGGACGGCAGCGGCCATGGCGAAGACGCCCGGGTCACCGCTGGAGACGACCGCGACCCGGCGTCCCGACCGGGCGAGCTCCAGGGCGTGCGCGGCGCGGTCGGCCTCGACCCGGTTGTCGCTGGGATGGCGCACCTGGCGGGGATTGGCGGGCACCCGGTCGACGTAGGGGCCGTAGCCGACGAGGTCGTCGGCGGCGGCGAGCGCCTCGGCGGCCTCCGGGGTGGTCCAGCTCCGGGCGCCGGGCCCGAGTCCCACCACGACGACCTCGCCGGTGCCCGGCGCGGACGCCGTCGGTGCGGCCGGCTCGACGAGCTGGGCGGTCAGCGGGCTCGGCAGGAGTGCGAGGGAGAAGTACGGCACGCTCGCCGGGTCGACCTCGGCCAGCGGCAGGCAGCGCTGGCGGTCGGTGGTGGCGCGCTCGACGTAGAGGGCGCGGTCCAGGACCCCGGCGCGCTCGAACGCCTCCCGTACCTGCGGGAACGTACGGCCGAGCTTCATCACCGCGGCGGAGTCGGTGGCGGCGAGCCGCTCGGCCAGCTGGTCGGCCGGCAGGGTGCCCGGCAGCACGGTGAGCACCTCGTCGCGCTCGACCAGCGGGCGGCCGACGGCGGCGGCCGCGCCGCTGACGCTGGTCACGCCGGGGACCACCTCGGTCGGGTAGCGGTGCGCGAGCCGCTTGTGCATGTGCATGTAGGAGCCGTAGAAGAGCGGATCCCCCTCGGCGAGGACGACGACGTCGCGTCCGGCGTCGAGGTGGGCGGCGAGCCGGGCGGCGGCGGCCTCGTAGAACTCGTCGATCGCGCCCTGGTAGCCGCCGGGGTGGTCGGTCGTCTCGGTCGTGACCGGATAGACGAGCAGTTCCTCGATCTGCCCCTCGCGCAGGTACGGCTCGGCCACGCCGCGGGCGACCGACCGGCCGTGCCGGGCGGCGTGGAAGGCGACGACGTCGGCCGCGCCGATCAGCCGGGCCGCCTTGACGGTGACCAGCTCCGGGTCACCGGGGCCCAGCCCCACCCCGTACAGCCGCCCGCTCACTGCTCCGTGCCCGCTCACTCGACGTCGCTCGCGATCGCGTTCACGGCCGCAGCGGTGATGGCGCTGCCGCCGCGACGGCCCCGGACGACGAGGAAGTCCAGGTCGGAGGCGGCCAGCGCGTCCTTGGACTCGGCGGCACCGATGAAGCCGACCGGGATGCCCAGCACGGCGGCCGGCCGCGGTCCGCCCGAGGCGACCATCTCCAGCAGGTGGAACAGGGCCGTGGGTGCGTTGCCGATCGCGACGACCGCGCCGTCGAGCCGGTCCCGCCACAGCTCGACGGCCGCGGCGGTGCGGGTGGTGCCGAGCTCGGCGGCCAGCCCCGGGGTTCGCGGGTCGTTCAGCGCGCAGACGACGTCGTTGTCCTTCGGCAGCCGCCGTCGCGTCACGCCGCTGGCCACCATCTGGACGTCGCAGAGCACGGGTGCGCCGGCGTCGAGTGCCTCGCGGGCGCGCTGCACGACGGCGGGGGAGTAGGCGATGTCCTCGACCAGGTCGACCTGCCCGCAGGCGTGGATCATCCGCACCGCGACTTTCGCCACGTCAGCGGGCAGCCCGGCCAGATCGGCCTCGGCGCGAATCGTGGCGAACGACTGCCGGTAGATCTCGGCGCCGTCCTTCTCGTACTCGTAGAGCTCCATCGGGCGCAGACGCTACGTCCCGGGAGCGCGGGCCGACCGTCGGGTCCGGTCAGCCGGCGCGTGCGTCGACCGTCTCCTGGGTGATGCGCTGGAGGACGAGGATCTCGGTTCCGTCGGGGCGGTAGGTGTGCCATCGGCCGTCGGCATCTCGTTCGATGCGGAACCCGTGGTGGACCTTGGTGTGGTGGCGCTCGCACAGCAGGGCCAGGTTGTGCAGTTCGGTGTCTCCGCCGTGGGCCCAGTGGACGAGGTGGTGGACGTCGCACCAGTGGCTGGGTGCGTCGCAGCCGGCGAAGACGCAGTGCCGGTCGGCGTGCTCGACGGCTCGCCGCAGGTGGGGTGGCACGACGCGGTGGGTGCGGCCGAGGTCCATCGGCTGGCCTTCGGGGCCGACGACGATGCGGGTGACGTTGCCGTCACACGCCAGCCAGCGGGCCCGGGCCGCGGAGATGG
>NZ_POQU01000104.1 GCF_002938425.1 Blastococcus atacamensis | reverse complement strand
CGCACGCTAGATGTTACTAGACGTCGACCTTTTGAGGTCCGACTCACTCCTCGGCCGGCCCGACCCCGCCCTCCGCACCGCGGCCGTCGGCTGCCTGACCGCCGCCCACGACGCCGCCCCGCCCGCCCTGCGCGCCGAGGTGGGCCTCCTGCTGGAGCTGGTGGTGCGTGGGGAGAGCCCCGGCGACGCCGTGCTCCGGCGCGCGGGCAGCCCCGATCCGCTCGCCGTGCTCCGCGCCGCCACCGACGACCCGGGAGGACCCCCATGACGTCCCCGACGTCGCCCGCGCTGCGGGAACGCCTCGCCCGCGACCTGGAGAGCGCCCGCGGGCGCACCCTGCTGCTGACCGACCACGACGACCCGGTCCTGCTGGCCCAGCACACTCCGCTGCTCAGCCCGCTGGTCTGGGACCTGGCGCACATCGGGCAGCAGGAGGACCTCTGGCTCCTGCGTGCCGGCGACGGCCGGCGGGAGGGTCTGCTGCCACCCGACGTCGAGGCGCTCTACGACGCCTTCACCCATCCGCGGGCCGGGCGGGCGCGCCTTCCCCTGCTCCCACCCGTGGAGGCCCGGGCGTTCTGCCGCGAGGTCCGCGGCCGGGTGCTCGACCGGCTGGAGCGCCTGGGCCCGGACGACGACCCGTTCGACTTCGCGATGGTGGTCAGCCACGAGCAGCAGCACGACGAGACGATGCTCCAGGCCCTCGCCCTGCGTCCCGGCGCGGCGTTGCTGGGCCCGGGGACCCCACTGCCCGCCGGTCGGCCCGGCGTCGCGGGCAGCTCCGTCGCGGTGCCGGGCGGCCCGTTCCTCCTCGGCGTGGACCCCGCCGCCGAACCGTTCTCGCTGGACAACGAGCGGCCCGCCCACTGGGTCGACGTCCCGGCCTTCCACATCGGGCGGGTGCCGGTGACGAACGCGGAGTTCGCCTCCTTCGTGACCGACGGTGGCTACCGGACGCCGCGGTGGTGGTCGGACCGCGGCTGGCAGCACCGGTGCGCCGCGGGCCTGGAGCGACCGGAGTTCTGGGGGCCCGACGGCACCCGCGTCCGGTTCGGCGTCGAGGAGGACCTCCCGCCCGACGAGCCGGTGCAGCACGTGACCTTCTTCGAGGCCGAGGCCTACGCGGCGTGGGCCGGCGCCCGGCTGCCGACCGAGGTGGAGTGGGAGAAGGCCGCTGCCTGGGACCCGGCGACCGGACGCCGGCGTCGCTACCCGTGGGGATCGGCGGAGCCCACGCACGAGCTGGCCAACCTGGGCGGGGCCGCGCTGCGCCCGGCCCCGGTGGGCGCCTACCCGCAGGGGGCGTCGGCGTACGGGGCCGAGCAGCTGCTCGGCGACGTCTGGGAATGGACGTCGTCGCCGTTCCGGCCGTGGCCGGGCTTCCGCCCGATGCTCTACGCCGACTACTCCGCGCCGTTCTTCGGCGGCGACTACCGGGTGCTGCGCGGTGGGGCCTGGTCGGTGGCGCCGTCGGTCATCCGGCCGAGCTTCCGCAACTGGGACCACCCGATCCGCCGGCAGATCTTCAGCGGCATCCGGCTGGCCTGGGACGACGCCCCCGGGGCCCGCTGACCGTGTGCCGCCACCTCGCCTGGCTCGGCCGGCCGCGCACCCTGGCCGAGCTGGTGCTGGAACCGCCGTCCTCGTTGCTGGTGCAGTCCTGGGCGCCGCGGCGGCAGCGCCACGGCACGATCAACGCCGACGGCTGGGGCGTCGGCTTCTGGGCACCCGGCCGTCCCGAGCCCGCGCGCTGGCGTTCGGCACGGCCGCTGTGGGCCGAGCCGAGCTTCGCCTCGGTGGCGCCGGTGCTCTCCTCCGGCTGCGTGGTCGCCGCCGTCCGGTCGGCCACCGTCGGCATGCCGCTGGAGGAGAGCGCCGCGGCCCCCTTCACCGACGGGCGGGTCCTGCTGTCGCACAACGGCCGGGTGGACCGCGCGGTGCTGCCGCCGGTGCGCGACGCCGAGTCCACCGTCGACAGCGCGCTCCTGGCGGCACTGGTGTTCGACCGCGGGCTGGACGCGATGGGCGACGTCGTCCTGGAGGTCGGACGACGCGACCCGGCGGCCCGGCTCAACCTGCTCGCCGCCGACGGCGCCCGGCTCGTGGCGACGACGTGGGGCGACACGCTCTCGGTGCTCGTGACCACGGAGGGCACGGCGCTGGCCAGCGAACCGTGGAACGACGACCCCGCCTGGACCGACGTCCCCGACCGCTCCCTCGTGGTGGTGACGGCCGACGGCGTCGCCGTCACCCCCCTCGACCGACAGGACCCCGCGTGACGCTCACCCTGACCAGCCACCTCTCCCCCGGCGACGCCGACGCGGCGCTGCGTTCGGACGCCCTCAACGGGCTGACCGCCACGCCCAAGTCCCTGCCGCCCCGCTGGTTCTACGACGAGCGCGGCAGCCTGCTGTTCGACCAGATCACCCGGCTGCCCGAGTACTACCCGACCCGGGCCGAGCGCGCGGTCCTGGAGGCCCGGGCCGGGGACATCGCGGTGGCGTCCGGCGCGGACGTCCTGGTCGAGCTGGGCAGCGGCACCTCGGAGAAGACCCGCCTCCTGCTCAGCGCCCTGCGCGACGCCGGAACCCTGCGCCGGTTCGTGCCCGTCGACGTGGACGGCTCGGTGCTGCGGGCCGCCGGGACGTCGGTGAGCGCCGAGTTCCCGGGCGTCGAGATCGCCGCGGTGATCGGGGACTTCACCCGGCACCTGGGCACCCTGCCGCGCGAGGGACGCCGGATGGTCGCCTTCCTGGGTTCCACGATCGGCAACCTCGAGCCGGCGCCGCGGACCGCGTTCCTCACGGAGCTGGCCGCGACGCTCGGTCCGGACGACTCGTTCCTGCTGGGCACCGACCTGGTCAAGGACCCCGGCCGGCTGGTCCGCGCCTACGACGACGCGGCCGGCGTCACCGCCGAGTTCAACCGCAACGTCCTCGCCGTGCTGAACCGCGAGCTGGACGCCGACTTCGACCCCGCCGCCTTCGAGCACGTGGCGGTCTGGGACGCCGGCTCCGAATGGATCGAGATGCGGCTGCGCTCGCGGATCGACCAGCGGGTGCGGGTGGCCGCACTGGACCTCGAGGTCCCCTTCGCCGCCGGTGAGGAGATGCGCACCGAGGTGTCGGCCAAGTTCCGTCGCGAGACGGTCGAGGCGGAGCTGGCCGCGGCCGGGCTGGAACTCACCCACTGGTGGACCGATCCGGACGGCGACTTCGGCGTCTCGCTGTCCCGGCCGGCCGCGGCGGGCTGAGCCCCCGGGCACGGGCCGAGCCGGACCGCAAGGGGCCTGACAGGATCGGGGGCGTGCCGTCCGCTCCTCCGGTCGCGGCCCCGCCGCGGGCCGCCCGTGCCGCCGTCGGCACCTGGTTCTTCGTCAACGCCGTCCTCTTCACCAACGTCCTGCCCAGGCTGCCGGAGATCAAGGGCGCGCTCGACCTGAGCAACGCCGCCCTGGGCACCGCGCTCGCCGCCGCCCCGGTCGGGGCCCTGCTCGCCGCGCTCTGGTCCCCGCCGCTGATCCGGCGGCTGGGGTCCGGACGCGTGGCCGCCTACGGCCTGGTGGTGCTGGCCGGTGTGATCAGCGCGGTCGCACTGGCGCCGTCGTGGCTCGCGCTGGCCGGCGTCCTGTTGCTGGCCGGCGCGATCGACGCGCTGGTCGACGTCGCGCAGAACGCCCACGGCCTGCGGGTGCAGCGCCGCTACGACCGGTCGATCTTCAACGCCTTCCACGGCCTCTGGAGCATCGGCGCGGTCTCCGGGGCCCTGATCGGCTCGGCTGCGGCGGGGCTCGCTGTCCCCCTGCCGGTGCACCTGGGGGCCGTCGGCGCCTCCTTCGCGGTCGTGGCACTGGTCGCCGCCCGGGCGATGCTGCCCGGCGCGGACGCGGACGACCGGGCAGCCGACGAGGAGACGACGACCGGGGCCGCCGGTGCCCCGCTCTCGCGCGCCGCCCTCCTGCTGGCCGCCCTCGGCCTGCTCGCGGCCGCCGGGGTCTTCGTCGAGGACGCCGGCGCCTCCTGGAGCGCCATCTACCTGCGCGAGGACCTGGGTGCCGGCGCGGCCGTCGCCGGACTGGGGCTGGTGGCGCTGCAGACGACGATGACCGTGGGCCGGCTGACCGGTGACCGCGTCGTCGACCGGTTCGGCCAGCGCGCGGTGACCCGCGTGGGTGGAGTGCTGATCGCGGCCGGGATGGGGCTGGCACTGGCCTTCCCGTCGGTTCCCGGGACCCTGGCCGGGTTCGCGGTCGCCGGGCTGGGCGCCGCGACAGTGGTGCCGGCCGCCTACGCCGCGGCCGACCGGCTCCCCGGGCTCCCTCCGGGAGCCGGCCTCTCGCTGATCAACTGGCTGCTGCGCGTCGGCCTGCTGGCCTCCCCACCGCTGGTCGGGGTGATCGCGGACGCCGCCGGGCTGCGCGTCGGCCTGCTCACCGTGGTCGCCGCCGGCCTGGTGACCGTGGCCGTCTCCGGCGTGCTGACCGGCCGGGCGGTCCGCGGCGCAGCCGCCGGATAAGGTCCGCCGGCGACCTCCTCCGTCGCCGGGCGCTCCCCGGAACGGTGCTCGGCGTCGTCGACCGGCGGGGATCGCCGCGACCTCCACCGGGGAGCGCGCCCGGCCCTGGGCCGGCGGGTGCACCGGCGAGGGCCACGAGGCCGGCGGTTCAGCCCTCGGCGATCCGCTCGATGGCTGCCAGGGTCACCGGGATGCCCAGGTGCGCGTCGCGGGTGCGGTCGGCGATCTGCTCGTCGGCCGCCTCCCCGTAGCGCTCGACGAAGAACGCCTGCCCGGCCGGGAGGAACTCCCACTGCTCGGTGAGCTCCGTGCCGACGTCGACAGCGGCGAGGGTGAACCCCCAGCGGACGGAGGACTTCCCGACCTCCCAGGCGAACTCCCGTCCGCGGTCCGCGACCACCACGCGCGAGCGGGTCTCCCACGTGCGCGCCGGGGTGACGTTGCGTCCGGTGAACCAGTCGCCCACCCGGCCGGACGCCCCCTGGTCCCACCAGCAGGCCTCGCAGACCGGGCTCCACTCGCCGGTGCGCGTCACGTCGGAGACCAGGTCGTAGAGCGCCTCCGGGGACGCGCCGACGGTGACCGAGCCGGAGTGACGGAGTTCGCGCACCGGCCCAGTCTGACAGCAGGACGACGGAGCCAGGCCGGGCTCCGACCCCTCAGCCGCGGACCTGCGCCGGGGACTCCCCGCCCTCCAGATCCCCCTCGGTCTCCAGGTATGCCTGCTGCAGGTCGGCGAGGACCTGCGGGTCCGGCGACTCCCACATCTTCCGGTCCACCGCCTCCAGCAGCCGCTCGGCGATACCGTGCAGCGCCCACGGGTTGGACCGCTCCATGAACTCGCGGTTCTCGGGGTCCAGGACGTAGGTCTGCGCCAGCTTCTCGTACATCCAGTCGGCGACGACGCCGGTCGTGGCGTCGTAGCCGAACAGGTAGTCGACCGTCGCGGCCAGCTCGAAGGCGCCCTTGTAACCGTGCCGGCGCATGGCCGCCAGCCACTTCGGGTTCACCACGCGGGCGCGGAAGACGCGCGCGGTCTCCTCGGTCAGCGACCGGGTGCGCACCTGCTCGGGGCGGGTGGAGTCGCCGATGTAGGCCTTCGGGGAGCTGCCGGTCAGCGCGCGGACCGTGGCGACCATGCCGCCGTGGTACTGGAAGTAGTCGTCGGAGTCGGCGATGTCGTGCTCGCGGGTGTCGACGTTCTTGGCCGCCACCGCGATCCGGCGGTAGGCGGACTCCATGTCCGGACGGGCCTCCACCCCGTCGAGGTCGCGGCCGTAGGCGTACCCGCCCCACACGGCGTAGACCTCGGCGAGGTCGGCGTCGCCGCGCCAGTTCCGGCTGTCGATGAGCGACAGGAGGCCGGCGCCGTAGGCCCCGGGCTTGGAGCCGAAGACCCGGGTGGTGGCCCGGCGCCGGTCCCCGTGCTGTGCGACGTCGGCGTCGACGTGGGCGCGCACGAAGTTCAGCTCGGCCGGCTCGTCCAGACCGGCCACCAGGGTCACGGCGTCGTCGAGCATGGTGACCACGTGCGGGAAGGCGTCCCGGAAGAAGCCGCTGATCCGCACGGTGACGTCGATCCGCGGGCGGCCCAGCTCCTCGAGGTCGATCGCCTCCAGCGAGGTCACCCGGCGGGAGGCGTCGTCCCACACCGGCCGGATGCCGAGCAGCGCCAGCACCTCGGCGACGTCGTCACCCGAGGTCCGCATCGCCGAGGTGCCCCAGACCGAGAGACCCACCGAGCGCGGGTACTCCCCGGTGTCGGTGCGGTACCGCTCGACCAGCGACTCGGCCATCGCCTGGCCGGTCTCCCACGCCAGCCGCGAGGGCACGGCGCGCGGGTCGACCGAGTAGAAGTTGCGGCCGGTCGGCAACACGTTGACCAGTCCGCGCAGGGGTGAGCCCGAGGGGCCCGCCGGCACGTAGCCGCCCTCCAGCGCGTGCAGCGTGGCGTCCATCTCGTCGGTGGTGCGGGCCAGCCGGGGCACGACCTCGTCGACGGCGAACCGCAGGACGGCGGCCACGTCGTCGTCCATGGTGCCGAGCACCGCGCCGACCACGTCGGCGACGGCGCTCGCCGCCCAGCCGCGCGCCTCCATGCCGGCGACCAGCGCCTCGGCCCGCGCCTCGACCTCGTCGGTGGCCTTGAGCCCGGCCGTGCCGTCCTCGGTCAGGCCCAGGGCCTCGCGCAGTCCCGGCAGGGCGACCGCGCCGCCCCAGATCTGGCGGGCGCGCAGCATCGCCAGCACCAGGTCGATCCGGTCCTGGCCGCTGGGCGGGGATCCGAGCACGTGCAGGCCGTCGCGGATCTGGGAGTCCTTGATCTCGCAGAGCCACCCGTCGACGTGCAGGATCATCTCGTCGAAGTGGTCGTCCTCCGGGCGCTCGTTGAGCCCCAGGTCGGAGTCCAGCTTCGCGGCCTGCAGCAGGGTCCAGATCTGCGCCCGGACGGCCGGGAGCTTCGCCGGGTCCATCGCCGCCACGTTCGCGTGCTCGTCGAGCAGCTGCTCGAGCCGGGCGATGTCGCCGTAGGAGTCGGCGCGGGCCATCGGCGGCACCATGTGGTCGATCAGGGTCGCGTGCGCCCGCCGCTTGGCCTGGCTGCCCTCGCCCGGGTCGTTGACCAGGAACGGGTAGATCAGCGGCAGGTCGCCGATGGCGGCGTCCGGGCCGCAGGAGGCCGACAGCCCCACGGTCTTGCCCGGCAGCCACTCCAGGTTGCCGTGCTTGCCGACGTGCACCATCGCGTGCGCGCCGAAGGTCTCCCGGAGCCACAGGTAGGCGGCCAGGTAGTGGTGGGACGGCGGCAGGTCGGGGTCGTGGTAGATCGCGATCGGGTTCTCGCCGAAGCCTCGGGGCGGCTGCACCATCACGACGACGTTGCCGGCGCGCAGCGCCGCGAAGACGATCGCCTGGTCCGGGCCCGAGCCGTCCACGAACAGCGTTCCGGGCGCCTCGCCCCAGTGCTCGGTCATGGCCTCGCGCAGGTCGGCCGGGAGGGTGTCGAAGAAGCGCCGGTAGTCGGAGGCAGCGATGCGCACCGGGTTACCCGACAGCTGCTCCTCGGTCAGCCAGTTCTCGTCCTGCCCGCCCGCGGCGATGAGGGCGTGCACCAGGGCGTCGCCGTCCAGGTCGGCGACGCCGGGCAGCGCGTCGGGACCGTCGAACGGGCCGATGTCGTACCCGGCGCCCTGCAGAGCGGCCAGCAACCGGACCACCGACGCGGGGGTGTCCAGGCCGACCGCGTTGCCGATGCGGGCGTGCTTGGTCGGGTACGCGCTGAGCATGACCACGATGCGCCGCTCGGCGGGCGGGGTGTGCCGCAGCCGGGCGTGCGCGACGGCGGTGCCGGCCACCCGGGCGGCCCGTTCCGGATCGGGCACGTAGGAGGTCAGCCCGTCCTCGTCGGTCTCCTTGAACGAGAACGGTACGCTGATCAGCCGGCCGTCGAACTCCGGGATGGCGACCTGGTTGCCGACGTCCAGCGGGGAGAGCCCGTCGTCGTCGGCCAGCCAGTCGGCGCGGGAGCGGGTCAGGCACAGCCCCTGGATCACGGGCACGTCGAGGGCGGCGAGCGCGCCGACGTCCCACGCGCCGTCGTCCCCGCCGGCCGAGGCCGTGGCCGGGCGGGAGCCGCCGGCCGCCAGCACGGTGACGACCAGGGCGTCGGCGGTGCTCAGCGTGGCCAGCAGCTCGTCGGACACGGAGCGCAGCGAGGAGGTGAAGACCGGCAGCGCCTGCCCGCCGGCGTCCTCGATCGCGGCGCACAGCGCCTCGACGAAGCCGGTGTTCCCGGCCAGGTGGTGGGCCCGGTAGTAGAGGACGGCGACCGTCGGGCCGCTGGTCGTGCGCGGCTCGCGGTCCAGCACGCCCCAGTCCGGCGCCACCGACGGCGGCTCGAAGCCCTCGCCGGTGAGCAGCACGGTGTCGGACAGGAAGCGGTGCAGCTGGACGAGGTTGTCCGGCCCGCCCTGCGCCAGGTAGCCGTGCGCCTCGGTGGCCACGCCCATCGGGACGGTGGACAGCTCCATCAGCTCCGCGTCCGGCAGCTGCTCACCACCGAGGACGACGACCGGCGCGGGGCCGGCCAGGAGCGGCGCGAGCAGCTGCTCGTACTGGCGGCGGACGCCCAGGATCCGGACGACGACGAGGTCGCTCCCCTCGGCCAGCGCCGCGATCCCCGCGTCGTCCAGCCGGGCCGGGTTGCCCAGTCGCCAGTCGGCGCCGCAGGCGCGGGCGGAGAGGAGGTCGGTGTCGCTGGTGGAGAGCAGGGTGAACACGGCGGCGCCGCCTCCCTCGGGGTCCGCGCCCCGAATCGATGGGTACGGCAGCCGGAGTGTCTGGCTCGCCCCGCCCCGAGGGGCAGGGCTCACAGTGGCGGGACCGCACCGGAATCGCACCGGCTTCCTCGCTGCACTGCCGTGGAGGCCCGAACGCTACCGGGCGCCACGCATCGGCCCGCACGTCGGTCATGGTGCCCCGCGTGGGAAATGCAGCGCCACCGGAGCCTCACCCGTCCTGACCTGCCGCCATGGCCGCGTCGTCGCTGGTCCCGCCGTTGCCCGCCGACGCCTTCCGCCGCGTGCTGTGCGTGGTCGCCCATCCCGACGACGTGGAGTACGGCACGTCGTCGGCGGTGGCGGCGTGGACGGCGGCCGGTGTGGAGGTGGCCTACCTGCTGCTGACCCGCGGCGAGGCGGGCATGGACGCCTTTCCACCCGACGCCACCCGAGAGATGCGCACCCGCGAGCAGGTGGCCGCCGGCAGGACCGTCGGTGTCGACGACATCAAACCGATCGCCCTCGAGGTGATGGCCGCGACGGCCGGTCCGGACGGCTCCGCGCCCGCTCCTGCCTGAGCCGTCGTCGGGACGGAGCCGGGGGAGGCTCGTCCCGCGCACTAGCCTGGCCCGCGATGTCCCTTCCGGCCCCGGCCCGCCTCCGTGTCGACGCCTGCCCCGGAGCACTGCAGACGCATGCCGCGGCCGACGGGCGGCTGGCACGCGTGCGTGTGCCCGGCGGCCTGCTCACCGCGGCGCAGCTGCGGGTGCTCGGCGCGGCCGCCCTCGACCTGGGCGACGGCGCCCTGGAGCTGACCAGCCGCGGGAACGTGCAGCTGCGCGGGATCCAGGCGGGCGCGGAGGGTGAGCTCGGCGAACGCCTGGCGTCGGCGGGGCTGCTGCCGAGCGCGACCCACGAGACGGCGCGCAACCTGCTGGCCAGCGTGCTGACCGGCCGCTCAGGTGGCGCGGTGGACGCGCGGAACTGGGTCCGGGACTTCGATGCGCGGTTCTGCGCGGATCCCTCGCTGGCCGAGCTGCCCGGCCGGTTCCTGGCCACCTTCGACGACGGCCGGGGTGACGTGGCCGCGCTCGGCGGGGACGTCGGCCTGCTGGCCCTCGGGCCTCGGGACGTCGCGCTGACGCTGGCCGGGACCGACAGCGGGCTGCGCGCGGAGCCGGCCGAGGCGGTGCCGCTCGCGCTGGCGGCCACCCGGGCGTTCCTCGAGGAGCGTGCGGCGCAGGGCGGCACCGCCTGGCGGCTGGCCGAGCTGACCGACGGTCCGGCCCGGGTGGGCGCGCGACTCGGGACGGCCGCCGCGGCGCTCGTGGAGGTTCCGACCCAGCCGCGGGTCCGGCCGGTGGGTGCGATCCGCCAGGACGACGGTCGCACGGCGCTGGCTGCGGTGGTCCCGCTGGGACGGCTCACCGAACCGCAGGTGGGCCTGCTCGTCGCGGTCGCCGCCGAGGTGCAGCTGACCCCGTGGCGCGGCGTCGTGGTGCCCGACCAGGCGGACGACGCGACGGCGCCGCGGCTGGTGGAGGCCGGGCTGGTGCTGGACCCGGGAAGCCCGTGGACCCGGCTGACGGCATGCGCCGGGCTGCCCGGCTGCGCGAAGTCCCTCGCCGACGTCCGGGCCGACGCGACCGCCGCCGTCATCGCCGGAACGCTGCCGGTCGACGGCGCACGCCAGCACTGGGCCGGCTGCGAACGACGCTGCGGCCGCCCGGGTGGCGACGTGGTGGACGTCGTGGCCACCGGGTCGGGCTACCGCGTCGGGACCGCCTGACCTCAGGTGCGGTCAAGGCCTCGCCGGAACCTGTGGACGAGCCGTTGACCTGGGGATTCGCCCTGCGATCGTCAGTCGGTTCGGCTAGTATTCGCACATGCGTTCGACTGGTCCAGCGGTGGTGGAGCCAGCCCCGGGCGGGTTCTCCGCCGACCTGAGCGGGCTCTCCGCCGAGCGGATCGATGGGCTGTTCGGGCCGGCGCTCCTGGAGCGCCTGGGTGACCTGCTGGCGCTGTCCAACCGGCTGGCGGCCGAGGTGACGCGCACGGTGCGGCAGTGCGAGCTGGCCGGCGCGGCCGATTTCGACGGCAAGGCGTCGATGACCGCCTGGCTGCGCGGCCATGCCCGGCTGTCGGCCGCTGAGGCGGGCCGGGTGGTGCGCAATGGTCGTGCCCTGGAGCAGCTGCCTGCCCTCGCGTCAGCGTTCGCGGCGGGCACCGTGTCGGCTGAAGCGGTCGCCGCCGTGGCGCCGGTCGCATCGCCGGCGAACGTGGCCGCGGCGGAGGAACACGACGTCGACCTGGCCGGCATCGACGCCGTGTTCGCCGAGGTCGCTGCCTCCCGGCCGCACGCGGAGCTGCGGAGAGCGGTGAGCCACTACCTCGACCGGCTGGACCCCGACGGCGCCGAGCCCGACCCGACCGAGCAGCGGTCGCTGACCCTGGCCAAGCACGCGGATGGTTCGTTGACCGGCCGGTTCGAACTCGACGCGGTCGGTGGGGAGAAGTTCCAGGCCGCGATCGAGTCGATCGTGCAGGCCTCGCGTCCCGCCGGTGACATGCGCACCCGCGCCCAGCAGTCCGCTGACGCCCTCGTCCAGCTGTGC
>NZ_POQU01000103.1 GCF_002938425.1 Blastococcus atacamensis | reverse complement strand
CCCGCACGCCGCCCCGGTCCGGCTCGGGGACGCGCCGACGGAGGTGGTGACGCCGTGAACGCGCCCCTGCGCCGCGTGGCCATCAGCGTCCTGGTGCTGTTCACGCTGCTGATCATCAACGTGAACATCATCCAGGTGGTGCGCTCCGACGAGCTGCGCAAGGACGACCGCAACACCCGCGTCCTGGCCGAGGAGTACGACCGCGAGCGTGGCTCGATCGTCGTCTCCGGGAACGACGTCGCCGTCTCGGTGCCGACCGACGACCGGCTCGAGTACCTCAGGACCTATCCGCAGGGGCCGTTGTACGCCGCGGTCACGGGGTACTACTCGCTGGTGTACGGGAACACCGGGATCGAGGACGCCGAGAACGACGTGCTCGCCGGGGAGGACTCCCGGCTGTTCGTGCGCCGGATCGCCGATCTGTTCACCGGCCGCGACCCCGCGGGCGGAGACGTCGTCCTGACCCTCGACCCCGCCGTCCAGCAGGCCGCCATGGCCGGCCTGGAGGGCGTGACAGGTGCGGTCGTCGCCCTGGACCCGTCGACCGGGGCGATCCTCGGCATGGCCAGCACCCCGACGTACGACCCGGCGCAGCTCTCCTCGCACGACCCCGAGGCGATCCGCACCTACATGGACGAGATCACCGGCGGCGAGGGGCCCGACCCGCGGGTGAACCGGGCGATCGCCGACAACTACCCGCCGGGGTCCCTGTTCAAGGTCATCGTGTCCGCCGCCGCGCTGGAGGAGGGGTACACGCCGGAGACCGTCGTGCCCGCGCCGGACATCATGACGCTGCCGCAGTCCAGCACCCAGCTGCGGAACTTCAACAACTCCCGCTGCGACCCCAGCCAGGAGCAGCCCCTGATCGACGCGCTCACGATCTCCTGCAACACCGCCTTTGCCCAGCTCGGCATCGACCTCGGCGAGGACAAGATCCGCGAGAAGGCCGAGGCGTTCGGTCTGGACGACGAGGGCATGGAGATCCCGCTGCCGGTCGCGGACAGCCACGTCGGCGACATCGAGAGCGACGCGGCGCTGGGCCAGACCTCCATCGGACAGCGGGACGTCCGCATGACCGTGCTCCAGGCCGCGATGGTGGCGGCCACGGTGGCCAACGACGGCGTGCAGATGAAGCCCTACCTGGTCGACCAGCTGCTCGCGCCGGATCTCTCGGTCATCGACGAGACCGATCCCGAGGAGCTCCGGGAGCCGATCTCCGCCGAGATCGCCGACCAGCTCACGGAGATGATGGTCAGCGTCGTGGCGCGCGGCTCCGGCCGGGCCGCCCGGATCCAGGGCATGGAGGTCGCCGGCAAGACCGGCACCGCGCAGGTCCGCGCCGACGTCCCCGACCACAACTGGTTCATGGGCTTCGCACCGGCCGACGACCCGAAGATCGCGGTGGCCGTCTTCGTGGCCAACGGCGGGGGTACCGGGGGCGACACGTCGGCACCCATCGCCCGTGACGTCATGCAGGCCTACTTCGAGGGGCAGGGCGGCTGATGGCACTGGGCATCGGGAGTCTGCTGGCCGGGCGCTACGAGATCACCGCACCCATCGCCACCGGCGGCATGGGGGAGGTCTGGAAGGCCCGCGACCAGGTCCTCGACCGCATCGTGGCGGCCAAGGTCCTCAAGACCGAGTACACGAACGACCCGAGCTTCCTGGCCCGGTTCCGCAACGAGGCCCGGCACACCGCAGCACTCACGCACCCCAACATCGCCTCGGTCTACGACTACGGCGAGACGACCGACGACAGCGGGCAGCAGACGCTGGCGTTCCTCGTCATGGAGTTCGTCGAGGGCCAGCCGCTGGTGACGATCCTCCACGAGGAGGGCCGGCTGCCCGTCGACTGGACGCTGCACGTGCTGAGCCAGTCCGCCGACGGGCTGTCGGCCGCGCACCGGGCCGGCGTCGTGCACCGCGACATCAAGCCGGGAAACCTGATCGTGCGCCCGGACGGGGTCGTGAAGCTCACCGACTTCGGCATCGCCCAGGCCCGGGACGCCGCTCCGCTGACCCGCACCGGCATGGTCGTCGGCACCGCGCAGTACCTCTCCCCCGAGCAGGCGCAGGGCCTCGAGGTCAACGCCGCCTCCGACGTCTACTCCCTCGGCGTCGTCGGCTACGAGTGCCTGGCGGGGGCGCGTCCCTTCGACGGGGCCTCGCAGGTGGCCATCGCGCTGGCCCACATCAACCGTCCCCCGCCGCCGCTGCCCGGCGACATCCCGCCGGCGGTGCGGCTGCTCATCGACCGCGCCCTGGCCAAGGACCCGGCCGAGCGGTTCGCCGACGGCGGCGACTTCGCCGAGGCGGTGCGCCGCGTCGCCTCCGGAGGGAGCGTGGTCGCCGGCGGCAGCATGGCCGCCGCCACGGTGATGGGTCCCGCGACGGCGCCCACCCAGGTGGTCGACCTGGCCGCCGACGGCCGGACCCAGGTGTTCGCCACCCCCGCGGCCGGGATGCCGGTCGTCACCCCGGTCACCGGTGGTCGGCCCATGCCGCCGCTGCACGGGCCCGCGGACGACGAGGACGAGTGGCTGCCCGACGAGCCCGAGCAGCGCGAGCCGGCCCGGCGGCGGCGCTGGATCTGGCCCGCCGCGGCGCTGGTCCTGCTCCTCCTGATCGGCGGGATCACCTGGGTGGTGTTCTCCGGCGGGGAGGAGGAGCGCGACCGGTCCGCCGGTCCTACGACGAGCGCGCCGACCACCAGCGCCGAGCCCACCGGGATGTTCCTCGACCCCGCGCAGTTCGTCGGCCGGGACGCCGCCTCCGCCGAGCAGTTGCTCCGGGCGGCCGGTCTGGTGCCGGTGCAGGAGTCCGCCGACGAGGACCTCCTCGAGGACGTGACGCAGCCGCTGGACGCCGGCGACGTCGCCGGCATCGACCCCGCCGGCCGCGCTGCCGCTGCCGGCGAGGAGGTCACCCTCTTCGTCACCGACGAGGCGTGGGACCCCGAGGCGGAGCAGGAGGAGGAGCAGGAGCCGACCGAGCCTCGCGAGCAGACCACGCGGGCGCCGGCGCCCACCACGACGACGCCGCCGACCACCACGGCTCCGACGACCACGAGCCAGTCGCCGACGACCGTCTCGCCGCCGCCCGCCGGCGGGACCCCCGGCCCGACGACCGCCACCCCGCCGCCCGCCGTCGAGCCGACCGAACCAGCGGACGACGGCCAGGCGCAGGACAACGCTGCGGCACCTGCAGGTGACGACCAGTGAGATCGGCCGTCGCCGCTTCCCGGGATCGGGGTCGTGCGGCGGTTAGGCTCGCCGTCGGCCCGCTGTCCGCCGGGCCCGCAGCCGGGCGGTTCCGCGCGCGGACGCCGCGGTGCACGCACCGAACCGCCCGAGAGGACCCCCGATGACCACGCCGCAGGTGCTCGGCGAGCGCTACGAGATCGGCGGGGTCCTGGGCCGCGGTGGCATGGCCGAGGTGCACCACGGTCGCGACCTGCGCCTCGGCCGCGAGGTCGCCGTCAAGGTGCTGCGCAGCGACCTGGCCCGCGACCCGTCGTTCCAGGTGCGCTTCCGGCGCGAGGCGCAGGCGTCGGCGTCCCTGAACCACCCCGCGATCGTCGCGGTGTACGACACCGGCGAGGACCGCACGCCGGCCGGCGCCACCCCCTACATCGTCATGGAGTTCGTGGAGGGCGAGACCCTGCGCGACGTGCTGCGGCGCGAGGGCCACCTGCCGATCGAGCGCGCCATGAGCCTGGCGGCCGACATCTGCGGCGCCCTGGACTTCAGCCACCGCAACGGCATCGTGCACCGGGACGTCAAGCCCGGGAACGTGATGATCACGCCGCAGGGCACGGTCAAGGTGATGGACTTCGGCATCGCCCGCGCGGTGTCGGACTCCGCTGCCACGATGACCTCGACCGCGGCGGTGATAGGGACCGCCCAGTACCTCTCCCCCGAGCAGGCGCGCGGCGAGGGCGTCGACGCCCGCTCCGACGTCTACTCGATGGGCTGCCTGCTGTACGAGCTGGTCACCGGGGCGCCGCCGTTCACCGGCGACTCCCCCGTGTCGGTGGCCTACCAGCACGTGCGCGAGGACCCGCGGCTGCCGTCGTCGATCAACCGCGAGGTGCCGCCCGAGCTGGACGCCATCCTGCTCAAGGCGATGAGCAAGAACCCGGCCAACCGCTACCAGTCGGCCGCCGACATGCGCAACGACCTGCTGCGGGCGCTCGCCGGGCAGCGCGTCGAGGCGACACCGGTGATGGGCGAGGACGAGAAGACCGCCATCATCGGCGCCCCGGTCGGCGGGTACGGGAACTACGGCGACGAGTGGGACGACGACGACCAGGCACGCCGCCGCAAGCGCCGCATCATCGCCATCGTGTCGGTCCTCGCCCTGCTCCTGATCGGCGGCGCGGTCGCCCTGGCCGTCTCGCTCGGCGCCGAGGACGAGACACCGACCGTCGACCAGGTGGCCGTCCCCACCCTGGTCAACCTGACCGAGCCCGAGGCGCGCACCGCGATCGAGGGCGCCGGACTGGCCGTGGACGAGGTGACCCAGGAGGCCAGCACGACCGTGCCCGAGGGCAGGGTCATCGAGAGCACGCCCGCCGCCGGCGCCCGCGTGGACGAGGGCAGCGAGGTCGACCTGGTGGTCAGCTCCGGCCCGGACACCCTGACGATCCCGGGTGTCGAGGGGCTCACCGAGGAGCAGGCGCGGGCGAACCTGGAGGCCGCGGGCTTCACCAACGTGGGCCGCCGCCCGGTGGAGTCCGTCGATGTCGACGAGGGCCGCGTGGTCTCCGTCGACCCCGCGGAGGGCACCCAGGCGGGCCGCAACCAGGTGATCACGCTCAACGTCTCCACCGGCACCGTCGAGATGCCCGACGTCGTGAACCAGACCGAGCAGCAGGCCCGCGCCGCGCTGCAGGACCTGGGTATCGGCGCCGGGCAGATCGAGGTGCAGAACGCCGAGAACGACTCCGTCCCGCAGGGGACCGTGCTCGAGACCGACCCGCAGGCCGGTACCGATGTCGGCGGCGACGACATCATCACGCTGGTCGTGGCCGTGCCCACCCCGCCGGACGAGCCAGCCACGCCGACCACCACCACCACCACCACCCCGCCGGCCGCGCCGCCGGCGACCGGTGGCGGCGGCACGGGCACCGGCACCGGTACCGACACCGACAACGACCCGCTGACGCCGCAGTAGCGGCTCCCGGCGCACCGCAGGGCCCCTCCCCGTCCGGGAGGGGCCCTGCTGCGTTCGTGGGGCCGATCAGGCGCTGGCGGAGGACAGTCGCTGCGCGGCGGCGGTGGCGGCGCTCACGAGCTCCTCGTCGGGCTCCAGGCCGCACTGCCGCAGCCAGGTGGCGAGCATCCGGTGGCCACCCTCGGTCAGCACCGACTCCGGGTGGAACTGGACGCCCTCGATCGGGAGCTCCCGGTGGCGCAGCGCCATCACCAGGCCCGACGGGGTGCGCCCGGTGACCTCCAGCTCGTCGGGAACGGTCGCCGGGTCGACGGCGAGCGAGTGGTACCGGGTCGCGGTGAACGGCGACGGCAGGCCGGCGAGGACCCCGCGGTCGTCGTGCAGGACCTCGCTGGTCTTGCCGTGCAGGAGCTCCGGTGCGCGGACCACGACGGCGCCGAACGCCTCGGCGATGGCCTGGTGGCCCAGGCAGACGCCCAGGACGGGCGTGCCGTGCTCGGCGGCGGCCCGGACCATCGGCACGGTGACGCCGGCGTTCGCGGGCGCGCCGGGCCCGGGGGAGAGCAGCACCCCGGCGACGTCGAGGTCGGCGAGCTCGTCCACGGTCACCGCGTCGTTGCGCCGCACCACGCAGCGCACGCCCAGCTGGCCCAGGTACTGGACCAGGTTGTAGACGAAGCTGTCGAAGTTGTCGACGACGAGGACCGGCCGGTCGGTGGTGCTCATGGCGGTGCCTCCTCGTCGGTCCGCGCCGCGGCCTCGCCGGTCAGCCGGCGGACGCGTACTGCAGGGTGAGGCCGCCATCGTAGGCGGGGACGGTGACCTGGGGCCGCTCGCGTACCTCGAACGTGAGGCCGAACGCCTGCGTGGCCTGGCGCAGGACGGCGATCTGCGGTGAGGAGGAGAGCGCGCCGCGCACCGCCGAGGCGTCCACGACCGCCGAGACGACGAACGGCGGGGAGTAGGTGCGACCCTGCAGCAGCAGCGTGTTCCCGACGCAGCGCACCGCGCTGGTGGAGATCAACCGCTGGTCCATGACCGCGACGCCGTGGGCACCGGCGGCCCACACCGCGTTGACGACGGCCTGGACGTCGCTCTGGTGGATCACGACGTCGTCGGGCCGGGCGCCGGTGGGCAGGCTGCCGTCCGATCGCGGTGGAGCGTCGTCCAGGGTGATGACGACGCCGGAGCCCGAGACGGGGGTCAGCCCCGCTGCCGGCCCGCCGGCGGCGGCCTGTGCCGTGGCCTCGGCCACGACGCCGTTGCGGCTGGCCGCCTCCTCGGTGAGCTCCTGCACCTGTCGCTGCAGCGCGGTGAGCTGCGCCGCCTGCCGGGCGACGGCGGCGTCGCGCTCCCGGATCAGCTCCGACAGCTGGGTGATCTCGCCGGCCCGGAGGTCGAAGCCCTGCGCGGTGCGCCCCGACGTGGCGAACAACAGGCCCGCCGCCAGCGCGACGACCGGGACGAGCGCGCCCCAGGCGGAGGGACGGCGGCGCAGCAGCGACAGGGCCACGACTCACCTCCTGAGGGGGACGGCGGCGGCGCGCTCGGGGAACGCAGCGCCGTCCGCGTCGTCCGGAAGTTTAGGCTGGTGCCAGTTGCGGCCGGGGAGGACGAGCCCCGCCCCCGGGAGGGAGTACGCGTTGCCCAAGTCCAAGGTGCGCAAGAAGTCGGTGTACACCCCGCCGGAGGAGGCGCTCCGCGCGCGGGGCGCGCAGGCGAAGGTGTTGCAGCCCAGCCCCCGCTGGTACGCGCCGCTGATGGTCGCCCTCATGCTCATCGGCCTGCTGTGGATCGTCGTCTACTACGTGGCGGGTGACCGCATCCCGTTCATGGTGTCGCTGTCGGCGTGGAACTTCGCGATCGGGTTCGGCGCGATGGTCGCCGGCCTCATCATGTCCATGCGCTGGCGGTAGCGGAAACCGCCGTCGTCCAGGTCTCGAAGGCCCTCGTCCCCGCCCCCGGGACGGGGGCCTTCTGCGTTCCGCGCACTCATGGTCGGCCCGTCACCGGCGTTGTGGACGGTGTGCACAGACCGGCACCCGTCGTCCACAGGTCGACATGGCGCTCCACCCCCAGGGTTGTCCACCGAGTGTGGAGGGCCGTCGACCGGCAGAACCGCGCTGACCTGCGGTTTTCCCTCGCGTGGGACTCGTGTGACAGGACGTCCAGCCGCGTAACTACAGCCGTGTGAGTCTGTCCCCAGCTGTGTACCCAGCTGTGGACGAGTCGACATGTCCGTGCCGTCGAGACGCTGACGGTCCGCACGCACTACCCCCTTGACCTGCGGATACACCTGTTCGGCCAGTGGTGTGGACGGACCCGTCCGGTCCCCGGGGCGGACCGGCCGTCCCCCGGAACGCCGACAGCCCCCGCCGGCGTTCAGCGAGGGCTGTCGGTCGTCGCGGCGGGACGGGCCGCCGGGGATCAGGCGTCGAGGAGCTCCAGCACGGTGGCGTTGGCCGTGCCGCCGCCCTCGCACATGGTCTGCAGCCCGTAGCGGATGCCGCCGGCCTGCATCTGGTGGATCAACGTGGTCATGATGCGGGCACCCGAACCGCCCAGCGGGTGACCGAGGGCGATCGCCCCGCCGAGCGGGTTCATCCGGCTGGCATCGGCGCCGAGGTCGGCCAGCCACGCCAGGGGCACCGGCGCGAAGGCCTCGTTCACCTCGAAGACGCCGATGTCCTCGACGGACAGCCCGGAGCGGGCGAGCACCTTCTGGGTCGCCGGGATCGGCGCGGTCAGCATGATGATCGGGTCGTCGCCGGCCATGACCGTGGTGTGGATGCGGACCAGCGGCCGCAGCCCCAGCTCGCGGGCCTTCTCGCTGGTGGTGACCAGCAGCGCGGCCGAACCGTCGGAGATCTGGCTGGCGTTGCCGGCGCTGATGACCCCGTCCTCCTTGAACGGCGTCTTGAGCGAGGCCAGCTTCTCCAGCGTCCCGCCCGCCCGGATCCCCTCGTCGGCGCGGATCACCGTGCCGTCGTCCAGGGTGACCGGGGCGATCTCCTCGTCGAAGGCCCCGTCGGCCTGGGCCTTCGCCGCCTTCTCGTGCGAGGCGAGGCTGAACTCGTCGAGCTGGGTCCGGGAGAAGCCCCACCGTTCGGCGATCATCTCCGCGCCGATGCCCTGGTTGGGGTTCACGCCGTCGTACCGCTCCATGAACCGGGGGCCGAGGGGCTTGCCCGCCGAACCGTCACCACGGGCGGCGCCCATCGGGACCCGGCTCATCGACTCGACCCCACCGGCGACGACGACGTCGGCCTGGCCGCTGATCACGGTCGCGGCGGCGAAGGCGACCGCCTGCTGGGAGGAACCGCACTGCCGGTCGATCGTGGTGCCGGGCACCGACTCGGGCCATCCCGCGGCCAGCGCCGCGTTCCGGCCGATGTTGAACGTCTGCTCACCGACCTGGCTCACGCAGCCCCAGAAGACGTCCTCGACCACGGCCGGGTCGATGCCGGAGCGCTCGGCCAGCGCGTTCAGCACGTGCGCGGAGAGGTCGACAGCGTGCACGCCCGAGAGCCCTCCTCCGCGCTTGCCCACCGGTGTACGGACGGCGGCACAGATGACGGCATCACGCATGGACCCACTCCTCGTCGACGACGACCCCGGGCCGGCCGAGCGGCCGCCCCGCTCGCGATCGTAGGTGTCGACCACCTGGCAGGCTGGGGTGGTGCGGTGGTCTCCTCCGGTGGCGCTGCCCGTCGGCCTCGCGGTCGGCGGGCTCCTGCTGGCCGCCGTCGCCGTGGTCCTCGACGATGCCGGCCGGATCCTCGTCGGTGCGGCGGCGGTGCTCCTGATCGCCCTCGCCGTCCGCGACGCCGTCCTGCGACCGCGGCTCACCGCCACCCACGACGGCCTGGAGGTCGCGACCCTCACCGGCCGGCGGGTGCTCCCCTGGGGCCTGCTCCGGGTCCGGGTGCGGGCGACCCGGCGGCTGGGCACCACGGTGCGGACGCTGGAGCTGGACACCGCAGCCGGCCCTGAGGACGAGGGCGTGCTGGTCGTCCTCGGCCGCTGGGATCTCGGCGCCGACCCCGAGGAGGTCGCGCGGGCCCTGGCGGCGTGGCGGAACGGCGGCTAGAGGCCGAGCACCGCGACGGTCGGCACGGTGAGCGCGACGCCTCCCAGCACGAGGGCCAGCAGTCCGAGGCCCACTCCCTGGACGGCCGGACGACGGCGGGTGGCCAGCAACACTCCGGCCGTCAGCGCCCCGGTCACCAGGCCGCCGAGATGGCCCAGCAGCGAGATGCCGGGCAGGAAGCTGAAGACGACGTAGACGGCGACCAGCGTGAGCACGCCGCGCACGTCCTGCCGCCTGGCCAGGGCGAGGACCGCCAGCGCACCCAGCAGGCCGTAGATCGCCCCCGAGGCGCCCGCGACCGGCACGCGGGGATCACCGAACAGCTGCACGGCCACGGCCCCGCCCAACGCGGAGACGAGGTAGAGGGCCAGGTACCGGACCCTGCCCAGCGCGTTCTCCAGCTCCGAACCGAGGAACAGCAGCGCCAGCATGTTCATGAGCAGGTGGAGCGGTCCGATGTGCAGGAATGCTGCGGTGACCACGCGCCACCACTGGTCGAAGAGGGAGACGCCGTAGGGCCACTGGGACAGCGCGTCGAAGGCCGGGGAGTCGGAGTTCGACAGCGGCGGGCTCCCGGCCATCACCGCGGACACGGCGGTGACGACGAAGACCGCGACGTTGACCGCCACCAGGCTGACGCTCACGACGCCCCATCGACGGCTCGCCGTGCGCCAGGCCCCCTGCCTCCGGGGCGCCCGGACGGAGGCATTGCCCTCGCGGACGCACTCCGGGCACTGGAAACCCACCGAGGCCGGGATCATGCACTCCGGGCAGATCGGACGGCCGCAGCGGGTGCAGGAGATGCCCGTGGGCCGGTCCGGATGCCGGTAGCAGCCGGAGGACCCCGTCCCCCCCACCCCTCGCTCGCTCGGGGTGGGGTCCTGGACGGGGCCGTCGTCGGCGGTCGGTGTCAGCTGCGCTGCACCTCGACGGACTCGATCACGACGTCCTCGACGGGACGGTCGTTGCGGCCGGTCTGCACGGCGGCGATGCGGTCGACGACGTCGCGGCCGGCCTGGTCGGAGACCTCGCCGAAGATGGTGTGCTTGCCGGTGAGCCACGTCGTCGCGGCCACGGTGATGAAGAACTGCGAGCCGTTCGTGCCGGGGCCGGCGTTGGCCATGGCGAGCAGGTAGGGCTTGGTGAAGGCCAGGTCGGGGTGGATCTCGTCGCCGAACTGGTAGCCGGGTCCACCGATGCCCTGACCGAGCGGGTCGCCACCCTGGATCATGAAGCCGGAGATGATCCGGTGGAAGACCGTGCCGTCGTAGAGCTTGTCGGTGGTCTTCTCGCGGGTCGCGGGGTGCGTCCACTCGCGACGACCCTCGGCGAGGTCGGCGAAGTTGGCGACCGTCTTCGGAGCGTGGTCGGGGAACAGGTCCACGGTGATGTCGCCGTGGTTGGTGTGCAGGACCGCGCGGCGGGCGGGAGTCGATTCAGTCACGGCTCCACTCTCCCACCGCGGCCGCGAGCGCGACGCCGCACCCCGTCGCGGCCGGACGTGCACCCCCTGCGGGACGCCGGCTCCGACGAACCACAGGTCCTGGCGGTCAGGGCCTGCACGGCACTACGGCCGGCCTTCAGCACGGTCGACGACACGCTGGGCGTGCGACCGGAACCCGAGCTGTGATGGCCGCGGCGCCGGCCCCGCTGCGGGAGACGGTCACCCGTGGGCGCCCCGAAGGCGACCTGAGGGTGGAGACGAGGGGAATCGAACCCCTAACCCCCGCCTTGCAAAGGCGGTGCTCTGCCAATTGAGCTACGTCCCCGGAGTCGGCCCTGCCGGGCCGGTGACTCAGCGGGTGGGCGTGCTGACCGCCCCCGGGCCGCTCGTGGCCTCGTGCCAGAGGTCCGCCTCGCCCTTGCCCCCGGAACGCCGCCGGACCGCGGCGAGCGCCCCGGCCGCGAGAACGGCGACCGCCAGCTTCTTCAGCACGTGGAGAACCTCCTCGAGCGCTTCGCCCGCCGTGGAACGGCGACCGGAGGGCACGGAGTCCGGGGACTCCGGGCACACGGGTGGGCCTGGGAGGACTTGAACCTCCGGCCTCATCCTTATCAGGGATGCGCTCTAACCGCCTGAGCTACAGGCCCGTGAACCTCGTCAAGCCTACCTGGCCCCGGAACGACACCAGTGAGGGGGTGGGTGGGCCATCGAG
>NZ_POQU01000102.1 GCF_002938425.1 Blastococcus atacamensis | reverse complement strand
CCTGTGGCAGTGACAGGCCGGTGCTCGGCCACGTGGACGACCACGAACAGATCACCGGCCGGCCCGCCCCGCCGCCCCGGCGCCCCCTTGCCGGCGAGCCGGATGCGCTGGCCGTCCTTCACCCCGGCCGGGATCCGGACGGTGATCGTGCGGGTCTGGGTGGTGATGCCGCTGCCGGCGCAGGTCGGGCACGGGTCGTCGATCTCCTGCCCGCTGCCGCGGCAGTTCCGGCAGGGCTCGGAGAAGGCGAACGCACCCTGGCTGCGGCTGGTCACTCCGGCGCCCTGGCACACCGTGCAGATGTGCGGGCTGGTGCCCGGCCTGGCCCCGCTCCCGGCACAGGTGGCGCAGGTGCCCGGGCTCTGCATCCGCAGGGGCACCGTCACGCCGAGGACGGCCTCCTCGAAGGAGAGCGTCGCCTCCGTCTCGACGTCCTGCCCGCGCGCCGGTCCGGATGCCGCCTGGCTCCGCGCCCGGGCACCGCCGCCGGCGCCGGCGGCGCCGCCGAACAGGCCGCCGAGGAGGTCCCCCAGTCCGCCGGCGTTGCGAGCGCCCCCACCGGCCGCGCCGAAGAGGTCGCCGAGGTCGAAGGGCTGACCGCCGGGCCCGGCGCCCGGGAAACCGCCCGGGAACCCGGCCCGGGCGCCCGCACCCCCGGCGCCGAACAACCGCCGTGCGTCGTCGTACTCGCCGCGCCGCTTCGGGTCGGAGAGCACGTCGTAGGCCTCGGAGACGTCCTTGAAGCGGGCCTCGGCTTCGGCGTTGCCCGGGTTCTTGTCCGGGTGCAGCTCCTGGGCCAGCTTGCGATAGGCCTTCTTGATCGCGGCGGCGTCGGCGTTCTGGGGAACGCCGAGCGCGCCGTAGTAGTCCTTCTCGATGAAGTCACGGGTGCTCATCGACGCCCCCTCTCCGGATCAGTCCGACGCCGAGGCGCCGGTCTCGTCGCCGGACGGCTGCGCCGCGGCCGGCTCCTGGGCGGGCGCCGGGTTCTCGGGCTCGGTGACCGCGACCATCGCAGTCCGCAGCACGCGGTCCCCGCGGCGGAAACCCTGCCGCAGAACGGTGCTGGCCGTCGGGACGCCGACCTCGGCGGACGTGTCGTGCATGACCGCCTCGTGCAGCGACGGGTCGAACTCGTCGCCGGCCTTCCCGAACGCCTCGACGCCGAGGCCGTCGAGCAGCCCGAGCACGCGGTCGCCCACCACCTTGAAGGCGCCGGTGAGGTCGCCGTGGTCCCTCGCCCGCTCGATGTCGTCGACGATCGGGAACAGCTGGGCGGCGAACCGCTCGGCCGCCTGGTCGACGACCAGCGTGCGGTCGCGGTCGACCCGGCGCCGGTAGTTGGCGTACTCGGCGGTGACCCGCTGCAGGTCCTCGGTGCGCTCGGCCAGCTGCTGGGCCAGGTCGCCACCACCGTTCCCGGCGACGGGCTGTTCCACCGGCTGCTCGGCGGCCGGCGTCTCGTGCTCGCTCATCTGCTCCCCTGGGAGGTCGGGACGGGGCCGTGCGCCGGCCGGCTGCTCGCCGGCCGGCGCACGGACTTCACCAGTGGTCGGGTCGATCCGCCGCTTGTCCCGGATCACGACCCGCGGCTGCTCTTCCCGCTCTGTCATCGGCGGTCGGTGTCCTCGTCGACGATCTCGGCGTCGACCACGTCGTCGTCGTTCGTCGTCGACGCGCTCTCGGCACCGGCGTCACCGCCGGCCTCCGGACCGGCCGCCTCGGCCTGCTGGGCGTAGAGCGCCCCGCCGACCTCCTGGGACACGCGGGCCACCTTCTCCTGCGCGGCCTTGATGGCGGCGATGTCGGAGCCGCCGAGGGCCGAGCGCAGCTCGGAGAGTGCCTCGCCGAGCTCGTCCTTCTTCTCCGCGGGGATCTTGTCGCCGTTCTCCGCGAGGAACTTCTCGGTCTGGTACTGCAGCGACTCCGCGAGGTTGCGGGTCTCGGCCTCGTCGCGGCGGCGCTTGTCCTCCTCGGCGTGCGCCTCCGCGTCCTTCATCATCCGCTCGATGTCGTCCTTCGGGAGGGCCGAGCCGCCGGTGATGGTCATCGACTGCTCCTTGCCCGTGCCGAGGTCCTTGGCCGACACGTGCACGATGCCGTTGGCGTCGATGTCGAAGGCCACCTCGATCTGCGGGACGCCGCGGGGCGCCGGCGGCAGACCGGTCAGCTCGAACATGCCGAGCTTCTTGTTGTAGGCGGCCATCTCGCGCTCGCCCTGGAAGACCTGGATCTGCACCGACGGCTGGTTGTCGTCGGCCGTCGTGAAGATCTCGCTGCGCTTGGTCGGGATCGTGGTGTTGCGCTCGATGAGCTTGGTCATGATCCCGCCCTTGGTCTCGATGCCCAGGGACAGCGGGGTGACGTCGAGGAGCAGGACGTCCTTGACCTCGCCGCGGAGAACACCGGCCTGCAGCGCGGCACCGATGGCCACGACCTCGTCGGGGTTGACGCCCTTGTTGGGCTCCTTGCCGCCGGTCAGCTCGCGCACCAGGTCGGACACGGCCGGCATGCGGGTCGAGCCACCCACGAGGACGACGTGGTCGATCTGGCCGACGGAGATGCCGGCGTCGCGGATCGCCTGGTTGAACGGCGCGCGGGCCCGGTCGAGCAGGTCCTGGGTGAGCCGCTGGAACTCGGCGCGGGTGATCGTGACGTCGAGGTGCAGCGGACCCTCGGCGCCGGCGGTGATGTAGGGCAGGTTGACGTTCGTCGACTGCGCACCCGACAGCTCGATCTTCGCCTTCTCGGCGGCCTCGCGGAGGCGCTGCATGGCCAGCTTGTCCTTGGACAGGTCGATGCCGTTGGAGGCGTTGAACGTCTGCACGAGGTGCTTGACGACGCGCTCGTCCCAGTCGTCACCACCGAGGTGGTTGTCACCGGCGGTGGCCTTGACCTCGATGACGCCGTCGCCGATCTCCAGCAGCGAGACGTCGAAGGTGCCGCCACCGAGGTCGAACACGAGGATCGTCTGCTCGGTCTCGCCCTTGTCCAGGCCGTAGGCCAGCGCGGCCGCGGTCGGCTCGTTGACGATGCGCAGGACGTTGAGGCCCGCGATCTCGCCGGCCTCCTTGGTCGCCTGGCGCTGGGCGTCCTCGAAGTAGGCGGGGACGGTGATGACGGCGTCGGTCACCGGCTCGCCCAGGTAGGTCTCGGCGTCCCGCTTCAGCTTCTGCAGCGTGCGGGCGCTGATCTCCTGCGGCGTGTAGCGCTTGCCGTCGATCTCGTCGGTCTTCCAGTCGGTGCCCATGTGGCGCTTCACCGACCGGATGGTGCGGTCGACGTTGGTGACCGCCTGGTTCTTGGCCGACTGGCCGACGAGGACCTCGCCGTTCTTGGCGAAGGCGACGACCGACGGGGTGGTGCGCGAACCCTCGGAGTTGGCGATGACCGTCGGCTCGCCGCCCTCCAGGACGGTGACGACGGAGTTGGTGGTGCCGAGGTCGATACCGACCGCTCGAGCCATGGAGATGGCCTCTCTTCCGTGTGCTGGGTTTGGTGCTGGTCCGTGTGGGTCGGCCGAGGAACCGCGGCGCCGGCAAGCCTTGCGCCGGGTTCGCTCAACTTTCCTGCCCAGCTTAACGGCACTCGGTGCAGCCGTGTTCCCGGGGTGCGTCCCCTCGACTCAACTTCGCCGTATCGCCGCGGGATGCGCGGTCGACGGCGCCGACCTCGCCAGCAGCACCCCGTCCTCGCACTCCAGCGCGGGGTCCGCGTGCCGGCGGCGAGGGCCGCCGTCCACACTCCGGGCCGACGTCCACGCCTCGAGCGGTTCCCGCCCCACCGACGAGACCAGCTCGGCAGCCTGGCCCGTGGGCAGGGCGGCCGCAGTAACCAGCCACGGGCGGCCGCCCGGGTCTGGCAGATGCCGCTGCCCGGGTCCGCCGACGTTCTCGTCCGGCTCACCGATCCCGGGCAGTGGCGCCGTGGCACGGGCTACGTCATGGCCTGCGCACCCTGGCGCCTGAGGAACGATGGCGCTCCGGGCCGGTGCGGCTGACCTCTGCGCCCAGCACGCTGGTCGACTGCGCCCGGGAGTGTCCTCTCGACGACGCCGTCGTCGTCGCCATGGACGCCACCGTGCTCACCGGACACGCGACGGCCGAGCAGCTGCGCGCGGCGGCGGCCGCGTCCCGACGGATCGTGATCCCCACATCGGATTACCCGCGAGTAGCCTTCTGGCGCGCCCGCTATCGTGCGCAGCAGTGCGGGCAGTGGTGCCCGCACGCGCCCGCACGACCGGCTCGCGAGAGCGAGCCGAGGGAGCGCGCACCACATCCAGCCTCGTCGCCCCACGTGGCCGACGGGAGTCAGCCGACGCCGCCAGGCGTCCGGGGAGGAAAACATGACGGGCCCGCTGCAGATCGTCCTCGGGACGATCAGCGTCCTGTTCCTGATCGTGGCCTCGGTCCTGGCCTACCGCGCCGTGCGCGCGATGGTGCGGATCATCCGCACCGGCCAGCCCGACGGCACCCGTTTCGGGCCGGTCAAGACGCGGCTGAAGACGCTCGCGATCGAGTCGCTCGGCCACACCCGCATGCTCAAGTGGTCGTCGATCGGCATCGCGCACTGGTTCGTGTTCGTCGGCTTCTACGGTCTGTTCCTGACCCTCGTCGAGGCGTTCGGCGAGGTCTGGAACCCGGCGTTCCACCTGCCGATCATCGGCGAGTGGAGCCTGTGGAACCTGTTCGCCGACATCATCGGCACGGGCACGATCCTCGGCATCGTCTACCTGATCTACCGGCGCCAGAAGGACCACCCGCGCCGCCAGGGCCGCAAGAGCCGCTTCGCCGGGTCGAACGAGGGCCGCGGCTACTTCGTCGAGGCCGTCGTCCTGATCGTCGGCACCTGCATCCTGCTGATCCGCGCACTCAAGGTCTCCTCCGACCTCACCGACGCGCCGGCCTGGTCGCACCCCGTCGCGAGCGCCCTGGGCAGCGTCCTGCCCGACAGCCCGGACCTGCTGTCGATCGTTGCCTTCGTCAAGATCGTGGTCTCGCTGGCCTGGCTGGTCGTCCTCAGCCGGATCCTGAACATGGGTGTCGCCTGGCACCGGTTCAGCGCCTTCTTCAACATCTACTTCAAGCGCAACGCCGACGGCGCCCCCGCGCTCGGCCCGCTGCTGCCGATGTCCAGCGGCGGCAAGCTGATCGACTTCGAGGATCCGGGCGAGGACGACGTCTTCGGTCGCGGCAAGATCGAGGACTTCACCTGGAAGGGAATGCTGGACTTCAGCACCTGCACCGAGTGCGGTCGCTGCCAGAGCCAGTGCCCGGCGTGGAACACGGGCAAGCCGCTCAGCCCGAAGATGGTGATCATGGACCTCCGCGACCACCTCTACGCGAAGGCCCCTTACATCCTCGGTGAGAAGACCGCCGCGGAGACCATGCCGGACTACGACGTCCTCAAGCCCAGCGACGAGCAGGTCTGGGCCTCCGGCTACGCCCGCATCGAAGGCACCAACGACGCGCAGGCCCACCGCCCGCTGGTGGGCACCCTGGAGGAGGGCGGGGTCATCGACCCCGACGTCCTGTGGAGCTGCACCAACTGCGGCGCCTGCGTCGAGCAGTGCCCGGTCGACATCGAGCACATCGACCACATCCAGGACATGCGCCGCTACCAGGTGCTGATCGAGTCGAACTTCCCGTCCGAGGCCGGCGTCATGATGACCAACCTCGAGAAGCGCGGAAACCCATGGGGCATGGGCGGCAACGTCCGCGAGGACTGGATCAAGGAGCTGGACTTCGAGGTGCGCGTGGCCGACGGCCCGCTCCCGCACGAGGTCGAGTACCTGTTCTGGGTCGGCTGCGCCGGCGCCGTCGACGACCGCGCCAAGAAGGTCACCAAGGCCGTCGCCGAGCTGCTGCACACCGCCGGCGTCGAGTTCGCCGTCCTCGGTAACGGGGAGACCTGCTCCGGTGACCCGGCCCGCCGCATGGGCAACGAGTTCCTGTTCCAGCAGCTGGCCATGGAGAACGTCGAGACCCTCAACGGCGTCTTCGAGGGTCGCGTGCCCGGCACCCGCAAGATCGTCGCGACCTGCCCGCACTGCTTCAACTCACTGGGCAAGGAGTACCCGCAGGTGGGCGGCGAGTACGAGGTCATCCACCACACGCAGCTGCTCGGACAGCTGGTGGAGGAGGGCCGGCTGACCCCGGTCACGCCCGTCGACCGCAAGGTCACCTACCACGACCCGTGCTTCCTGGGCCGGCACAACAAGGTCTACACGCCCCCGCGCGAGATCCTGGACTCCGTCCAGGGCCTCACCACGCAGGAGATGCACCGCTGCAAGGACCGCGGCTTCTGCTGCGGTGCCGGCGGTGCCCGCATGTGGATGGAGGAGAAGATCGGCAAGCGGATCAACATGGAGCGCACCGAGGAGGCGCTCGAGCTCGATCCCGACGTCATCTCCACCGCGTGCCCGTTCTGCATCACGATGCTGAGCGACGCCCTCACGAGCAAGAAGCAGAACGGCGAGGCCGGCGAGCACGTCGAGGTCCTCGACGTCAGCCAGATCCTGCTGCGCTCGATGCAGCCGGTGGCGGTCTCCGCCCAGGGCGCGGAGCAGGGTGCCGACGTCGGCACCAAGGCCGACGACGTGGTCGGTCTGGATTCGGCGAACACCATCCACGACCCCGAGAACTGACCCACTCGAACCGACGACGGCGCGCGAACACCTGCGAGGGGGACGCGCGCCGTCGTCGTTCCGGTGTAGCCAGGGAAGGACCACACTCTCCCCCACCCCTCGCACGCCCGCGGCGGGACCCTGCACAGTGGCCGGATGCTGTTGCAGCTGCGGGTGACCGTGCCCGCCGACCGGACCGAGCAGGTGCGCGACCTGTTCGCCCACGATCCGGGGACCGCGCACCTCGCCGTGCTGCGTGGCGCCTCGGTCGCCCCCGCCGGGGACCTGGTGCTGGCCGACGTCGCCCGCGAGTCGGCCGACGGCCTGGTCGCGGCGATGCGCGACCTCGGGATCGACCGGGACGGCGGGATCGCGATGGTGGCCGTGGACGCCGCCGTCTCCTCCGCGGCCCGCCGCGCGGAGGACGACGCGCCCGGGGACGGCGCCGACGCCGTCGTCTGGGAGCAGGTGGTGCGCACCACCGACGCCGACTCCTCGCTGTCGGTCTCCTACCTGGCGTTCCTCACCATCGCCACGCTGCTGGCCGCGGTGGCCATCATCAACGACTCGGCGGTCCTGGTGATCGGCGCGATGGTGCTCGGCCCCGAGTTCGCTCCCCTGGCCGCCCTCGCCGTCGCCCTCCTGCACCGCCGGCCCTCCATCGTGCGGCAGGCGGCGACCTCGCTGCTCGTGGGGTTCCTGGTGGCGATCACCATCACCACCCTCGCGGTGCTCGCCGGCCGGGGTCTCGGCTGGTTCGGCACGGAGCTCCTCAGCGCCGAGCGCCCCGCGACCGGCTTCATCACCGCGCCCGACCGGTGGTCGGTCGTGGTGGCGGTCCTCGCCGGGATCGCCGGCGTCCTGTCGCTGACCTCGACCAAGAGCGGCGCGCTGGTCGGCGTCTTCATCTCGGTGACGACCGTTCCCGCAGCGGCGGACATGGCCCTCGCCCTGGCTCTCGGCGGGCGCGAGGAGTTCACCCGCGCCGCCACCCAGCTGGCCATCAACCTGGTGGGGATCCTGGTCGCGGCGCTGGCCACGCTGGCGCTGCAGCGCGCCGTCTGGCACCGCGTCCCGCGCACCGTGCCCAGGGTGGCGGGCGTGCGCAGCTGAGGTGCACCGGGCAACCAACCCGACCGCGGTGTTCCGCCCGCCATGGAGGACGATCGCGGGGTGAGTCGCAGCGCCCCGCCCGTCCTCGCCCCGGCGGGGTCCCGGCGACGCGGCCTGGCCCTGATCGCCGTGGCCATCGTGCTCACCGGCCTGAACCTGCGCACCGCCGTCAACAGCATCGGCCCGGTGCTGGAGGAGATCGAGACGGGTCTGGGGCTGTCCAGCGGGCTGGCCGGACTGGTGACCTCGCTGCCGGTGCTCTGCTTCGCCGCCCTCGGTTTCGCCGGTCCGCCGCTGTCGGCCCGGTTCCGCGACTCGCAGGTGCTGGCCGGCGCGCTGCTCACCATGGCGGCGGGGCTGGTCCTGCGCAGCGCCGCGGGCTCGTTCGCCCTGTTCGTCGTCGGCACCGTGATGGCGATGACCGGCGGCGCCCTGGGCAACGTGCTGTTGCCCAGCATCGTGAAGCGCTACTTCCCCGATCGCACCGGTCTGCTGGTGGCCGCGTACAGCACCGCGCTGAGCGTGGGGGCGGCCGTCGCCTCTGTCGCGACCCAGCCGATCGCCGACGCCGTCGGCGAGGACGGCTGGCGCTGGGCGCTGGGGATCTGGGCGGCGGTGGCGCTCGTGGCCGCGCTCCCCTGGCTGCTCGTGCGCCCCACCCCGGGGGCCTCGCGCGCCTCGCACGCCGCCGTCGGGCTGCGGGTGGTGCTGCGCAGCCGCCTCACGCTGGCCCTCACCGCCTTCTTCGGCCTGCAGGCGATGCAGGCCTACGTGATCGTCGGCTGGTCGGCCCAGTACCTGCGCGACACGGGCCTGAGCGCCGCGACGGCCGGACTCCTGCTGGGCGTCAACTCGATCGTCGCCATCCCGGTCAACGCGATCGTGCCCGTGCTGACCGTCCGCCCCCGCTGGCAGTGGCCGCTGCTCTGCTTCTTCATGTGCTGCTACCTCGCCGGCTGGATCGGCCTGTGGACGGCCCCGCTGGCCGCGCCGTGGCTGTGGATGGTGCTGCTCGGCCTGGGCCTGGGCACCTTCGCGATGGTGCTGGCGCTGCTGGGCCTGCGGGCCCGCACCCCGGTGACGACGGCGGCGCTGTCCACCGTCACCCAGGGCTGGGGCTACCTGGTCGCCGGTGCCGGCCCGCTGCTGGTGGGCGTGCTGCGCGGCGCCACCGGCGGGTACGACGGCATGTTCGTGCTCGTCCTGGCCGGGGTCGCCGCTCTCTGGTCCCTGGGCTGGTTGGTCACCCGGAACCGGTACGTCGACGACGAGATCGCGCACCTGCTGCCGGCCGCCGACGGCGGCAGCCCCGGCGGCGACGGGATCGAGGTCGCCGGCGCGGAGCCGCCGGTCAGCTCACGGATCAGTCGGGACGGCGGGTCTCCGCGCGGGTGAAGTTCCGGTAGGACCGCGACGGCGTGGGGCCGCGCTGGTCCTGGTAGCGCGAGCCGTACACCGCCGAGCCGTAGGGGTGCTCCGCCGTGCTGGTGAGGCGGAACATGCACAGCTGGCCGATCTTCATCCCGGGCCACAGCGTGATCGGCAGGTTGGCCACGTTGGACAGCTCCAGCGTGATGTGGCCGGAGAAGCCGGGGTCGACGAACCCCGCGGTCGAGTGGGTCAGCAGACCGAGCCGCCCGAGCGAGGACTTGCCCTCCAGACGGGCGGCGAGGTCGTCGGGGAGGCTGATGACCTCCAGCGTGGAGCCGAGCACGAACTCCCCCGGATGCAGCACGAACGGCTCGTCGCCGTCGGGCTCGACCAGCGTGGTGAGGTCATCCTGCTGCGCCGCCGGGTCGATGTGGGTGTACCGGGAGTTGTTGAACACGCGGAAGTACCGGTCCAGCCGGACGTCGATGCTGGACGGCTGCACCAGGCCCGGGTCGTAGGGGTCGATCCCGAGGCGTCCCTCGGCGATCGCGGCCGTGATGTCGCGGTCGCTCAGCAGCATGGCGCGGAGTCTAGGGAACCGGTCCTGCCCTCCCTCCGGGTGAATCCGCTCGGCCACGTCTCAACCGGGGGGCCCGACGTGCCGAAGCGAGCCAGGAATGCCTCCCGGACCGACCGGGGAGCCGCGCCGGAGGGCTGCAGCGGATGACGAGCAAGCGGGTCATGGGGATCGTCCTGACCTCGGCGGTGGTGGCCGGCTATGCCGGTGCCGCGGTCTGGTCGGCGTGGGCCCAGCCCTCCGTCGAGCTCGTCGCCGGCTACGGCGAGGGCGACGGCCTGACCCGCTACGTGCTCACCGCGCAGCCCGGGACGGCCGGATCGGACCTGCTGACGTCGCTGGACGCCGTTCCCGGGGTGGCCAGCGCCCAGTGGATCGACGGCACGCACGCCCTCGTGGCGACCGACGGCGTGGCACCCGAGCGGCTGGGGGCGGTGCCCGGGATCGACGCGGTGGAGCTCTCGCCGTCGGTGCCCGTGCTGGGGACGGTCACCGACCCCTACGCCCGCGACTACGGCTGGAACCTCGAGAACACCGGCAGCAACGCCTACCAGCAGGCCGCCGTGGCCGACGCGGACGTCGACGCCACCGCCGGCTGGGACATCGGCACCGGCCACGGCCGGGTCGTCGCGGTGGTCGACACCGGTTTCGACTCCGACCACCCCGACCTGGTCGGCTCGCTGTGGACCAACCCGCGGGAACGGTGCGGCACCACCGACACCGATGGCAACGGCCTCCCCGGCGACTGCCACGGGTGGAACTTCGCCACGAACTCCGCCGACATCGACAACGGCAGCATGGGCACTCACGGCACCAGCGTCTCCGGCATCGTGGGCGCCCGCGCGAACAACGGCGTGGCCACGGCCGGCGTCGCGCCGGACGTGACGATCATGCCGCTGGTCATCGGCAGCGGGTCGGGCGTCGACGTCGTCCTGGGGGCCAAGGCCATCCGGTACGCCGTCGACAACGGCGCCGACGTCATCAACGCCTCGTGGGGCGGGCAGTTCAGCGGCTGGCCCCTGCAACTGCTCCGCGAGGCAGTCGCCTACGCCGAGGCCCACGACGTCCTGGTCGTCGCGGCGGCCGGGAACGACTCCCTGAACCGGGACACCAGCATCGTCTACCCCGCGAGCCTGACCGAGCCCAACATCGTCACCGTCGGCAGCTCCACGGCCGCCGACACGATGGCGGCCCACTCCGCGTACGGAGCGGCGTCGGTCGACCTGTTCGCGCCCGGCGAGCTGGTCGCGGTCGTCTGGAACGACGGCGGCGTCCGCGTCGGCAGTGGCACGTCGTACGCCGCACCGCACGTCGCGGCCGCGGTCGCCCTGTACCGGTCGGTGATGCCGACCGCCTCCGCCGCCGAGCTCAAGGCGGCGCTGCTGGGCGACGTCGACCCCGTCGCGGCTTTCTCCGGGAAGTCGGTCACCGGCGGACGGCTCACGATGGCCGGGCTCACCGACTCCGGCGCGACCGTCCGGTACGCCTTCACGTCGATGACCGCCCGTCCGGGCACGGTCACGCCGACGATCGGGATCAGCACCCCCGGCGGCCCCGGCACCTACACGGTGGGCGTCGGCCTCGGCATGGAGCAGGACGGCGAGATCTGGGCCCTGTCGCAGAAGGCCGTCACGCTCGACGGCGTCACCGTGCCGACCGACGACGCCGGCGACGCCCGCTTCGACCTGGTCGCGTTCAGCGACGGCACCGCCCTGTCGCCGTCCATGGAGTTGGCCGAGGGCCGCTACGTGCTGACCGTGCAGCTCCACCGGGACGGCGAGCCGCTGGGCCGGATGCACGCGGCACCGCTGCTGGTCTCGTCCTCGGCCGCGCCCGGCAGCCCTGCGCCGGGCACCCCGACGCCGGGGACCCCCCTCCCGGGCATGCCGGGTGC
>NZ_POQU01000101.1 GCF_002938425.1 Blastococcus atacamensis | reverse complement strand
CGGTGGCGGCGAACAGGGTGGTCCGGGGGCGAGCCATGGCGTGTTGTGTCCCGTCGGGCGATGGTCCGGAGGATCCGGACCGGGCAGGACGATCTTGGCCGGACCGACGGCTCGCTTCCACGACGCCGCAGTGTCGAATTTGATGAAAGTCGCGCCGATCGCGCTCATATGTTGCCAACAAGTGATCGTGCGGCGCGGTCACAGCGGGCGAACGTTGCCGATCCCGGCGTGGAAACGCCCGAGGCCGGCTCCCCTTGCGGAGAGCCGGCCTCGGGCGATCGGCAGCGGTCAGCGGCGCCAGGCGGTCTTCTTGCGGCGCAGGTCCCAGATGAGCACGAGCGCCATCAGGGCGGCGATGCCCACCAGCCAGAGGTCTTCGGTGCGGCCCTCGTGGTTGCCCACCAGGTACGTCAGGAGGACGAGGGTCGCCAGCCAGCCGCCGATCTGGCCCCACTTGCCGGTCTCGCCGTGCCAGCCCCAGTCCGCGGGGCTCTCGTGCTCGACGGGGTGCGAACCCGCTCGGACGACAGCCTCTTCACGTCCGGGCTGGCTGACCCGCTGGGTCGACGGGGAGTGGAATGCCTCGGTCACGCCGTCATTCTGGCAGGAGCCGGTCCGGGACACCCGTCGAGGGCGCCTCTGCGGCGGGTCGGAGAGGATGCGGGCGTGACTGCGCTGCGCGAGGTGACTCTCCTGGGCTCCACCGGCTCCATCGGCAAGCAGGCGGTGGCCGTGGCGCGGCAGAACGCGGACCGGGTACGGATCACCGGGCTCGCCGCCGGTGGCGGGGACGTCGCGACGCTGGCGGAGCAGGCGCTGTCGCTGGGCGTGCGCACCGTCGCCGTCGCCCGGGCCACCGCCGCGCAGGACCTGCAGCTGGCCTTCTACGCCGCCGCCTCGCAGCGCGGGTGGAACAAGGGGGAGTACTCCCTGCCGGAGATCCTCGCCGGACCGCGCGCCGCGGAGGAGCTCGCCGCCCGTCCCGCCGACGTCGTGCTCAACGGCATCACCGGCTCCATCGGCCTGGGCCCCACGCTCTCGGCCCTGAACGCCGGGCGCACGGTCGCCCTGGCCAACAAGGAGTCGCTGATCGCCGGCGGCGACCTCGTGCTCGCGGCGGCCGCGCCCGGGCAGCTCGTGCCGGTCGACTCCGAGCACTCGGCCATCGCCCAGTGCCTGCGGGGCGGCGCCCGGGGCGAGGTCGCCCGGCTGGTGCTCACCGCCAGCGGCGGGCCGTTCCGCGGTCGCACCCTCGAGGAGCTGACGGCGGTCACCGTCGAGCAGGCGATGGCCCACCCGACGTGGGACATGGGCCCGGTGATCACCATCAACTCGGCCACGCTGGTGAACAAGGGCCTGGAGCTCATCGAGGCGCACCTGCTCTTCGGCGTCCCGTTCGGCGACATCGACGTCGTCGTCCACCCGCAGTCGATCGTCCACTCCATGGTGACCTTCGCCGACGGCGCGACGATCGCCCAGGCCAGCCCACCGGACATGCGGTTGCCCATCGCGCTGGCGCTGGCCTGGCCCGACCGGCTCCCCGTCGTGCAGCCGGCGCTGGACTGGTCCACGGCGAGCACGTGGGACTTCCTGCCGCTGGACGAAGAAGCGTTCCCCGCCGTCCGGCTGGCCCGCTCCGCCGGTGAGGCCGGCGGCGTCGTCCCGGCCATGTACAACGCGGCCAACGAGGAGGCGGTCGCGGCGTTCGTGGCGGGTCGCCTGTCCTTCACAGGGATCGTGGACCTCGTCGCGCGTACCCTCGACGCCGCGCCGGACCTCGGCGTCCCCACCTGCGTCGACGACGTCCTGGCGGCGGAGAAGTGGGCCCGGGAACACGCCCGGGGTGTGGTCGCCGGAGGCTGAGCTGAGCGGGATCCTGCTGACGATCCTGGGGATCGTCCTGTTCGCCCTCGGCCTGATGTTCTCCATCGCCTTCCACGAGGCCGGCCACTTCTGGTGGGCCCGGAAGTTCGGCATGCGGGTGCCGCAGTTCATGGTCGGCTTCGGGCCGACGGTGTTCTCCCGGCGCCGGGGCGAGACCGAGTACGGCATCAAGGCCGTTCCCCTCGGCGGCTATATCCGCATCGTCGGCATGATCCCGCCGGCCGAGGAGAACGAGAGCAAGCGGGCCACCCGCATGCGCAGCTTCATCGCCGAGGTGCGCGGCCAGGCCCTGGACGACGTGCTGCCCACCGACGGCGACCGGGTCTTCTACAAGAAGCCCTGGTGGCAGCGGGTGATCGTGATGTTCGCCGGCCCCTTCCACAACCTGGTGCTGGCGGTCGTCTTCTTCACCGTCTTCCTCGTCGGCTTCGGCATCCCGGAGGTCACCACCACGGTCTCGCGCGTCAACGACTGCGTGCTGCCGGCGGGCGCGGTGACGGCGAACGCGGAGAACCCCTGCTCGATTCCGATCACGCCGCAGGGCGAGCGCTGCGAGGCGGGGGTCGCCGGATGCGCGCTCCCCGTCCGCAGCCCCGCCGCGGAGGCCGGTCTGCGGGCCGGCGACACGATCCTGGCCATCGACGGCGAACCGGTCTCCCAGGAGCCGACCGAGGGCTGGAACGCGGTGCAGGACGCCATCCGCGTGAGCGCGGACGAGCCGCTGGTGCTCACCGTGGAGCGCGACGGCCGGGAGCGGGAGCTCGAGGTCACCCCGATCGAGAACCTCGCGTACCTGGACGAGGAGGGCGAGCGGACCGCCGTGGTCGGCTTCGTGGGCATCAGCCCCGCCGCCCGCCAGGTGCGGCAGCCCGTCAGCGAGGTCCCCGGACAGCTCGGCTCGATGGTGGTCACCTCGGTGCAGCGGCTCGCCGAGATCCCCGAGCGCATCCCGCAGCTGTTCCGGGCGACGTTCCTGGGGGAGGAGCGCGATCCGCTCGGTCCCATCGGCGTGGTGGGCGTCAGCCGGATCTCCGGGGACGTCTTCGCCTACGAGGAGTTCACCGCCGCGGAGAAGATCGGCTACTTCATCTCGCTGCTGGCCGGGATGAACCTGGTGCTCTTCCTGTTCAACCTGCTGCCGGTCTACCCGCTCGACGGCGGGCACGTCGCCGGGGCGCTCTACGAGAAGGCCCGGGCCACCGTCGCCCGGCTGCGCGGCCGCCCCGACCCAGGGCCCTTCGACATCGCGCGGCTCATGCCGGTCGCCTACGCCGTCGCCGGGGCCTTCCTCGCGCTCTCGCTGCTGCTCTTCGTCGCCGACATCGTCAACCCGGTCCGCTTCGGCTAGCCGGTGGTACCGGAGAGCGCCTGCGGCCGCCGGCTGCGTGAGGACGACGCAGGCCCGGCCGGTGAGGTCGGTCGGGTGCTGGACGTGTTCGACGACTCCCCCCGCGGCGCAGGACCGCTCTCGCTCGCGGTCGACTTCGAGACCACGGGCATCGGGATCTACCGGGCCGACGAGGTGGGGGCCACGGACCCTCCAGCCACCTTTTGCGGCCGGGGCGTGGGCCGCTGACGTCCCGTCCCTCCGACCGACGTCACAGCCGGGCGGGCGGCACGCGCCCGTGGGCGGGGGATACTGGCGCACATGGCGATCCCCATCGGCCTCGGCATGCCCGCTGCGCCCCCGCCCGTCCTCGCTCCGCGACGGAAGACCCGTCAGCTGGACGTGGGCGGCGTCGGCGTCGGCAGCGACCACCCCGTCAGCGTGCAGTCGATGTGCACGACCAAGACCGCGGACATCAACGCGACCCTGCAGCAGATCGCCGAGCTGACGGCGTCGGGCTGCCAGATCGTGCGCGTCGCGGTCCCGGACACCGACGACGTCGAGGCGCTGCCGATCATCGCCAAGAAGGCGCAGATCCCGGTCATCGCCGACATCCACTTCCAGCCGCGGTACGTCTTCGCCGCGATCGACGCCGGTTGTGCCGCCGTCCGCGTGAACCCGGGCAACATCAAGAAGTTCGACGACAAGGTCGGTGAGATCGCCCGGGCGGCCAAGGACGCCGGCATCCCCATCCGGATCGGCGTCAACGCCGGGTCGCTGGACAAGCGGCTGCTGGCCAAGTACGGCAAGGCCACCCCGGAGGCGCTCGTCGAGTCGGCCCTGTGGGAGTGCTCGCTGTTCGAGGAGCACGACTTCCGCGACATCAAGATCTCGGTGAAGCACAACGACCCGGTCGTCATGGTCCGCGCCTACGAGCTGCTCGCCGAGCAGTGCGACTACCCGCTGCACCTCGGCGTCACCGAGGCCGGGCCGGCGTTCCAGGGCACGATCAAGTCCGCCGTCGCCTTCGGGGCGCTGCTCAGCAAGGGCATCGGCGACACGATCCGCGTCTCCCTCTCCGCACCGCCGGTCGAGGAGGTCAAGGTCGGCAACCAGATCCTGGAGTCGCTGAACCTCAAGCAGCGCGGGCTGGAGATCGTCAGCTGCCCCTCCTGCGGCCGCGCGCAGGTCGACGTCTACAAGCTGGCCAACGAGGTCACCGCCGGGCTCGAGGGCATGGAGGTCCCGCTCCGCGTCGCCGTCATGGGCTGCGTCGTCAACGGCCCGGGCGAGGCCCGCGAGGCCGACCTCGGTGTCGCGTCGGGCAACGGCAAGGGGCAGATCTTCGTCAAGGGCGAGGTCGTGAAGACCGTGCCCGAGTCGCAGATCGTGGAGACCCTGATCGAGGAGGCTCTGCGCATCGCCGGTGAGCACGTCGACGCCGGTGAGCCCTCCGGGCCCCCGGTCGTCACCGTCAGCTGACCGTGCTCCGCGCGTCCAGCGCCCGGGTCCTCGACGAGAGCGACGAGCCGGCCGTCACCGAGCTCCTCGCCACAGACCCCGTCGCCAGCTGCTGGCTGGCCGGCCGGGTGGAGGCGGTGGGCACCGGTGCGCTCGCCCTCGGTGCCCCGCTCTGGGGGTTCGGGGCCGGCCGCTCCCTGGAGGCGGTGTGCCTGGCCGGGGCCAACCTCATCCCGTTCGCCGTCCCCGGTGCCGAGCGGGCGGCGGCCGCCGCGTTCGGCGAGCGCGCTCGCCGGGCGGGACGGCGGTGCAGCACCATCGTGGGCCCGGCCGCGGCCGTGGAGCCGCTGTGGCAGCTGCTCGAGCCCTGGTGGGGCCCCTGCCGCGACCACCGGCCCCGGCAGCCACTGCTGGCGATCGACGGCCCGCCGGCCGTCGCGCCCGAGCCGCGGGTGCGACCGGTACGACCCGAGGAGCTCGAGACGCTGCTGCCGGCCGCCGTCGCGATGTTCACCGAGGAGGTCGGCGTCAGCCCGCTGCGGTCCGACGGCGGGATCGGCTACCGGGCGCGCGTCGCCGAGCTCATCCGGGCGGGGCGGTCGCTGGCCTGGATCGAGGACGGCCAGGTGCTGTTCAAGGCGGAGATCGGCGCGGTGTCCCGGGCGGCCTGCCAGGTGCAGGGCGTCTGGGTGGCCCCCTCCCACCGCGGTCGCGGTATCGGCACGGCGGGCACGGCAGCAGTCGTCGAGTACGCCCGCTCGGGAATCGCCCCGGTCGTCAGCCTCTACGTCAACGACTACAACGCCCGGGCCCGGGCGTCCTACCGGCGGGTGGGGTTCCGCGAGGTCGGGACGTACTCCAGCGTGCTGTTCTGAGAGGGCTGCCGTTCCCCCCGCGCCTCGCACGCTCGGCGCGGGTCCCTGAACGGCAGCCGTTCCAGCACGTCACCTTCTGAGAGGGTGTCCCCGTGCGGAGACGACCGGCCACCCTGCTGACCTCGCTGCTGATCGCGGTGCCCGTGCTGGCCGGTTGCTCCGGCAGCAGCGAGGGCGACGTGCGCAGCGCCGCGGAAGCGTTCCTGGAGGACTGGGCGGCGGGGTCGACCGAGGCCGCGGCGGGCGCCACCACCGATCCCGCCGTCGCCACTGCCCTGCTGGAGCAGACCGCCGCCGACCTGCCCGGCGCGGTCCTGCGGCCGGAGCTCGGCGAGGTCACGGTCGAGGACGACACCGCCACCGTCGACTGGACCGCTTCCTGGGCGCTGGCCGCGGCGCCGGAGTGGAGCTACGAGGGCGCGCTGCGGCTGCGGGAGGGCGACGAGGCCTGGGAGGTCGTGGCGGAGCCCGCGATGGTGCACCCGGAGCTGGGGGAGGGGCAGCGCCTGGAACTGGTCCGGACCCTGCCCGAGCGCGCGCCGATCACCGACGCCGACGGCACTCCGTTGTTCACGGAGACCGAGGTCGTGAACGTCGGTGTCGCCAAGGGCCAGGAGACCGACCTGCCGGCCCTGGCGTCCGCGCTCTCAGCGGCCACGGGCATCGCCGCCGACGAGATCGTCGCCGACGTGCAGGCGGCGCCCGAGGGGCAGTTCGTCCCCGTCATCACGCTGCGCCGTCCCGACTTCGAGCGGATCCGCGCCCAGGTGTTCGACCTGCCGGGCGCGGTCTTCCCGACCGACACCCGGTCGCTCGCCCCCTCGCCCCGGTTCGCGGAGGCGCTGCTCGGCCGCGTCGGCGGCGCCACCGCCGAGATCATCGAGGAGTCGTCGGAGGACGGTGTCGCGCGCTACGCGGCCGGTGACGAGGTCGGGCTCTCCGGTCTGCAGCGCGCGCTGCAGGAGCAGCTGACCGGCACGGCCGGGTTCACCGTGTCGGTGGTCAGCACCGACGAGGCCACCGCTGACGCCGGCCGGGAGATCGCCGCGGTCGAGCCGGTGCCCGGCGAGCCGGTCCGGACGCCGCTGGTCCGGAGCATCCAGGAGGCGGCCGACGCCGCCGTCGCGGGGGAGACCCGTCCCACGCACCTCGTGGTCGCCCGGCCGGGAACCGGGGAGATCCTCGCGGTCTCCTCCAACGAGGTGGCCGACGCCGGGAACGCGCTGTCCGGCCAGTTCCCGCCCGGCTCCAGCATGAAGGCCATCACCGCCACCGCCCTCCTCTCGGCCGGAGCGGTGACGCCGGGCAGCGCGGTGCCCTGCCCCGGGACCACCGTGGTCGACGGTCGCGAGTTCGAGAACCAGGACCAGTTCGACCTCGGCACGGTGCCCTTCAGCGAGGCCTTCGCCCAGTCCTGCAACACGACCTTCATCCAGGAGGGCCTGGAGCTGCCCGACGCCGCGCTGGCCGAGGCGGCCGCCGCCTACGGGGTCGGCACCGACTGGCAGCTGCCCGTGGCCGTCTTCGGCGGCACGGTCCCCGCGGACAGCACCGGCACCACCAAGGCGGCCAACGCAATCGGTCAGGGGCAGGTGCTGATGAGCCCGGCCCAGATGGCGCTGGTCGCCGCCGGCATCGCCAGCGGCACCCCCGCCGTCCCGGTCGAGGTGATCGGCGCCGAGCCCGCCGGCGCGACGCCTCCGGGCCCCTCGGCCGAGGTGCTCGACGCGCTCCGGCCGATGATGCGGCAGGTCGTTCTCTCGGGCACCGCCACGGCACTGGGCGACCGGGGCGAGGTGTTCGGGAAGACGGGCACCGCCGAGTACGGCAGCAACACCCCGCCGGACTCGCACGGCTGGTTCGTCGGCTACCGCCTGGGCGGCGCGGGTGGCGACCTGGCCTTCGCGGTCCTGGTCGAGGGTGGTCAGTCCAGCAGCGCAGCGGTCGCGGTCACCGACGCGTTCCTCGGCGCCGTGCGCTGAGGCGCCGGCGTCACTGGGCGGCGAGCCCCGGCAGCGCGCGCGTCATCGGCGTCCGGCCGGCGGCCCCGCGCCAGCCGACCGCCCGGACCTCGGCTGCGCCGAGCACGCTCATCGCCAGCTCGCGGGTGGGGCGTTCGGTGGCCCGGTCGAGCACGCGCACCCACGCGCTCGCCACGCCGTCCTCCAGGGTCGCGGCCAGCGCGGCGGCGTCGACGGCGGACAGCACGGGGAAGGGGAGGGCGTAGCCGCCCTCGGGACCGGCCGGATCCTCGCCGCGCTCGGTGAGCAAGGAGGTGAGCTGGTCCCGGACGTCGCGGTGCGCGTTCTCGGCCGCGGTCACCGCCTGCCGCTGGGCCGCGGGCAGCGCGGCGCCGACCACGCCGTAGCCCCAGACGGCCGCGTGCTCGGCGGCGAGGGCATCGGCCAGGGCGCCGTTCTCCTCGGTCGTGTCCGTGCTGTCCTCAGCCATCGCCGAGCTCCCTCATGCCAGTCGTGCCTCGTGGCCCCGGAGACCCGCGGCGATGGAGCCCAGCAGCGCCGCCCGTGCGCCGGACTGGTCCAGGCAGGCGGTGGCGTGCGACGTGGCGGCGACCGCCACCTGCGCGCGCAGCCACGCCTGGGCGGCGCCGGCGGGCGGGGTGTCGGTGGGCGGGCGTCCGGCGGGACGTTCGCCCGCGGCCGCGGCCGCGGCCGCGGCCCGCAACCGCTCCAGCTGCTCCCCGGCCTGCCCGGCGAGGTCGGCGGCGGACGCGGCGAGGCCGGGGTCGGCCCGGAACGCCAGGTCGTAGGCCGCGACCAGCGTCTCCTGGACCGCGACCTGACCGGCGAGCTCGTCGGCCTGCTCGCTGGTGACGGCCTCGGGCTCGTCCTCGGAGGAGGAGGTGCACCCCGCGACGGCCACCAGCCCCGCGGCCGCGGAGACCGCGAGCAGGGTGCGGCGGGTGAACGTCCGCGGGCCGGGGAGGGCGGTGGGAGGCATCACCCCCATCCTGGCAGCCGGAGGTCAGGACAGCCGGTCGCGCGTCCGCTCGACGTGCCGCGTCCCCGCCGGCGCACCCCGTCCGGCCCTCGCGCCCCACCGGCGGAGCGGGGTCCGTGGCCTGGTCGGCGGTCCGGCGTCGCCCGGCGGGCGGTAGCCTGGGCCCTTCCCCCCGACACCGGGTCCGGCGGCTCCCCAGGGCCACGGCGCCGGCCCGCGGGGGTGCGCGCACGCATCGTGCGGCTGACCGAGCCTGAGGAGGCAACTGTGTCCGCCTCTCGCGGAACCCACCGGAGCGACTCCGCCACCGAGCGGTTGTCCGGCTGGATCCAGCCGGTCGTCAGCGAGGCCGGCTACGACCTGGAGGAGCTCGTGGTCACCCCAGCCGGTCGGCGCAGCGTCGTGCGCGTGGTCGTGGACCGCGACGCCGGGGTGACCCTGGACGGCATCGCCGAGGTCAGCCGGGCGGTCTCGGAGGTTCTCGACAGCAACGACGACGGCATGGGCCGGACGCCCTACGTCCTCGAGGTCAGCAGCCCGGGCGTGGACCGCCCGCTCACCGAGCCCCGTCACTGGCGGCGCAACACCGGCCGCATGGTGCAGGTGGCAGCCGGCCCGGCCGGATCGACCGAGCAGCTCACCGGCCGCATCACCGGCGTCGACGACGCCGGCGTCACGCTGGCCGTCGAGGCCAAGGGCAAGCCCGGCGCGAAGAAGCGCGCCCCGCAGCCCCGCCTCGTGCCGTGGGCCGAGCTCGGTGCAGGCCGCGTGCAGGTGGAGTTCGCCCGGTCCGAGGCCGCGGACGACCACCACGACGACGGTGACCTCCTCGAGGGCACCGACGACGACTTCGACGACGACACCCCGCAGGACGACGCCGCGGAGCTCGACGGCCTGGACGAGCCCGCGGACGACAGAGGAGAGAAGTGAACATCGACGTCACCGCGCTCAAGGCGGTGGAGCGCGAGAAGGGCATCCCGGTCGACACGGTGATCGAGGCCCTCGAGACGGCCCTGGTCACCGCCTACCGGCACGCCGACGGCGCGGCCAAGCACGTGCGGGTGCACGTGGACCGCAAGAGTGGCGAGGTCGCCGTCCTGGCGCAGGAGAGGGGTCCCGACGGCGAGGTCGTGCGCGAGTGGGACGACACCCCATCGGACTTCGGCCGGATCGCGGCCAGCACCGCCAAGCAGGTCATCGTCCAGCGGCTGCGCGACGCCGAGCACGAGCAGACCTTCGGCGAGTACGCCGGCAAGGAAGGCGACATCGTCAGCGGCATCGTCCAGGCCGATCAGCGGCGCAACGCCAGCGGCCTGGTGATGATCGACATCGGCAAGGTGGAGGCCGTGCTCCCGTCGGCCGAGCAGGTGCCGGGGGAGAGCTACACCCACGGCAGCCGCATCAAGGCCTACGTCGTGGCGGTGTCCCGGACCTTCCGCGGCCCCCAGGTCACCGTCTCCCGCACCCACCCCAACCTGGTGCGCAAGCTCTTCGCCCTCGAGGTCCCCGAGATCGCCGACGGCAGCGTCGAGATCGTCGCGGTCGCCCGCGAGGCCGGGCACCGCTCGAAGATCGCCGTCCGGACCAAGGTGCCAGGGCTCAACGCCAAGGGCGCCTGCATCGGGCCGATGGGCCAGCGGGTGCGCAACGTCATGAGCGAGCTGCACGGCGAGAAGATCGACATCGTCGACTGGTCCGAGGATCCGGCCGACTTCGTGGCGCAGGCACTGAGCCCGGCCAGGGTCAGCAGCGCGCGGCTCGTGGACACCCAGGCCAAGGCCGTGCGGGTCGTCGTCCCCGACTACCAGCTGTCGCTGGCCATCGGCAAGGAGGGGCAGAACGCCCGCCTCGCCGCCCGCCTCACCGGCTGCCGCATCGACATCCGCAGCGACGCGCAGGCCGACGACGCCGACGCAACCCCCTCGCCGGGGGTAGGTCGCCCGCCGCTGCGTTCGGGCGCGCCGGCTCACCCGGCGGGGCGACGGAGCGGTGCTCCGGGCGGCCGGTCCCAGCCGTCGGCGGGCGGTCCGCGATCCGCGTCGCAGCGCGCGGAACATCGCGGGCCGGCCACGCGCTAGAGTTATCGGTGGCCGAAACGTCGAATCCGGTCCGCACCTGCGTGGGGTGCCGGAAGAAGGCGCCGGTCAACGATCTGCTGCGCGTCGTCGTCGTGAGCGGGGAACTCGTCCCCGATGCACGGCGGGTCCTCCCCGGTCGCGGTGCTTCCTTGCACCCGACCGCGGAGTGCCTGAGCGCAGCGGAGCGACGCCGGGCCTTCCAGCGGGCGCTGCGCAGCAGCGCCCCCGTGGAGGTCGGTCCGCTCCGGGAGCACGTCCTCGGCCCCTCGTCCTGAGGTGCCGGGACCGCGGTCCGGAAGGGCACACAGCAGGACCCAGTCGGGCCGGCACCAGGCCGGTCCGCACGTCGACAGGACACCGTCGGATGACTCAGCCGTGAAGTTCTCACGATGACCATGCGCCACTAACGACGAGGTCGAGCGGGCAAGCCGCCGGCCTCACAAAGAGGAGACCCGTGCCAGGCAAAGCCCGCGTACACGAACTCGCCAAGGAGTTCGGTGTCGACAGCAAGACCGTGCTCGCCACGCTCAAGGAGCAGGGCGAGTTCGTGAAGTCCGCGTCCTCCACCGTCGAGGCCCCCGTGGCCCGGCGGCTCCGTGAGGCGCTCGGTGCCGCCACCGGTGGCGGCAGCGCACCGGCCGCTCCCGCGGCCCGTCCCAGTGCCCCGGCCCCCAAGCCCGCCGCTCCCGCGACCCCGGCTGCACCCGCCGCGCCGTCGGCTCCGGCCGCCGCCGTGCCGACCGCGCCTGCTCCGGCCCGTCCGTCCGCCGCTCCGGGCCCGCGTCCCGGCCCGCGTCCCGCGGCACCGGCTCGGCAGGCACCGGCTCCGCAGGCGCCGGCCGCTCAGGCGCCGGCCGCTCAGGCGCCGCCCGCTCAGGCGCCGGCCGCTCAGGCGCCGGCCGCTCAGGCGCCGGCCGCTCAGGCGCCGGCTGCCCCGGCCGGCCCGCGTCCTGCTGGACCGCGTCCGACCGGCGGCGCGACCCCGGGTGGGCCGCGTCCCGGTCCCCGGCCGGCCCCGCGTCCGGGCAACAACCCCTTCAGCAGCGCTCCGCGTCCGGCTCCGTCCGGTGGCGCCGCCCGTCCGGGTCCCGCTGCGGGCGGCCCCCGTCCGGTGCCCGGCGCCGGTGGTCCCCGTCCCGCGCCGGGTGCCGGCGGTCCCCGTCCCGCGGGTCCGGGCGGTCCTCGTCCCGCCCCCGGCGCGGGACGGGGAC
>NZ_POQU01000100.1 GCF_002938425.1 Blastococcus atacamensis | reverse complement strand
TTTGTTCTTTGTTTTTTTATTTGTAGTCATCGTTGACATTTTGATTTTTGTGTTGCTACATAGTATATGTGATGTATTTTATGTATTGATGGTGTTTGTGTTTTTTTTTTTTCAAGCAGAAGACGGCATACGAGGTCTAGCACGTTCTCGTGCGCTCTCATAGTTGTATAAGAGTCAGACCGGCAGCTGCGCCTGGAGCGCGTCGTGCTCGTCGGGGTGTGGACCGAGGGCACCCAGGCCGACGCCGACCGGTCGCTGGCCGAGCTCGCAGCCCTCGCCGAGACCGCCGGTTCCGAGGTCCTCGAGGCCGTGAGCCAGCGGCGTGACAAGCCCGACGCCGCCACCTACGTGGGCTCGGGCAAGGCCAACGAGATCCGCGACATCGTGGCCGCCACGGGTGCGGACACCGTGATCTGCGACGGTGAGCTGACCCCCGGTCAGCTCAACCAGCTGGAGAAGGTGCTCAAGGTCAAGGTGGTCGACCGGACCGCGCTGATCCTCGACATCTTCGCCCAGCACGCCACCAGCCGTGAGGGCAAGGCGCAGGTCGAGCTCGCCCAGATGCAGTACATGCTGCCGCGACTGCGCGGTTGGGGTGAGTCGATGTCCCGGCAGGCCGGTGGCCGCGTGGCCGGCGGTGGCGGTATCGGTACCCGTGGTCCCGGTGAGACCAAGATCGAGACCGACCGTCGGCGCATCCGCTCGCGGGTGAGCAAGCTGCGCCGCGAGATCGCCGGCATGGCGACCGCGCGGGCGACCCAGCGGTCCAGCCGCGACCGCAACGCGACCCCGAGCGTGGCGATCGCCGGCTACACCAACGCCGGCAAGTCCAGCCTGCTCAACCAGCTCACCGGAGCCGGTGTGCTGGTGGAGAACGCGCTGTTCGCCACCCTGGACCCGACGGTGCGCCGCGCCGAGGGGCCCGACGGCCGCGAGTACACGCTCACCGACACGGTCGGCTTCGTGCGGCACCTGCCGCACCAGCTGGTCGACGCCTTCCGCTCGACGCTGGAGGAGGTAGCCGCGGCGGACCTGCTGCTGCACGTCGTCGACGGCGCCGACCCCGACCCGCTGGGCCAGATCAACGCGGTGCACGTCGTGCTCCAGGAGATCGACGCCTCGTCGGTGCCCGAGGTCATCGTGGTGAACAAGGTCGACGCCATGGACGAGGAGGCCATCCTCACCCTCCGGCAGGCGCTGCCCGGCGCCGTGTGGGTCTCGGCCCGCACCGGCCTCGGCATGGACGAGCTGCGCGCGCTCATCGCCGACCGGCTGCCGCACCCCGACGTCGACGTCGACGTGCTGGTGCCCTACGAGCGGGGCGACCTCGTCTCGCGCGTGCACCGCGACGGCGAGGTGCTCAGCGAGCAGCACGAGGGCGGCGGCACCCGGCTCACCGCGCGGGTCGACGGCAGCCTGGCCGCGGCGCTCGAGGAGTTCGCGGTCCCGGTCGCCTGAGCCGCGCCCGTGACCGGATCACGATCCGGTCACGGGCCGGTACGGTGACGACGTGACGAGGAGTGCGGTCCGGGACGCCGGTGTCACCGGCTCCCCGGCCGTGGTCTCCGTCGGTCGGCCCCCGTGGTGGCTGGTGGCCGTCGCGCTCCTGGTCGGGAGCCTGATCACCGCCGACCTGCTGGCCGACGGGCGCATGCTGCGCCTCGATCTGCGGGTCTCGGAGATCGTCAGCGACTGGGGGCTGCGCGATGCGGGCGCCTATCCGCTGATCTGGCTGGTGACCCAGCTGGGCGGCCGCGTGACGATCCTCGTCGTCCTCGCCGGGCTGGTGGGTCACCTCGTCTGGCGGCGGGGGGCCTGGTTGCCGGTGGCGCGGGTGCTGATCGCCGTCACCGTGCTCACCGCCGGGGTGTACGCGATGAAGCACGGCACCGGCCGCACGGCCCCGGCCTTCCCCGGCTCCTACTTCTTCCACGACGACGGCGCCTCGTTCCCCTCCGGGCACGTGGCCAACGCCGTCGTGATGTGGGGCGTGGCCCGCTGGCAGGCGGTGCGCTACGGGCTGCCGGCGACCGTGCAGCGGGCCTTCTGGTGGCTCAGCATCCTCGGACCGGTCGGCACCGGCGTCGCCATGGTGGCGCTGGACTACCACTGGGTGACCGACGCCGTGGTGGGCGCGGCGGCGGGCATCGTCCTGCTGGGCGTGGTTCATGCACTCGATGCAGTCGTTCTGTCACGCTGGGTGCGTGTCAAGCCAGGTCGAGCGACCGCGTAGCCGCGCCCGGGGGCGATGGCTCCTCGTGGCGACCGTGGTGGCCGGCGGGTTCGCGACCGTTCCGTCCGCGGCGGCGGAGGAGCCGGCGACGACGACCGGTGCGCCCACGGTGCGCTGCTCGGTGACCGACGAGCGGCTCGCCGAGCTGTCCGGGCTGGTCGTGGTCGGCGACCAGATGCTGGCCCTCAACGACGGGGGCTCGCAGGTGACCGTCCACGGCCTGGACGGCGCCTGCCGGGTGGCCGACGTGCAGACCGCGCCGGTGGACCCGTTCGACCCCGAGGATCTCGGCGTCGGACCGGGCGGGGAGGTGTGGGTCGCCGACACCGGCGACAACAACACCGAGCGCTCGACCGTCGCCCTGCACGTGCTGCGGCCGGGGGATGGGACGTCGCTGTACCGGCTGACCTATCCCGACGGGGCCCACGACGCCGAGGCGCTGCTCATGGCGCCGGACGGCACGCCCTACCTGGTGACCAAGGAAGTGCTGGGCTCCAGTGGGGTGTACCGGCCGGCCGCGCCCCTGGTCGACGGCAGCACGGTTCCGCTGGAGCGCGTCAGCACCGTCAACGTCACCCTCACGGGCACCCCGGGCGGCCCCGTCGGGCGTGCCGGTCAGCTGATGATCACCGGCGGGGCTGTGGCGGGCGACGGCAGCGCCATCGCGCTGCGGACGTACACGGACGCCTACGTGTGGCCGCTGTCCGGCTCGGACGTGGCCGGAGCGCTCGCCGCCACTCCGGTCCGCGTGGCGCTGCCGGAGTCGCCCCAGGGCGAGGCGGTGAGCTTCGCGGCCGACCCCCGCACCCTCGTCGTGGCGAGCGAGGGTCTGCCCAGCGCGGTGACCGAGGTGCCGATCCCGGCTCAGGCCACCGCCGCGCCGACGACCACGTCGGAGTCGGCCGGACCGAGCTTCGCCGACCTCACGCAGAAGGGCTCGCCGTTGCCGGCCGCCCTGCTCGCGGCGCTCGGCGCGACTCTCGTCGTGTGGGTGGGCAGCCGGATCATCCGGCGTCCCTGAGCGTCGGGGCCCCCTCGGCTGCGTGCCGGTGCGGTCCTGTCCCGCCGCACCGGCACGCGGGTCAGACCCGGCGGAGGACGGAGACGACGCGGCCCAGGATGGTCGCCTCGTCGCCGGGAATCGGCTCGTACGCCGGGTTGTGCGGCAGCAGCCACACGTGCCCGTCGCGGCGCTTGTAGGTTTTCACCGTCGCCTCGCCGTCGATCATCGCCGCGACGATCTCGCCGTTCTCGGCCGTCGGCTGCTGGCGCACGACCACCCAGTCCCCGTCGCAGATCGCCGCCTCGACCATCGAGTCACCGGCCACCTTGAGCATGAAGACGGTGCCCTCGCCGACCAGTTCGCGGGGGAGCGGGAAGACGTCCTCGACCGCCTGTTCGGCGAGCACCGGCCCGCCCGCGGCGATCCGGCCGACCAGCGGCACGTACGTGGGTGCCGATGCCCGCTCGCCATCGGCGATCAGCGGCGGCTCCGCCGTCGCCGCGGTGGCGCGCCCCGCCTCCCCGGGCAGGCGCACGTCGAGGGCGCGCGGCCGGTTGGGGTCGCGGCGGAGCCAGCCCTTCTTCTGCAGGACGGACAGCTGGTGGGCCACCGACGAGGCGGAGGAGAGGCCCACGGCCTCGCCGATCTCGCGGACCGAGGGCGGGTAGCCGCGCCGTTCGATCGAATCGCGGATGACCTCGAGCACGCGGCGCTGACGCTGGGTGAGGCCGTCGCCGTCCGCGCCTCGGTCGGGGAAGGTCCGCACGGACGCCGACGTGAATTCCATCTCCTGCGTGCCGCCCGGAGTCCCGCTCGAGTCCGTCACGTGTCCTCCTCGTGGCTGCGTCGCAGCACATGGGTGTCCGTCCGTCGAGGAGCACCGTAGCGCCGAACGGCCCCCACTTCAAACAGGTGTTCGAAGAATGTGCCGTGTCCTGTCGCTTCTGTCGGCGGCATCCGGTAGACATCCGTCAGACGTTCGATTCGAACAGGCGTTCGACGCCGGTGCGGTACCGGCAGGTGGGAGGCGGAGTGGCGATGACGAGCAACATGGCGCTGGCGGAGTGCGGGGTGTCGGCGGGTGCCGGGGCGGTGGCCGCCGGCCGCGGAGCCGCCGGTGAGCTGCGGGCCGAGCGCCACCTGCGGGTGCTCCCGCCGCCGGCCGCCTACGCCGTGGTCCCCGGGCCGTCGGCTGCCGGGCCGCAGATCGCACGGTCGGGCCCCCGTTCCGGGTCGGCGCCCGCACCGCGCCTGCGGCTGACCGCTCGCGGCCGTCGCCTAGTCGCGGTCCTCGCGCTGTCGCTGGGGGTCGGGGTGCTCGCACTCGGCGACGCGCTCTCCGGCGGCGACGAGGACGGCCTCGAGCTGATGGGCACCAGCAGTGTGGTCGTCGAGCGCGGCGACACGCTGTGGGGGATCGCCGGCTCGGTGGCGGGCGACGAGGACATCCGGGAGGTCGTCGCCCGCATCGTCGAGCTGAATGGGCTGGACGGCGGACGGATCGCACCCGGACAGGTACTGCAGCTCCCCTGAGCAGAGGTGGGTCCGTGCGGCCGGAGTTCCGCGGCGGTCGGTCCGCCACGGCAAGGAATTCACAACCCTGGGCGGCGACTTCGTCAACCCTCCGTGGCTGGACATTCACAATCCGTGCTGATCAGCGACATACGGTCCCTCCTGTGTCGAGCGTCAAGGAGAACCGCGCAGCGGTGTTCACCAACCAGCCCCAGGTCGTCGAGGTGTACCGGTCGGGTACTTGGTGGCCCGGAGAACTTCTCGGCTGGAGGCACGACGAACTCGGCGCCTGCCAGGTCCAGGTGCGCATGACGGTGCGCGGCCTCGCGGAGACGGGCTGGACCGAGCTGGCGGCCCTCCGGCTGCCAGAGGTTCCCGTCGCGGCCCCCGTGGAGCAGCAGGCGCCGGCCCGACCGGCGAGCCGCGCCGTCTGGCGTGCGGTCGCCGACGTGGAGACGACCGCCAGTCTCCCGCTGGCCCGTGACCACGCCGTCACCGAGGTCGCACACCCTCGCTCCGGCGGTCGTCGGCGGGCGCCGGACGACGTCGTCGTGCGGCGCGCCTCCGCGTCGTCGGTCCCCGTGCCGGTTCCCGGGCGCCACCGTGCGGCCTCGGCCGACCCCGACGCCGGTCGCCACCGCGCGGCGGACACGGAGCTCTTCTCGGCGATCGTCGACGAGCCGGCGCCGTCGTCGCGTCAGCGTCGTGACGACCTCCTCGCCACCGCCACCTGGTCGATGCCCGTCGCCCGTCCGGTGCCGGCTGCGGAGACGATCGCCGACGAGCCCTCGTCCCGGCGCGGATCGGCCGAGGAGTTGCTGACCCGCCCGATGCGACTGAGCGACCAGACCCCCCAGTCCCGCCGCCCGCGGCTGATGGCCCACTGAGCCGACTCCACCACCGCACGTCCCACCGACGGCGCCGGGCCCTCCTGAGGGCTCCGGCGCCGTCGGTGCGTGTCCGGAGGGCCGCCCGCCGGCGCGTGCGCGGGCTGCTCCGGGGACGTCTCCGGCGGGTCGCTCCGGCGTGTCGTGTGACTCCTGGGGGCCGGTGTTCCGGGTGCGCACGTACGGGTCGGGGCGGAACACGCCGAGGAAACGATCGCTTGCACATATTGTGGAGCCCGGCCTAGGGTTCCCCTACATCTAGTAGTTACAGAGCTGTAAGCCCGTCCACAGGCTGATCCTCAGGTTCTCCCCGGCGCATCCACCGGATGTCCCCAGGGAGGTCCACAGGACTGCCGGGGCGGGATCGGCCGGACCGCCCCGCGCGGACGGCCGGGAGAGGAGGTGAACCACCGTGCGTTGCCCGTTCTGCCACAACCCCGACAGCCGGGTCATCGACTCCCGCGAGGCCGACGAGGGCGCCACCACCCGGCGTCGTCGCAACTGCCCGAAGTGCGGACGGCGGTTCACCACCGTCGAGGAGGCGGTGCTCGCCGTCGTCAAGCGCAACGGCGTCAGCGAGCCCTTCAACCGCAGCAAGGTGGTCGCCGGCGTCCGGCGGGCCTGCCAGGGCCGGCCGGTCGACGAGGGCCAGCTCAAGCTGCTCGCCCAGCAGGTCGAGGACGCCATCCGCGCCACCGGTGCGGCCGAGGTCCCCAGCAACGAGGTGGGCCTGGCGATCCTGGGCCCGCTCCGCGAGCTGGACGAGGTGGCCTACCTCCGCTTCGCCAGCGTCTACCGCTCCTTCACCTCGGTGGCGGACTTCGAGCGGGAGATCGCCGAGCTCAAGGGTCGCGAGGCCGGGCCGACATCGACCGATCCGGCACCGCCGCCACCCCGGGACCCCGTCCCCTCCGGCGGCTGAGAACTGTCAGTGCCGACCGATAGACAGCAGTTCGAGCAGTTACCGATCGCGGCTCTTCCCCAGCCCCCGATCCACCACCGCGCAGCAGCACCGCGCAGCCCCGCGAAGCACCACGCGACACACGACCAGGGAGAGCTCCACACCATGACCGAGACCGACGACCGCTTGGCCGGCCGCACCCGCCGCGCAGGCAAGGCGCCCAGCCGCAAGGGCCTCAAGATCAAGCGCGTCTTCACCACCGCCGGTGTGCACCCGTACGACGAGGTGAGCTGGGAGCGCCGCGACGTCGTCATGACCAACTGGCGCGACGGCTCGATCAACTTCGAGCAGCGCGGTGTCGAGTTCCCCGCCGAGTGGAGCATCAACGCCACCAACATCGTCACCACGAAGTACTTCCGCGGGGCGGTCGGTCAGCCGCAGCGCGAGACGAGCCTGCGCCAGCTGATCGACCGCGTGGTGCTCACCTACACCGAGGCCGGGCGCGAGCACGGCTACTTCGCCACCGAGGGCGACGCCGAGATCTTCGAGCACGAGCTCACCTGGATGCTGCTGCACCAGTACTTCAGCTTCAACAGCCCCGTCTGGTTCAACGTCGGCACGAGCGCGCCGCAGCAGGTCAGCGCCTGCTTCATCCTCGCCGTCGACGACGAGATGGACTCGATCCTCAACTGGTACCGCGAGGAGGGCCTGATCTTCAAGGGCGGCTCCGGTGCCGGCCTGAACCTCTCCCGCATCCGCTCCTCCAAGGAGCTGCTGTCCTCCGGCGGCACCGCCTCCGGCCCGGTCTCCTTCATGCGCGGCGCCGACGCCTCCGCCGGGACCATCAAGTCCGGTGGCGCGACGCGTCGCGCGGCCAAGATGGTCGTCCTCGACATCGACCACCCGGACATCGAGGAGTTCATCGAGACCAAGGCGCGCGAGGAGAACAAGATCCGCGCCCTGCGCGACGCCGGGTACGACATGGACCTCGGCGGCAAGGACATCACCAGCGTCCAGTACCAGAACGCCAACAACTCCGTCCGCGTCTCCGACGAGTTCATGCGCGCTGTCGAGGAGGGCACCGACTTCGGTCTGCGCGCCCGCATGGACGGCACGGTCCTCGAGACCGTCGACGCCAAGGGCCTGTTCCGCAAGGTCACCCAGGCCGCGTGGGAGTGCGCCGACCCGGGCATCCAGTACGACGACACGATCAACGACTGGCACACCAACCCCGAGACCGGCCGCATCAACGCGTCCAACCCCTGCTCGGAGTACATGAGCCTGGACAACAGCTCGTGCAACCTGGCGTCGCTGAACCTCATGAAGTTCCTCAAGGACGACGGCACCTTCGACTCGAAGAACTTCGTCAAGGCCGTCGAGCTGGTCATCACCGCGATGGACATCTCGATCTGCTTCGCCGACTTCCCGACCGAGCCGATCGGCGAGACCACCCGCGCCTACCGCCAGCTGGGCATCGGCTACGCCAACCTCGGCGCGCTGCTCATGGCGACCGGTCACGCCTACGACTCGCGTGGTGGCCAGAGCCTGGCCGCGGCCATCACCTCGCTGATGACCGGCACCGCCTACCGTCGCTCGGCGGAGCTGGCCGGCATCGTCGGCGCGTACGAGGGCTTCGCCCGCAACGCCGACGCCCACGCCCGGGTCATGCGCAAGCACGCCGCGGCCAACGACGCCATCCGCCCGGTCGGTGCCGACGACGCCGACGTGCTCAAGGCCGCCACCGCCGAGTGGCAGAACTGCCTGGAGATCGGTGCCGAGAACGGCTGGCGCAACGCCCAGGCCTCGGTGCTGGCCCCCACCGGCACCATCGGCTTCATGATGGACTGCGACACGACCGGCATCGAGCCGGACTTCTCGCTGGTCAAGTTCAAGAAGCTGGTCGGCGGCGGCTCCATGCAGATCGTCAACCAGACGGTGCCGCGGGCGCTGCGCAGCCTGGGCTACCAGGAGGAGCAGATCGAGGCGATCGTCGAGTACATCGCCGAGCACGGCCACGTGGTGAACGCCCCGACCCTGCGTCCGGAGCACTACGAGGTCTTCGACTGCGCGATGGGCGAGCGGGCCATCTCCCCGATGGGGCACGTCCGCATGATGGCCGCGGTCCAGCCCTTCATCTCCGGCGCGATCAGCAAGACGGTCAACATGCCGGAGACGGCGACCGTCGAAGAGGTCGAGAACATCTACTTCCAGGGCTGGAAGATGGGCCTCAAGGCCCTCGCGATCTACCGTGACAACTGCAAGGTCGGTCAGCCGCTCTCCGACGCCAAGGCCAAGAAGGCCGAGGCCAAGGTGGAGGAGGCCCCGTCGGCCACCGCGCTGTCGCACCCCGTCCGCAAGCGGCTGCCGAAGAAGCGGACGAGCGTCACCACCTCGTTCAGCGTCGCCGGTGCCGAGGGCTACATGACCGCCGGGATGTACGAGGACGGCAGCCTCGGCGAGGTCTTCCTGAAGCTCGGCAAGCAGGGCTCGACCCTCGCCGGTGTGATGGACGCCTTCTCGATCGGCATCTCGCTGGCGCTGCAGCACGGTGTGCCGCTGGAGACCTACATCTCCAAGTTCACCAACATGCGCTTCGAGCCCGCCGGCATGACCGACGACCCGGACATCCGGATCGCCCAGTCGGTGATGGACTACATCTTCCGTCGCCTGGCGCTGGACCACCTGCCCGTCGACAAGCGGGCCGGCCTGGGCATCTTCACCGCCGAGGAGCGGGCCGCGCAGGTCGCCGGCAGCTACGGCTCCTCGGCCTCGACCGCCGCCGTGCAGGAGGAGGAGGTCGACCTGGAGCAGCTGCGTGGCTCCGCGCCGATCGAGACCGCCAAGGTGGAGGAGAAGGTCACCCCCGAGGGCCCGAAGTCGGTCAAGGAGGCCCACTCCTCGGCCGAGCTGCTCGAGCTGGTCACCGGGACCGCCACCGACGCGCCGCTGTGCATGACCTGCGGCACGAAGATGCGCCCGGCCGGCAGCTGCTACGTGTGCGAGGGCTGCGGCTCGACCAGCGGCTGCAGCTGAATGGACCTCCGCCGTCCCGGGCTCTCCTCCGAGAGTCCGGGACGGCGGTGCACAACGGCTTGCCCATGGCTCCGCGGGCAAGACAACGAATGCCCGGCTGCGTGGGCAACCGGGCATTCGCTGCGGCAGGGAACGATGTCCATGCGCGGTGTGAGAGTCCGTATGACATCACCTTCCCGGTCGCTAGGCAACGACCGGGAGGAGGTGATTCGTATGGCAAGAAACTCAAGGCAAACGAGCAGCCGCGCGGCATCAGCTGCGGCACGCACCCTCGCCAGCCCTCGTTCTACCGCGGCGCAGAAATCTGCTGCCGCGAGCGCGCTGACGCAGCGTGGCTCGCGGGAGCAGACCAGCGCCCGCGCTGCTTCCGCGGCAGGTCGGACGCTGGCTAGTGGGCGTGCGACTGCAGCTCAGCGGTCTGCTGCGGCGAGCGCGCTCGCTCAGACGCCGACCCGGAAGAAGTAGAGGGATGCCCCGAGGCCCACGCCTCGGGGCATCTCCACCCATGATTCGCAGCGGAGCGGTATGGCTGCGTCTCGCTGGCCGGTTACGACGGTCGGAAACGGCAACGTCGCGGGCTGGCGACGTCGTCCGCCGGCTCACGAACGACCGCGGCTCGTTTTGCCGTCGACCGTGGTCGTCGCCCGGGCCTACGGTGTTTATTTCCTTGTGTGCTTCCATGCGTGAACCGGCGCTACTCGAGGGCAGTGCGCCAGCGCGCAGGACGCGGCGCGACCACGCTTCTCGGCCGGCCCAAGGTGACGCCCCCGTGACAGGGTTAGCGCTTTCCGGTGGCGATCGACTTACCCTTCCGGCGATGAAGCAGCTCCTGCGGTTCGCCTGGCTCGAGGCGCAGTGCTGCCTGTTCGCCGTCCTCTTCTTCGCCGGTCTCGCCGTCGTCCGGGTCGTGCCGATGCCGATCAACACGGCCGACGCGCTGCTGATCTGGTCCCTCGCCGTCACCCTCGTGCTGTGGCTGGTCCGGTGGGAGACCGGTCGCGAGGTCGCCGTCATCCTCGGCTTCCACCTCGTGGGCCTGGCACTCGAGCTGTACAAGGTCGAGCAGAGCTCCTGGTCCTATCCCGACACCGGCTGGGCCACGGTCGGCGGCGTTCCGCTCTACAGCGGCTTCATGTACGCCGCGGTGGGCAGCTACGTCTGCCAGGCGTGGCGCCGCTTCGACCTGCGCATCACCAACTACCGCCTGCGCTCCACGGCGACCGTGGCCGCGCTGATCTACCTCAACTTCTTCACCCACCACGTGACCGTCGACGTCCGCGTGCCGCTGGCACTCGCGCTCCTGGTCGTCACCTGGCGCACGTGGGTCCACTTCACGGTGGGGGAGCGCCGCTACGCGATGCCGCTGGCGCTCTCCTTCGTGCTCATCGGCTTCTTCCTCTGGCTCGCCGAGAACGCCGCCACGCTGCTGCGGGCCTGGCAGTACCCCAACCAGGAGTCGGTCTGGACGCTGGTCCACGCCGCCAAGCTGGGATCCTGGTCGCTGCTCGTGGTGGTCAGCATCGTGCTGGTCGCCGGCGTCAAGGCCTTCGAGGGTCGGCTGTACGGAACCGCGGAGGACCGCACGGTGACCCGGGGCGGTCGGCAGGGACGTCCGGTCGACGCGCCGTCCGCGGCCGAGGAGCCGGTCCCCGCAAGCTGAGGTGGTCCCGGTGCGCGGCGGCCGCGGCGCGGTGCTCATCCTGGGGGAGTGAGCCGGACGAGAGAGCTGCTGCGCGAGCCCTGGATGCAGCGCGGTGTACGGGCGGCGCTGGCCGCCGCGCTGGCCTGGCAGGTGGCCACGCTGCTGCCTCCCGCCCTGGCGCAGTACGCCTACTACGCCGCGCTCGGCGCGGTCATCGCGGTGCACCCCACGGTCGCCGACTCCGCCGCCGCGGCGTGGCGCACGGTGCTGGCCATCCTCACCGGCTTCGCGCTGGCCGTGGTGGTCCACGAGGTGACCGCCCCGACCCCGCTGCCGGGCGCCCTCACCATCGCGCTGGTCGTAGCCCTGGCCATCGTCGTCGAGCGGTGGCCGGTGCTGGGCGAGCACCGGACCTGGGTCAGCTTCGCCGCCGTCCTCATGTTCACCGTCGGTGCCGCCGACCCCGGCAGGTATGCGTTGAGCTACGGCGGCCTCACGCTGCTCGGCGCGGTCATCGGCGTGCTGGTCACCACCGTGCTGTTCCCGCCGCTGCAGCTGACCTCGGCCGTCCGCCGGGTGGCCGCGGCCCGCGCGCTGCTCGCCCAGCACCTGCGGGACATGGCCGGCGGGCTCCGCCAGGGCGAGGTCCCGTCGGCGGGGGAGTGGGAGCTGTCCCTTTTACACTTATGACGCTGCCGACGAAGTGGCTAATGTAGAACTCGACGACTGAGGAATCATTAAAAATATATACACACACATTGCTACACCTACCAGTCTACTC
>NZ_POQU01000010.1 GCF_002938425.1 Blastococcus atacamensis | reverse complement strand
TATATTCACGCAGATACGAGATTTCCCTTCTCCCTTTTCGCCGCAGCCGTCGAGTGTGTATAAGACCCACGTCCCACCCCGCGGCCGCGGCCCGCGACGGCCGGGCGGCCCAGCCCCCGTCCGCGCGTCGCCGGCGCCCGCCGCGACCGGGACGAGCCCGGAGCCGACGCGACGGCGGCGGCTCCCGCCGGCGCCACCAGCACGGCCTCGGGCGCCACGACGGACGCCCCGGTCGGGAAGACGTCGGCCGGCGGGACGGCGGCGGGCCCCCGGGCGACGGCCCGTCCGGGTGGTTCGCGCCGCGCCGGTGGCGTCACGTCCGACGCGTCGTCGACGGCTGGTCGCCGGATCCCCGCCGCGGCGCTCGTCCTGGCCCTGCTCTGCCTCGCCGCCGCGGTCGTGGCCGGGGTGCTCCTCTCGCAGCGGTTGAACCCCGCCACCGTCGACGCCGACCTCCTGACCGCCACGGAGGACAACGTCAAGGCCCTGTACGCCTACGACTACAAGGACTCCGAGGGCAGTGTCGAGCGCAAGCTCGCGGTGCTCACCGGGGACCTGCGCGACACCTACGAGCAGGACCTGAGCGCCGGCGGGATCATCGACGCCTACGAGCAGGTGTCGGCGACCACGCGGTACGAGGTCCTCGACATCGGGGTCCAGGAGATCAGCGAGTCGCAGGACACCGCCACCCTCGTCGTCTTCGGTCAGTACGTCGCGCAGTCGGCGACCACCGGGCAGCAGGAGGCCCCCCAGGGGTCGGAGTGCAGCGTGACCCCCGAGGGTGCCCAGTCGTGCGTCCAGACGCTGCGGCTCACGGCGGTCGACGTCGACGGCGAGTGGAAGATCGGCGAGGTCGAGTTCATCACCACGAGCTGAGTCCCGCGGGGCCCCTCGACCGGCGCCGGCCGTCCGGCGTGGCGGGCGCCACGGGCCGGATCGACGTGCATCATGGACGTGGCGCACGCCCCGCTGCCCCGGAGTCCCGGGAGCCCGCGCGTCCTGCGGATGTGGCACCGCTCGCACCGGTGCCCCCGACGTGGACACGGCGCTCCACCAGGGGTAGGGTCCCCTGTTGCGCTGCCCTCTGACTGCCTGCCCGCCGAGACGGGTCACCACGGGTGCCCGGGAATGCTCCGGGTCATGCCCACGCTGACCGTTCCGGCGGGCGATCGCGGCCGTCGCGGACAGCCTCGCCATCACCGACGACGACCCAGGACGACCCCGCAGCCCACCGCCCGCACGTCGTGAGGTCCTTGGAAGGACGCATCTTGGCAGGCTCTCGCCCCACCAGCATCACCCCCGGCACCACCGAGTCCGGCACCACCAGGACCACCCCCGTCCCGCAGAGCGGCCCCCGCACCGGCGAGGCCGACCAGCAGAAGATCCCCGGCGCGCCGCTGCGCGTGTCGTTCGCCAAGATCTCCGAGCCCCTCGAGGTCCCGGATCTGCTCGCCCTGCAGACCGCCTCGTTCGACTGGCTGGTCGGCAGCCCCGAGTGGCGGGCCACCCTCTCGCCCGAGGAGCAGGAGAGCGCGGTCGGCGGCCTCGCCGAGATCCTCGAGGAGATCTCCCCGATCGAGGACTTCAGCGGCTCGATGTCGCTGTCCTTCTCCAACCCGCGCTTCGAGGACGTCAAGGCGTCCCTCGAGGAGTGCAAGGACAAGGACATGACCTACGCGGCGCCGCTGTTCGTCACCGCGGAGTTCATGAACAACACCACCGGCGAGATCAAGAGCCAGACGGTGTTCATGGGCGACTTCCCGATCATGACGAACAAGGGCACGTTCGTCATCAACGGGACCGAGCGCGTCGTCGTCTCCCAGCTGGTCCGTTCCCCGGGCGTCTACTTCGACAAGACCCTCGACAAGACGTCGGACAAGGACGTCTTCTCGGCCAAGGTCATCCCCAGCCGCGGTGCGTGGCTGGAGTTCGACGTCGACAAGCGCGACACCGTCGGCGTCCGCATCGACCGCAAGCGCCGCCAGCCGGTCACCGTGCTGCTCAAGGCGCTGGGTTGGACCGAGGACCGCATCCGCGAGCACTTCCAGTGGTCGCCCACGGTGCTGGCCACCCTCGAGAAGGACCACATCGCCGGGCAGGACGAGGCCCTGCTCGACATCTACCGCAAGCTGCGTCCGGGCGAGCCGCCGACGCGTGAGTCGGCGCAGGCGCTGCTGGAGAACCTGTTCTTCAACGCCAAGCGCTACGACCTGGCGAAGGTCGGCCGGTACAAGGTCAACAAGAAGCTGGGCGTCGGCATCCCCCAGGGCACCTCCACGCTCACCGAGGACGACATCGTCGCCACCATCGAGTACGTCGTGCGTCTCCACGCCGGCGAGCCCGACCACGGCGTCGACGACATCGACCACTTCGGCAACCGCCGCCTGCGCACCGTCGGCGAGCTGATCCAGAACCAGATCCGGGTCGGTCTCTCCCGCATGGAGCGCGTGGTCCGCGAGCGGATGACGACCCAGGACGTCGAGGCGATCACGCCGCAGACCCTGATCAACATCCGGCCGGTCGTGGCCTCCATCAAGGAGTTCTTCGGCACCAGCCAGCTGTCGCAGTTCATGGACCAGACCAACCCGCTCGCGGGCCTGACCCACAAGCGCCGCCTCTCGGCGCTGGGTCCGGGTGGTCTGTCCCGTGAGCGCGCCGGCATGGAGGTGCGTGACGTGCACCCCAGCCACTACGGCCGCATGTGCCCGATCGAGACGCCGGAAGGCCCGAACATCGGCCTGATCGGCTCGCTGTCCTCGTTCGGCCGGGTGAACCCCTTCGGCTTCATCGAGACGCCGTACCGCAAGGTGGAGAACGGCACTGTCACCGACCGGATCGACTACCTGACCGCCGACGAGGAGGACCGCTTCGTCGTCGCGCAGGCCAACAGCCCGCTCGACGCGCAGGGTCGCCTCGCCGAGGAGCGCGTCCTGGTCCGCACCAAGGGCGGTGAGGTCGACTACCTCGCCCCCGAGAACGTGGACTACATGGACGTCTCGCCGCGGCAGATGACCTCGGTCGCCACGGCGATGATCCCGTTCCTCGAGCACGACGACGCCAACCGCGCGCTCATGGGCGCGAACATGCAGCGTCAGGCCGTCCCGCTGCTCCGCAGCGAGGCGCCGCTGGTCGGCACCGGCATGGAGCTGCGTGCCGCCGTCGACGCCGGTGACGTCGTCGTGGCCGAGAAGGCCGGTGTCGTCGAGGACTCCACCGCCGACTACGTCACGGTCATGGCCGACGACGGCACCCGGCAGACCTACCGCCTGCTGAAGTTCCGCCGCTCGAACCAGGGGACGTCGATCAACCAGTCCCCGGTCGTCGAGGAGGGCCAGCGGGTCGAGGTCGGCCAGGTCATCGCCGACGGTCCGTGCACCGACCAGGGCGAGATGGCGCTGGGCAAGAACCTGCTCGTCGCCTTCATGCCGTGGGAGGGCCACAACTACGAGGACGCGATCATCCTGTCGCAGCGCCTCGTGCAGGACGACGTCCTGTCCTCGATCCACATCGAGGAGTTCGAGGTCGACGCCCGCGACACCAAGCTGGGCGCCGAGGAGATCACCCGGGACATCCCGAACGTCTCCGAGGACGTGCTGGCCGACCTGGACGAGCGCGGCATCATCCGCATCGGTGCCGAGGTCGTCCCGGGCGACATCCTCGTCGGCAAGGTGACGCCGAAGGGCGAGACCGAGCTGACCCCCGAGGAGCGGCTGCTCCGCGCGATCTTCGGTGAGAAGGCGCGCGAGGTCCGCGACACGTCGCTCAAGGTCAAGCACGGTGAGTCCGGCAAGGTCATCGGCGTCCGCGTGTTCTCGCGCGAGGACGGCGACGAGCTGCCCGCCGGCGTCAACGAGCTCATCCGGGTCTACGTCGCCCAGATGCGCAAGATCTCCGACGGCGACAAGCTCGCCGGACGCCACGGCAACAAGGGCGTCATCTCGAAGATCCTGCCGCAGGAGGACATGCCGTTCCTCGAGGACGGCACCCCGGTGGACATCGTCCTCAACCCGCTCGGTGTGCCCGGCCGCATGAACGTCGGCCAGGTCCTGGAGATGCACCTCGGGTGGATCGCCAAGCAGGGCTGGGAGGTCAACGGCGACCCGGACTGGGCGAAGAACCTGCCCGAGGCCGCCAAGGCCGCCGCCCCCGGCACCCGGACGGCGACCCCGGTGTTCGACGGTGCCAAGGAGGACGAGCTCATCGGCCTCCTGGGCTCGACGATCCCGAACCGCGACGGTCAGCGGATGGTCAAGGAGACCGGCAAGGCGCGGCTGTTCGACGGCCGTTCCGGCGAGCCGTTCCCCGAGCCGATCGCCGTGGGCTACGTCTACATCCTGAAGCTGCTGCACCTGGTCGACGACAAGATCCACGCCCGCTCGACCGGCCCGTACTCGATGATCACGCAGCAGCCGCTGGGTGGTAAGGCGCAGTTCGGTGGCCAGCGCTTCGGTGAGATGGAGTGCTGGGCGATGCAGGCCTACGGCGCGGCCTACGCGCTGCAGGAGCTGCTCACCATCAAGTCCGACGACATCCTCGGCCGCGTGAAGGTCTACGAGGCCATCGTCAAGGGCGAGAACATCCCCGAGCCGGGCATCCCCGAGTCGTTCAAGGTGCTCCTCAAGGAGCTTCAGTCGCTGTGCCTCAACGTCGAGGTGCTGTCCGGTGACGGACAGGCCATCGAGCTGCGGGACACCGACGACGAGGTCTTCCGCGCCGCGGAGGAGCTGGGCATCGACCTGTCGCGTCGCGAGCCGTCGTCCGTCGAGGACGTCTGATCGTCCGCCGGCCGGCCCCTGAGCCACCGGGGCCGGCCGGCCACCACACCACAGACATAGAAGCGAAGAACTAGCCCCTGAAAGGGGTCACCTTGCTCGACGTCAACTTCTTCGACGAACTGCGCATCGGGCTGGCCACCGGCGACGACATCCGCCAGTGGAGCCACGGTGAGGTGAAGAAGCCAGAGACCATCAACTACCGGACCCTGCGTCCGGAGAAGGACGGTCTCTTCTGCGAGAAGATCTTCGGTCCCACCCGGGACTGGGAGTGCTACTGCGGTAAGTACAAGCGGGTCCGCTTCAAGGGCATCATCTGCGAGCGCTGCGGCGTCGAGGTCACTCGCGCCAAGGTCCGTCGCGAGCGGATGGGCCACATCGAGCTGGCCGCGCCGGTCACCCACATCTGGTTCTTCAAGGGTGTTCCGTCGCGCCTGGGCTACCTGCTCGACCTGGCGCCCAAGGACCTCGAGAAGATCATCTACTTCGCGGCCTACATGATCACCTCGGTCGACGACGAGGCGCGCCACCGCGACCTCCCGACCATCGAGGCCGAGATCAGCGCCGAGAAGTCGAACCTCGAGGGCCAGCGCGACGCGAACGTGGAGGCACGCCAGCAGAAGCTGGAGGCCGATCTCGCCGAGCTCGAGGCCGAGGGCGCCAAGTCCGACGTGCGCCGCAAGGTGCGCGAGGGCGGCGAGCGCGAGATGCGCCAGCTGCGCGACCGCTCGCAGCGGGAGATCGACCGCCTCGACGAGGTGATGGACACCTTCCGCAAGCTCGAGGTCAAGCAGCTCATCGCCGACGAGAGCCTCTACCGCGAGCTGCGCGACCGCTTCGGTGAGTACTTCGAGGGCGGCATGGGTGCCGCGGCGCTGCAGAAGCTGCTCGCCGGCTTCGACCTCGACGCCGAGGCCGTCTCGCTGCGCGAGACCATCCGCAGCGGCAAGGGCCAGCGCAAGCTGCGGGCCCTGAAGCGGCTGAAGGTCGTCGCGGCGTTCCAGCAGACCCGCAACTCGCCCATGGGCATGGTGCTGGACTGCGTCCCGGTCATCCCGCCGGACCTGCGCCCGATGGTGCAGCTCGACGGTGGCCGCTTCGCGACCAGCGACATGAACGACCTCTACCGCCGCGTGATCAACCGGAACAACCGGCTGAAGCGTCTGCTCGACCTCGGTGCTCCCGAGATCATCGTGAACAACGAGAAGCGGATGCTCCAGGAGTCCGTGGACGCGCTGTTCGACAACGGACGTCGTGGCCGTCCCGTCACGGGTCCGGGCAACCGTCCCCTGAAGTCCCTGAGCGACCTGCTCAAGGGCAAGCAGGGGCGGTTCCGCCAGAACCTGCTCGGCAAGCGCGTCGACTACTCCGGCCGTTCGGTCATCGTCGTCGGCCCGCAGCTGAAGCTGCACCAGTGCGGTCTGCCCAAGCAGATGGCCCTGGAGCTCTTCAAGCCCTTCGTCATGAAGCGGCTGGTCGACCTCAACCACGCGCAGAACATCAAGTCCGCCAAGCGGATGGTCGAGCGCGCCCGCCCCGTGGTCTGGGACGTGCTGGAAGAGGTCATCACCGAGCACCCGGTGCTGCTCAACCGCGCCCCGACGCTGCACCGCCTGGGCATCCAGGCGTTCGAGCCCCAGCTGGTCGAGGGCAAGGCCATCCAGATCCACCCGCTCGTCTGCACCGCGTTCAACGCGGACTTCGACGGTGACCAGATGGCGGTGCACCTGCCGCTGTCGGCCGAGGCCCAGGCCGAGGCCCGGATCCTGATGCTGTCCTCGAACAACATCCTGTCGCCGGCCGATGGTCGCCCGATCACCGCGCCGACCCAGGACATGGTGCTGGGCCTGTACCACCTGACGACCCTGGTGCCCTCGCGGCACGAGGCCGACGGTGGCAAGCCCGCGGCGTTCGCCTCCGCGGCCGAGGCCCTCATGGCCTACGACATGGGTGCCCTGGGCCTGCAGGAGCGTGCGCTGATCCGCCTCGACGAGGTGTTCGGCGTCGACAACGGCAAGGCCAACGACGCGTGGGCCCAGCCCGAGGACTGGGCTCTGGGTCAGCCGTCGACCGTCGAGACGAGCCTGGGCCGCGTGCTGTTCAACGAGGCTCTGCCCGAGGACTACCGCTTCGTCAACTACCAGGTGCCGAAGAAGGAGCTCGGGGCGATCGTCAACGACCTCGCCGAGCGCTACCCCAAGGTGCAGGTCGCGGCGACGCTGGACGCCCTCAAGTCGGCCGGCTTCCGCTGGGCGACCCGCTCGGGCGTCACGATCGCCATCGACGACGTCGTCACGCCGCCGGTCAAGCGCGACATCCTGGACCGGCACGAGGCCGAGGCGGCCAAGATCGAGAAGCAGTACGAGCGCGGCGTCATCACCGACGCCGAGCGTCGTGGCGAGCTCATCGAGATCTGGACCCGCGCGCGGGCCGAGGTCAGCCAGGCGATGGTCGACAACTTCCCGACGACCAACCCGGTCTGGGTCATGGTCAACTCGGGCGCCCGAGGCAACATGATGCAGATCAGCCAGATCGCCGGTATGCGCGGTCTGGTCGCCAACCCCAAGGGCGAGATCATCCCGCGGCCCATCAAGGCCAACTTCCGGGAGGGTCTGTCAGTGCTGGAGTACTTCATCTCCACGCACGGTGCCCGCAAGGGTCTGGCCGACACCGCCCTGCGTACCGCCGACTCCGGGTACCTCACCCGTCGTCTGGTGGACGTCTCGCAGGACGTCATCATCCGCGAGGAGGACTGCGGCACCGACCGCGGCGTGATCATGCCGATCGGCACCGTCGTCGACGGTGTGGTGACGCGTGACGCGCACGTGGAGACCAGCGTCTACGCCCGCGCCCTGGCCGCCGACGTGGTGGCCGAGGACGGGACGGTCATCGCCGAGGCGAACGCCGACCTCGGTGACGTCCTGATCCAGACGCTGATCGACGCCCAGGTGTCGGAGGTCAAGGTCCGCTGCGTGCTCACCTGTGAGTCGCTGCTCGGCACCTGCGCCACCTGCTACGGCCGCTCGCTCGCCTCGGGCAAGCTCGTGGACGTCGGCGAGGCGGTCGGCATCATCGCCGCCCAGTCGATCGGTGAGCCGGGCACCCAGCTGACGATGCGCACCTTCCACACCGGTGGTGTGGCCGGTGCGGACATCACGCACGGTCTGCCGCGTGTGGTGGAGCTCTTCGAGGCCCGCGTCCCCAAGGGCAAGGCCCCGATCGCCGAGCTGGCCGGCACCATCCGGATCGAGGACGGCGAGCAGTTCCGCAAGCTCACGATCACCCCGGACGACGGCTCCGACGAGGTCGTCATCGACAAGCTGTCGCGTCGCTCGCGGCTGCGGGTCGAGGACGGCGCGCACGTCGAGGTCGGCGAGCAGCTGACCGAGGGTGCGGTCGACCCGCACGAGGTGCTGCGGATCATGGGCCCGCGCGAGGTGCAGCTGCACCTCGTCCGCGAGGTCCAGGAGGTCTACCGCAGCCAGGGTGTGTCGATCCACGACAAGCACATCGAGGTGATCATCCGCCAGATGCTGAAGCGGGTGACCATCATCGACTCGGGCGCGACGGAGTTCCTGCCCGGTGCGCTGGTCGAGCGGACGCTGTTCGAGACCGAGAACCGTCGCGTCGTCGCCGAGGGCGGCGAGCCGGCCTCGGCCCGTCCGGTCCTCATGGGCATCACCAAGGCCTCGCTCGCGACCGAGTCGTGGCTGTCGGCCGCCTCCTTCCAGGAGACGACCAAGGTGCTCACCGACGCCGCGATCCAGGGCAAGAGCGACAGCCTGCTCGGGCTCAAGGAGAACGTGATCATCGGAAAGCTGATCCCGGCGGGTACGGGCATCAGCCGCTACCGGAACATCACGGTCGAGCCGACCGAGGAGGCGCGTGCCGCCGTCTACACCATGGCCGGCTACGACGACGGGCAGTACTACAGCCCCGACGTCTTCGGTCAGGGCACCGGCGAGGCCGTGCGCCTCGAGGAGTACGACTGGCGGGGCTGAGCTCCTGACCAGGCAGTGACGAAAGGGCCCCGCAGGCGTTGCCTGCGGGGCCCTTTGTCGTTCCGCCCGGCGGTGGGCGATGCAGCTACGCTCCCGCCATGTCCAGATCTCGCAGGCGCCGGCCGGCGCCCACGCCACGGCAGTGGCAGCTGCTCGCCTACGCCGCCATCGTCGTGACGGGCGTGATCTGCGGGTCGATCCTGGCGTTCACCGGCTGAGCGCCGCTCACCCCGCGAGGCGCTTCATGGTCTCGACCGTCTTCAGGCGGCCCTCGCGGGTGTCGTCGAGGGGCTGGAGCATCAGGGTGGTGACGCCGGCCTCGGCGAACGCCGCGATCCGCTCGGCCACGTAGGACTCCGGCCCGATGAGCGACGACGCCCGCACCAGCTCCAGCGGCACCGCGGCGGCCGCCTCGTCCTTCTTGCCCTCGAGGTAGAGGTCCTGGATGGTCTTCGCCTCGGCCTCGTAGCCGTAGCGGACGGCGAGGTCGTTGTAGAAGTTCTTGCCACGCGCGCCCATGCCGCCGATGTAGAGGGCGAGCGCCGGGCGCACGAACTCCAGCAGCTGCTCGGTGTCGTCGCCGATAGCGACCGGAACGCCGGTGATGACCTGCAGCTCGCCCAGCGACGGATCGCGCTTGGCCCGGCCGGCCGCGAGGGAGTTCCCCCACACCGACGACGCCTTCTCCGGCACGAAGAAGATCGGCTCCCACGCCTCGGCGATCTCCGCGGCCAGCTCGACGTTCTTCGGGCCCAGGGCGGCGAGCATCACCGGGACCCGCTCGCGCACCGGGGTGTTGATCAGCTTGAGCGGCTTGCCCAAACCGGTGCCCTGGTCGGCCGGCAGCGGCACCGTGTACTTCTTGCCCTGGTGGTCCAGGCGCTCGCGGCGCCACACCTGGCGGCAGATCTCGACGACCTCGCGGGTGCGCTGGAGCGGGGCGTCGTAGGGGACGCCGTGCCAGCCCTCGATCACCTGCGGGCCGGAGGCGCCCAGGCCCAGGGTGAAGCGGCCGCCGGAGACGAAGTCCAGGCCGGCCGCGGTCATGGCGGTGAGGGCCGGTGTGCGGCTGTAGATCGGGAAGATGGCGCTGAGCAGCTCCACCCGCTCGGTCACCGCGGCGAGGTACCCGAGCTGGCTGACCGCGTCGAAGGTGTAGACCTCGGCGACCGCGGCGAGGTCGAGACCGGCCGACTCGAGGTCGCGGATCTCGGCCGCCGTCTCCTGGAAGCCGCCGCTGTAGCTGGCCTGGATGCCGATGCGCACGTGCACTCCTCTGTGTCCCGGCACCACCGTTGGCGCCGTCCGCACGCTATCGGTCGGTCCTCCGGAGCGGCGGACCTGTCCGCGGACGGCCGGCGGCGGTAATGTCCGGCCTCCGGCGTCGACCCCGCAGGGGCGCGTGGCGGCAGTCCTGGCCTGGTGTGAGGGACCCGGCTTTGACCCGCCCAGAGCGCACGGGTATCGTGGTCAGCCGTGCCCAGGGTGCCCTGGGCCTGCTCCCGTTCGCGGTGCGCCTGGGTGACCAGGAGGCCATGCCTCCCGGTCGCCGGGGACCATCCGCCGGGCCGCGCCCAGCGCGGTGACCGGAGGCTGGCGGCGCCGAGTCGCGAGGGGCAACCGAGTTCGGTCCTTCATCGGACCGGTCCCGGGGAGGGCGACACACCCGACCGCGTGGACCGGAGATGGAACACGGCAGCACTCGGGAAGGTTCCCCCACGGGATCCGGCACCCGGCACCACCAGGGCAATGAGCAGTAGCAAGACACCGGACAGCACCACCCCAGCGCAGGTAGGAGATCAAGGCCACCCATGCCCACGATCAACCAGCTGGTCCGCAAGGGCCGCGAGGACAAGGTCGTCAAGACCACGACGCCGGCGCTGAAGGGTTCCCCCCAGCGCCGCGGCGTGTGCACCCGCGTGTACACGACCACGCCGAAGAAGCCGAACTCGGCGCTGCGGAAGGTCGCCCGCGTCCGCCTCACCAGTGGCATCGAGGTGACCGCCTACATCCCGGGCGTCGGCCACAACCTGCAGGAGCACTCGATGGTGCTGGTGCGCGGTGGCCGGGTGAAGGACCTCCCGGGTGTGCGTTACAAGATCATCCGCGGCTCGCTGGACACCCAGGGCGTCCGCAACCGCAAGCAGGCTCGTAGCAAGTACGGCGCCAAGAAGGAGAAGAGCTAATGCCGCGCAAGGGTCCCGCGCCGAAGCGTCCGCTGATCGCCGACCCGGTGTACCAGTCGCCCCTGGTCACCCAGCTGGTGAACAAGGTGCTGGTCGACGGCAAGCGCTCTGTCGCCGAGGCGATCGTCTACGGCGCCCTCGAGGGCGCCCGCGCCAAGAGCGACACCGACCCGGTCGTCACGCTCAAGCGCGCCCTGGACAACGTGAAGCCGGCCCTCGAGGTCCGCAGCCGCCGTGTCGGTGGCGCGACCTACCAGGTGCCGGTCGAGGTCCGCGCCTCCCGCAGCACCACGCTCGGGTTGCGCTGGCTGATCCAGTACAGCCGGGCTCGCCGCGAGAAGACGATGACCGAGCGCCTGATGAACGAGCTGCTCGACGCGAGCAACGGCCTCGGTGCCGCCGTCAAGCGGCGCGAGGACACGCACAAGATGGCCGAGTCGAACAAGGCCTTCGCGCACTACCGCTGGTAACGCACGCGACCAGCGCCCGCCGTCGGCGGGACTCCCGGGCGATCCCCGGCACCCGCACACGGACCTGAACCAAGAGGGGAAGCAATGGCCAGCAACGAGGCCCAGCTCCGCAAGACCCGCAACATCGGGATCATGGCGCACATCGACGCCGGCAAGACCACCACGACCGAGCGCATCCTCTTCTACACCGGCATCACGTACAAGATCGGTGAGGTCCACGACGGCGCGGCCACGATGGACTGGATGGAGCAGGAGCAGGAGCGCGGCATCACCATCACGTCGGCCGCGACGAAGTGCTCCTGGAACGGCCACGACATCAACATCATCGACACCCCCGGGCACGTCGACTTCACCGTCGAGGTGGAGCGTTCGCTCCGCGTTCTCGACGGTGCCGTCGCCGTCTACGACGGTGTCGCCGGTGTCGAGCCGCAGACCGAGCAGGTCTGGCGGCAGGCCGAGAAGTACGGCGTCCCGCGCATGTGCTTCGTCAACAAGCTCGACCGCACGGGTGCCGACTTCTTCCGCTGCGTCGACATGATGGTCGAGCGCCTGGGCGCCAACCCGCTGGTGCTGCAGCTGCCGATCGGTGCCGAGGCCGACTTCCTCGGCGTCGTCGACCTGGTCGAGATGCGCGCCCTCACGTGGCGCGGCGAGACCAAGATGGGCGAGGACTACGCGGTCGAGGAGATCCCGGCCGAGCTGGCCGACCAGGCCGCCGAGTACCGCGAGAAGCTGCTCGAGAACATCGCTGACTTCGACGACTCGCTGATGGAGGACTACCTCGGTGGCGAGGACATCGCCGTCGACCGTCTGAAGGCCGCCATCCGCAAGGCCACCATCGCCGGCCAGGTCAACCCCGTGCTGACCGGGACCGCCTTCAAGAACAAGGGCGTGCAGCCCCTGCTCGACGCGGTCGTGGACTACCTCCCCAGCCCGCTGGACATCGAGGCGATCGTCGGCACCGCGCTCGACGGCGAGACCGAGGTGCTGCGGCACGCCGACGAGGACGAGCCGTTCTCCGCTCTGGCGTTCAAGATCCAGACGGACCAGCACCTCGGCAAGCTCACCTACGTCCGTGTGTACTCCGGTCGCCTGGACGCCGGTTCCCCGGTGCTGAACAGCACCAAGGACCGCAAGGAGCGGATCGGCAAGATCTACCAGATGCACGCCAACAAGCGCGAGGAGCGCGATGGCGTGGGTGCCGGTCAGATCGTGGCGGTCAACGGCCTGAAGCAGACGACCACGGGTGACACCCTCTGCGACCCGCAGAAGCCCGTGATCCTCGAGTCGATGACGTTCCCCGCGCCGGTCATCTCGGTCGCGATCGAGCCGAAGACCAAGAGCGACCAGGAGAAGCTGGGCACGGCGATCCAGAAGCTCGCCGAGGAGGACCCGACCTTCCAGGTCCGCCTCGACGAGGAGACCGGCCAGACCGTCATCTCCGGCATGGGAGAGCTCCACCTGGAGATCCTGGTGGACCGCATGCGCCGCGAGTTCAACGTCGAGGCCAACGTCGGCAAGCCGCAGGTGGCCTACCGCGAGACGATCCGCAAGGCCGTCGAGCGCTACGACTACACCCACAAGAAGCAGACGGGTGGCTCCGGGCAGTTCGCGAAGGTCCAGATCGCGATCGAGCCGCTGGAGATGTCCGCCGACTCGGCGACCTACGAGTTCGAGAACAAGGTCACCGGTGGCCGCATCCCGAAGGAGTACATCCCTTCGGTCGACGCAGGCATGCAGGACGCCATGCAGTACGGCGTCCTGGCCGGCTACCCGATGGTGGGCGTCAAGGCCAGCCTGCTCGACGGTCAGTACCACGAGGTCGACTCCTCGGAGATGGCCTTCAAGATCGCCGGATCGATCGCCTTCAAGGAGGCGGCGCGCAAGGCCAGCCCGGCCCTGCTCGAGCCGCTGATGGCGGTCGAGGTGACCACGCCCGAGGAGAACATGGGCGACGTCATCGGCGACCTCAACTCCCGCCGCGGGATCATCCAGGCGATGGAGGAGCGCTCCGGCGCCCGCATCGTCCGGGCCCTGGTGCCGCTGTCGGAGATGTTCGGCTACGTGGGCGACCTGCGCAGCCGCACCCAGGGACGGGCGAGCTACTCGATGGTGTTCGACTCGTACGCCGAGGTCCCGGCCAACGTCGCCAAGGAGATCATCGCCAAGGCGACCGGCGAGTAACCGGAGGGCGGGCCCGCAGGCCCGCGCTCCCCGAGCACAGCCCCACCCCAGAGCACGCACCACCTGCGTAACCACGAGGAGAGGAACCCCCAGTGGCCAAGGCCAAGTTCGAGCGGACCAAGCCGCACGTCAACATCGGCACCATCGGGCACATCGACCATGGGAAGACGACGCTGACCGCGGCGATCACCAAGGTCCTGCACGACAAGTACCCGAACCTCAACGAGGCGTCCGCGTTCGACCAGATCGACAAGGCGCCCGAGGAGAAGGCCCGCGGCATCACGATCTCGATCGCGCACGTGGAGTACCAGACGGAGAACCGTCACTACGCGCACGTCGACTGCCCCGGGCACGCCGACTACATCAAGAACATGATCACCGGTGCCGCCCAGATGGACGGCGCGATCCTGGTGGTCGCTGCCACCGACGGCCCGATGCCGCAGACCAAGGAGCACGTGCTCCTGGCCCGCCAGGTCGGCGTCCCCTACATCGTCGTCGCGCTGAACAAGGCCGACATGGTCGACGACGAGGAGATCCTGGAGCTCGTCGAGCTCGAGGTCCGCGAGCTGCTCTCCGAGTACGAGTTCCCGGGCGACGACGTCCCCGTGGTCCGCGTCTCGGCGCTGAAGGCCCTCGAGGGCGACGCCGAGTGGGGCGACAAGCTCATGGAGCTCATGGACGCCGTCGACTCGGCGATCCCGGAGCCGGAGCGCGAGATCGACAAGCCGTTCCTCATGCCCGTCGAGGACGTCTTCACCATCACCGGTCGTGGCACGGTCGTCACCGGCCGCGTCGAGCGTGGCATCGTCAAGGTCTCCGAGGAGATCGAGATCGTCGGCATCCGCGAGGGTTCGACGAAGACGACGGTCACCGGCGTCGAGATGTTCCGCAAGCTGCTCGACCAGGGCCAGGCCGGTGACAACGTCGGTCTGCTCCTCCGCGGCATCAAGCGTGAGGACGTGGAGCGCGGCCAGGTCGTCGTGAAGCCCGGCTCGATCACCCCGCACACCAACTTCGAGGGTTCGGTCTACATCCTCTCGAAGGACGAGGGTGGCCGTCACACGCCGTTCTTCAACAACTACCGTCCCCAGTTCTACTTCCGGACGACGGACGTCACCGGTGTCGTGACCCTGCCCTCGGGCACCGAGATGGTCATGCCCGGCGACAACACCGAGATGACGGTGGAGCTGATCCAGCCCATCGCCATGGAGGAGGGCCTGCGCTTCGCCATCCGTGAGGGTGGCCGTACCGTAGGTGCCGGCCGGGTCACCAAGATCCTCAAGTAGCACCCCCTGACGGGCGGCGGCCGCAAGCCGGCCGCCGCCCGCCAGCCCGGGCCACGCCCGGACCCCGGGTCAACAGACCCACTCGAACTTTCACAACCGATCGGCAGGAGCAGAAGACAGCGATGGCGGGACAGAAGATCCGCATCCGGCTGAAGGCCTATGACCACGAGGCGATCGACGCCTCGGCGCGGCGCATCGTGGAGACGGTCACCAAGACCGGAGCGCGTGTGGTCGGCCCGGTGCCTCTGCCGACGGAGAAGAACGTGTACGCGGTGATCCGTTCGCCGCACAAGTACAAGGACTCGTTCGAGCACTTCGAGATGCGCACGCACAAGCGGCTCATCGACATCCTCGACCCGACGCCGAAGACGGTCGACGCGCTCATGCGCATCGACCTGCCGGCCTCGGTCGACGTCAACATTCAGTAAGGGCAGTCAGCAGACATGGCGAGCACATTTCGCGGTCTCCTCGGCGAGAAGCTGGGGATGACCCAGGTTTTCGACGAGAACAACCGCCTCGTGCCGGTGACCGTCGTCAAGGCGGGCCCGTGTGTGGTGACCCAGGTGCGCACCCCCGAGGTCGACGGCTACTCGGCCGTCCAGCTCGGCTTCGGTGAGATCGACCCGCGCAAGGTGAACCGCCCCGAGGGCGGGCACTTCACCAAGGCGGGCGTGACGCCGCGGCGCCACCTGGTGGAGCTGCGCACGAAGGACGCCGGCACCTACACGGTCGGCCAGGAGCTGACCGCCGACGTGTTCGACGGCGTGGCCAAGGTCGACGTCATCGGCACCAGCAAGGGCAAGGGCACCGCCGGCGTCATGAAGCGTCACGGCTTCAAGGGCCTCGGCGCGTCGCACGGCACCCAGCGAAAGCACCGTTCGCCCGGTTCCATCGGTGGCGCGTCCACCCCGGGCCGCGTGTTCAAGGGCCTGAAGATGGCCGGCCGCATGGGCGCGGTCAAGACGACCACGCTGTCGCTGGTCGTGCACAAGGTCGACGTGGAGCGCGGGCTCATCCTGATCAAGGGTGCCGTTCCCGGGCCGAAGGGTGGTCTGCTCCTCGTCCGTTCCGCGGTCAAGGGCGGCCCCGTGGGGAGTGAGACGAAGTGACCACGTCCATCAACGGCGCGACCACCGAGACGCGCACCGACCGCCAGGTCGATGTCCGCACCCCGGCGGGGGACACCACCGGCAGCGTCACGCTGCCCGGTGAGCTCTTCGACGCCAACGCGAACGTCTCCCTGATGCACCAGGTCGTCGTGGCCCAGCTGGCCGCGGCCCGTCAGGGCACGCACGCCACCAAGACGCGGGCCATGGTCAGCGGCGGTGGCGTCAAGCCCTACCGCCAGAAGGGCACCGGCCGGGCCCGCCAGGGCTCGATCCGCGCACCGCAGTTCACCGGCGGTGGCACCGTCCACGGGCCGCAGCCGCGCGACTACACGCAGAAGACCCCGAAGAAGATGAAGGCCGCCGCTCTGCGCGGTGCCCTCTCCGACCGGGCCCGTGAGGGCCGGGTCCACGTGGTCTCGGCGTTCGTCGACGGCGACGCCCCCAAGACGAAGGCCGCGCTGGCCACGCTGAACGCCGTCACCCAGGCCAAGCGGGTGCTGGTCGTGCTCGACCGCGAGGACGTCCTCAACTGGGTCAGCCTGCGCAACGTGCCGCAGGTGCACCTGATCGAGGCCGGTCAGCTCAACACCTATGACGTGCTGGTGGCCGACGAGGTCATCTTCACCGAGGCCGCGCTGGCCGAGTACGTGGCCGGACCGGCCAAGGGCAAGGGCGCCGGCGCCGAGCTGCCCGACCTCGCCACCCACGAGATCTCCGGTGGCGTTCCGTCCATCGCCCCCGCCGTCGGCGAGGGCACCGTCGAAGAGACCACCGAGGAGAAGGCATGAGCGTCCGCGACCCCCGGGACGTCCTGCTGGCCCCGGTCATCTCCGAGAAGAGCTACGGCCTGATCGACGGCAACCAGTACACGTTCATCGTGCGCCCGGATGCCAACAAGACGCAGATCAAGATCGCGGTCGAGCAGATCTTCAACGTGAAGGTCCTCGGCGTGAACACGATCAACCGCCAGGGCAAGCGCAAGCGCAGCCGGGGTGCACAGATGGGCAAGCGCAAGGACACCAAGCGCGCCATCGTGTCGCTGGCCGCGGGCGACCGCATCGAGATCTTCGGGGGCCCGGGCGCCTGAGCGCCCGGACCGACGGACCAGAGATAAAAGACAGGGACTGAGTCAGCAATGGCTATCCGCAAGTACAAGCCGACGACGCCGGGCCGCCGCGGCTCGAGTGTCGCCGACTTCGCCGAGGTCACCCGCGACCACCCCGAGAAGTCGCTGGTCCGACCGCTGCACGGTCGTGGCGGGCGCAACGTGCACGGGAAGGTCACCGCTCGTCACCAGGGCGGTGGTCACAAGCGCGCGTACCGGGTGATCGACTTCCGTCGTGCCGACAAGGACGGCGTGCCGGCCAAGGTCGCGCACATCGAGTACGACCCGAACCGCACGTCGCGCATCGCGTTGCTGCACTTCGCCGACGGCGAGAAGCGCTACATCATCGCGCCGGCCCGCCTCAAGCAGGGCGACACGGTGGAGTGCGGCCCCGCCGCCGACATCAAGCCGGGCAACAACCTGCCGCTCCGGAACATCCCGGTCGGCACGGTGGTTCATGCCATCGAGCTCCGTCCCGGTGGTGGCGCGAAGATCGCCCGCTCCGCGGGTACCAGCGTCCAGCTGGTCGCCCGTGAGGGTCGGTTCGCCCAGCTGCGCATGCCCTCGGGCGAGATCCGCAACGTCGACGTGCGCTGCCGCGCCTCCGTCGGCGAGGTCGGCAACGCCGAGCAGTCGAACATCAACTGGGGCAAGGCCGGCCGCATGCGGTGGAAGGGCAAGCGCCCGACCGTCCGCGGTGTGGCCATGAACCCGGTCGACCACCCGCACGGTGGTGGTGAGGGCAAGACGTCCGGTGGTCGCCACCCGGTGAACCCGAACGGCAAGCCGGAGGGCCGGACGCGCAAGCGGAAGGCCAGTGACGCCATGATCGTGCGCCGCCGGCGCGCCAACAAGAAGCGCTGAGCGGGAAGAGGAGTCCGACAGAGATGCCACGCAGCCTGAAGAAGGGCCCGTTCGTCGACGACCACCTGCTCAAGAAGGTGGACGCTCAGAACGAAAAGGGCACCAAGAACGTGATCCGCACCTGGTCGCGTCGTTCGACGATCATCCCGGACATGCTCGGTCACACCCTCGCGGTGCACGACGGCCGCAAGCACGTGCCGGTGTTCGTGACCGAGGCGATGGTCGGGCACAAGCTCGGCGAGTTCGCCCCCACGCGCACGTTCCGTGGGCACATCAAGGACGACCGCCGCTCGCGGCGGGGCTGACCAGGTAGAGAGAGATTCAGATGACTTCCCAGTTGGGACAGGAGGCGCCGGTCGCCCGGGCTACGGCCCGGTTCGTCCGCGTGACCCCCATGAAGGCCCGCCGGGTGGTGGACCTCATCCGCTACCTGCCCACCGACGAGGCCCTGGCTCTGCTGCGCTTCGCGCCGCAGTCGGCCAGCGAGCCGGTTGCCAAGGTCGTCGCCAGCGCGGTGGCCAACGCCGAGCACAACCTGCAGCTGGACCCGGCTGCGCTCGTGGTCAGCGCCGCCTACGTCGACGAGGGGCCCACGCTCAAGCGGATCCGTCCGCGTGCGCAGGGCCGGGCGTTCCGCATCAACAAGCGGACCAGCCACATCACCGTCGAGGTCAGCGAGGTCGCCACCAGCGACGTCCTCGCGCAGAAGTCGCGCAAGGCGCGCCGGGACACCGGCATGTCGGGCCCGGCCACGCAGCAGACGAACAACACGAGGGGAGGGACCCGCTAGTGGGTCAGAAGGTCAACCCGCACGGGTTCCGACTCGGGATCACCACCGACTACAAGTCCCGGTGGTACGCGGACAAGCTGTACAAGGACTACGTCAAGGAAGACGTCGCGATCCGCAAGCTCATGTCCAAGGGCATGGAGCGGGCCGGCATCTCCAAGGTGGAGATCGAGCGCACCCGTGACCGGGTTCGCGTCGACATCCACACCGCCCGGCCGGGCATCGTCATCGGCCGTCGCGGTGCCGAGGCCGACCGCATCCGCGGCGAGCTGGAGAAGCTCACCGGCAAGCAGGTGCAGCTGAACATCCTCGAGGTGAAGAACCCCGAGTCGGACGCGCAGCTGGTCGCGCAGGGCGTCGCCGAGCAGCTCTCCAGCCGGGTGAGCTTCCGTCGTGCCATGCGCAAGGCGATGCAGTCGGCGCAGCGCAGCCCCCAGGTCAAGGGCATCCGCGTGCAGTGCTCCGGTCGCCTCGGCGGCACGGAGATGAGCCGCTCGGAGTTCTACCGCGAGGGCCGCGTGCCCCTGCACACGCTCCGCGCGAACATCGACTACGGCATCTACGAGGCCCGGACGACCTTCGGTCGCATCGGCGTCAAGGTGTGGATCTACAAGGGTGACGTCAGCGGATCGCGCGCCGAGCGTGCGGCCCTCGAGGCGCTCGCCGAGCGGCAGGGCCAGCGCCGCGAGCGCCCCCAGCGTCCCCGTCGTTCGGGCTCCTCGGGCACCACCGCCGGCGGTACCGAGGCCGGCCGCGCCGCGGTGGAGTCCTCCACGGGGGGGCCGGGGACCAGCACTGCCGACACCGCCGAGAGCACCGTCGCCGTCACGTCGGGCGACGTGGCCCCGGAGACGACCGTCGCCGAGGTCGCCGGCCCGGAGGCCACCGCGGCCGCCGCGACCGCCGCAACCGAGAACACGGAGAGCTGAGCCATGCTCATCCCACGGCGCGTCAAGCACCGCAAGCAGCACCACCCGAGCCGGTCCGGCCGGGCCAAGGGCGGCACCGAGATCAACTTCGGTGAGTTCGCGATCCAGGCTCTCGAGCCGGCCTACGTGACCAACCGCCAGATCGAGTCCGCTCGTATCGCCATGACGCGGCACATCAAGCGTGGCGGAAAGGTGTGGATCTCGATCTACCCCGACCGTCCGCTGACCAAGAAGCCGGCCGAGACCCGCATGGGTTCCGGTAAGGGTTCGCCCGAGTGGTGGGTGGCCAACGTCAAGCCCGGTCGCGTGCTGTTCGAGCTGTCCGGTGTCGCCGAGCCCGTGGCCCGCGAGGCCATGCGCCGGGCGATCCACAAGCTGCCGATGAAGTGCCGCTTCATCACGCGTGAAGGAGAAGTGTGATGGCCGCCGGTCTGACCGCTCCCGAGCTGCGCGAGCTCTCTGTCGACGAGCTCGCCGCGCGGCTGCGCGAGTCGAAGGAAGAACTGTTCAACCTGCGCTTCCAGGTGGCCACCGGCCAGCTGGACAACAACCGGCGACTGCAGACCGTCCGCCGCGACATCGCCCGGATCTACACGATCATGCGCGAGCGCGAGCTGGGTCTCTCCGTCGCCCCGAACGAGGGTGTGGCATGAGCGAGACCCAGGAGTCGTCGGGCCCCGGCCTGGCCGGCCGTGGCTACCGCAAGGTCCGCGAGGGCCTCGTCGTCAGCGACAAGATGGAGAAGACCATCGTCGTCGAGGTCGAGGACCGCGTGAAGCACGGCCTGTACGCCAAGGTCATCCGTCGGACCAGCAAGCTCAAGGCGCATGACGAGCAGGGCGTCGCCGGCATCGGTGACCGCGTGCAGATCATGGAGACCCGTCCGATGTCGGCCACCAAGCGGTGGCGGCTCGTTCAGGTCATCGAGAAGGCCAAGTAGCACCCCCGGACCGCGGCCCTCAGGGGCCGCGGTCCATCGGTCCAGCGGTAGCGAGTACGCTGGACCACTGGCGCGCCCGCGGGTGTGCCGCATCCCGGTTCCCGCGCTCGGACGCACCGGCGGCCTCAGCCGCCGGTGCGTCCGCACGCAGGGTCCCGGACAGCCGGTTCACCGATCCGGCCCGGCTGTCACCACAAGTTTGGGGAGTAGGACGTGATCCAGCAGGAGTCGCGACTGCGTGTCGCCGACAACACCGGTGCGAAGGAGATCCTCTGCATCCGGGTGCTCGGCGGCTCGGGGCGACGCTACGCGGGCATCGGTGACGTCATCGTCGGCACCGTGAAGGACGCGCTGCCCGGCGCCGGCGTGAAGAAGGGCGACGTGGTCAAGGCCGTCGTCGTCCGCACGGTGAAGGAGCGCCGTCGCCCCGACGGTTCCTACATCCGCTTCGACGAGAACGCCGCGGTCATCATCCGCGACAGCGGCGACCCGCGCGGCACGCGCATCTTCGGTCCCGTCGGCCGTGAACTGCGCGACAAGCGCTTCATGCGGATCATCTCGCTCGCCCCGGAGGTGCTGTGATCATGGCTCAGGCTGCCAGCGGGAAGACCCCGTCGATGAAGGTCAAGAAGGGCGACACCGTCCTCGTGCTGTCCGGCAAGGACAAGGGTGCGCAGGGTCGGGTCATCGCCGCCTACCCGAAGGACCAGAAGGTCCTGGTGGAGGGCGTCGGCCGGGTGAAGAAGCACACCCGGATCAGCTCCAACCAGCGCGGCGCCCAGCAGGGCGGGATCGTCACCCAGGAGGCGCGCATCCACGTGAGCAACGTGATGGTCGTCGACTCCGAGGGCAAGCCGACCCGGGTCGGCTACCGCAAGGACGAGGAAGGCCGCAACATCCGGGTTTCGCGGCGCACCGGTAAGGACCTCTGATCACCATGACTTCTCCTCAGGGGACCGCCCCCACCCGTGAGCTGCCCCGCATGCTCGCCCACTACCGCGAGGCCATCGTGCCGGCCCTCCAGACGGAGTTCGGCTACGACAACGTCATGCAGATCCCGCGGCTGACCAAGATCGTGGTCAACATGGGCGTCGGCGAGGCGACCCGTGACGCGAAGCTGATGGACGGCGCGGTCCGCGACCTCACCGCCATCACCGGCCAGAAGCCCGCCGTCGTCCGCGCCCGCAAGTCCATCGCGCAGTTCAAGTTGCGCGAGGGCATGCCGATCGGCGCGAAGGTCACCCTCCGCGGCGACCGCATGTGGGAGTTCCTGGACCGGCTGCTGGCCCTGGCCCTGCCGCGTATCCGCGACTTCCGTGGCCTGAACGCCAAGCAGTTCGACGGCCACGGCAACTACACGTTCGGCCTGACCGAGCAGTCGATGTTCCGCGAGATCGACGTCGACAAGATCGACCGGCAGCGCGGTATGGACATCACGCTGGTCACCACCGCCACGACCGACGAGGAGGGTCGCGAGCTGCTCCGTCAGCTCGGATTCCCCTTCGCCGGCCTGACCGTCGTGAACACGACCCGCTGAGCCGGGGCAGGAGAGACTGATGGCCAAGAAGGCTCTGATCAACAAGGCGGCCCGCAAGCCCAAGTTCGCGGTCCGCGGCTACACGCGCTGCCAGCGCTGCGGTCGTCCGCACGCCGTCTTCCGCAAGTTCGGCCTGTGCCGAATCTGTCTGCGAGAGATGGCGCACGCCGGGGAGCTCCCCGGCGTGAAGAAGAGCTCCTGGTAGAAGGACCCCGCTGCCCCCCCCGCCTCGTACCTCGGCGCGGGACCCTGCAGCGGGGCCGTTCCAGTAAGTCACCTACCGAGCACCACCGATCGCCGAGAGGCCCAGCGCCAAGTCTCCGAGACCCAGCGCATGAGGAACCGCGGCGAGAGAGGCAACACCCGACATGACGATGACCGACCCCATCGCGGACATGCTCACGCGTCTGCGTAACGCCAACCAGGCGTATCACGACGCCGCGGTCATGCCGTCCTCGAAGCTGAAGACGCACATCGCGGAGATCCTCCAGCAGGAGGGCTACATCGCCGGCTGGACGGTGAAGGACGTCGAGAAGGACGGCTCCACCTTCAAGCAGCTGCACATCGACCTGAAGTACGGCCCCAACCGGGAGCGGAGCATCGCCGGAGTCCGGCGCGTGTCCAAGCCCGGTCTGCGGGTCTACGCGAAGTCCACCTCGCTGCCCAAGGTGCTGGGCGGCCTCGGCGTGGCGATCATCTCGACGTCGACCGGGCTGCTGACCGACAAGCAGGCGAACAAGAAGGGCGTGGGTGGGGAAGTCCTCGCCTACGTCTGGTAAGGGAGCGAACGAGAATGTCACGGATCGGACGACTCCCGATCGCCGTGCCCAGTGGTGTCGACGTCGCCATCGACGGCCGGACGGTCAACGTGAAGGGCCCCAAGGGGAACCTGAGCCACACCGTCGCCGCCCCGATCACCGTCGAGCGCGACGAGGACGGCACGCTGAAGGTTCAGCGCCCCAACGACGAGCGGCAGAACCGCGCCCTGCACGGGCTCTCGCGGACTCTGATCGCCAACATGATCACCGGCGTCACCGAGGGCTACACCAAGACCCTCGAGATCGTCGGCGTCGGCTACCGCGTCCAGGCGCGCGGCTCGGACCTCGAGTTCGCCTTGGGCTTCAGCCACCCGGTGCCCGTGAAGGCGCCCGAGGGCATCACCTTCGCCGTCGAGTCCCCGACCCGCCTGCGGGTCACCGGGATCGACAAGCAGCTGGTCGGCGAGGTCGCAGCCAAGATCCGCAAGATCCGCAAGCCCGATCCGTACAAGGGCAAGGGCGTGCGGTATCAGGGCGAGGTCATCAAGCGCAAGGTCGGGAAGACGGGTAAGTGATGGCTCAGGCAGAGAAGGCCGTTCGGGTCCACAAGCCCGTGGGCACCGACATCAGTACGGCGCGCCGCGTCTCGCGGCTGCGTCGCCACAACCGGCTGCGCAAGCGCGTCGAGGGAACCCCGGAGCGTCCGCGCCTGGTGGTCAAGCGCTCGTCGCGGCACATCCACGTGCAGCTGGTCGACGACACCGTCGGTCGCACGTTGGCCAGCGCGTCGACGATGGACGCCAGCCTGCGGGGTGCCGAGGGCGACAAGAGCGCCCTGGCCCGCCAGGTCGGTGCGCTGATCGCCGACCGCGCGAAGGCCGCCGGCGTCTCGGCGGTCGTCTTCGACCGCGGTGGCAACCGTTACGCCGGGCGCATCGCCGCCCTGGCCGATGGTGCCCGCGAGGGTGGGCTGGACTTCTGATGACCACCCACCGCACCAGCACGAGCGAGCAGATCGAGAGGGACCTCTGATGCCAGGACCACAGCGACGCGGCGGAGGCACCGGAGGCCCCGGTGGCGCCGGCGGTAACGACCGCCGCGACCGTCGTGACGGCGGGCGGGGCCCCGGCGGCGCTCCGGCCGAGAAGAGCAACTACATCGAGCGCGTGGTCGCCATCAACCGCGTGTCCAAGGTCGTCAAGGGTGGTCGTCGCTTCAGCTTCACCGCCCTGGTGATCGTGGGCGACGGCGACGGCAAGGTCGGCGTGGGCTACGGCAAGGCCAAGGAGGTGCCCGCGGCGATCGCCAAGGGTGTCGAGGAGGCCAAGAAGCACTTCTACAACGTGCCGCGCATCGCCAGCACCATCCCGCACCCGGTGCAGGGTGAGGCGGCGGCCGGTGTGGTGCTGCTCAAGCCGGCCAGCCCGGGAACCGGTGTCATCGCCGGTGGTCCGGTGCGCGCCGTCCTCGAGTGCGCGGGCATCCACGACGTGCTCTCGAAGAGCCTCGGCTCGTCGAACCCGATCAACATCGTGCACGCCACCATGCAGGCGCTGAAGGACCTCGTCCGCCCCGAGGAGATCGCGGCTCGCCGTGGTCTGCCGCTCGAGGACGTCGCCCCGGCCGCCATGCTGCGTGCCCGCGCGGGTCAGGGGGTCTGAGATGGCGCAGCTGAAGGTCACCCAGATCAAGTCCGCGATCGGCGTCAAGCCCAACCAGCGCCAGACGCTGCGTTCCCTGGGCCTGAAGCGGATCAACGACCAGGTCGTCCAGGAGGACCGTCCCGAGATCCGCGGGATGGTCGCGACGGTTCCCCACCTGGTCACCGTCGAAGAGGTCTGAGGAACTCGCTATGACTCTGAAGGTTCACCACCTGCGCCCGGCCCCGGGCGCCCACACCGCCAAGACCCGCGTGGGTCGTGGTGAGGGCTCCAAGGGCAAGACGGCCGGTCGCGGCACCAAGGGCACCGGCGCGCGTGGCAACACGCACGCCCGGTTCGAGGGTGGGCAGACCCCGCTGCACATGCGGCTGCCCAAGCTCTCGGGCTTCAAGAACCCCAACAAGGTCGTCTTCCAGGTCGTCAACCTCGACCGGATCGCGGCGCTGTTCCCGCAGGGCGGTCAGGTCAACCCTGACACCCTCGTGGACGCCGGCGCGGTCCGTCGCGGTCACCCGGTCAAGGTGCTCGGCACCGGTGACCTCGGTGGCGTGAAGGTCGACGTCCAGGCGCACGCCTTCTCCGCGTCCGCCGCCGACAAGATCGGCGCGGCCGGGGGCAGCACCACCCGTATCTGAACGAGACGAAGGACCCCCCTGCCCCAGGCCCCTTCCCGGGGCCGCGCCGCGAGCTTGCGAGCGGCGGGGGGCGCGGGGGTCCTTCGACTTTCTCCGCCCCGCGCAACCGCGGGGCGGGCCGATTGCTAACCTCACTCGACCGATCAGGGGAGGGCACGTGCTGCAGGCGTTCGCTGCGGCGTTCCGGACGCCAGACCTCCGGCGCAAGCTGCTGTTCTCCCTGGCGATCATCGCCGTCTACCGGCTGGGCGCCCAGGTGCCCGGGCCCGGGGTCTCGGTGGAGGCCATCAACAGCTGCCTGGAGCAGGCGCAGGCTTCGGACCAGCGGGACATCTACTCCCTGGTCAACCTGTTCTCCGGTGGCGCGCTGCTGAAGCTCTCCGTCTTCGCGCTGGGCATCATGCCGTACATCACGGCCAGCATCATCGTGCAGTTGCTGGTGGTCGTGATCCCGCGGTTCGAGCAGCTGAAGAAGGAAGGGCAGTCGGGTCAGGCCAAGCTGACCCAGTACACCCGCTATCTCACGATCGCCCTGGCGGTCCTGCAGAGCACCGGGATCATCGCGCTGGCGCGCAGCGGGCAGCTGTTCCCCAACTGCAGCGAGTCGATCATCCCGTCGAGCTCCGTGTGGACGACGGTGGTCCTCGTCATCGCCCTCACTGCCGGCACCGCCCTGATCATGTGGCTCGGCGAGCTGCTGACCGAGAAGGGGATCGGCAACGGCATGTCCGTGCTGATCTTCACCTCGATCGCGGCGCGCATCCCCGCCGAGGGTGGTGCGATCCTCCAGTCCCGCGGCGGCATCGTCTTCGCGGTCGTCTGCGTCATCGCGGTCCTGATCATCGGCACGGTGGTCTACGTCGAGCAGGCGCAGCGCCGCATCCCGGTGCAGTACGCCAAGCGCATGGTCGGGCGCCGCATGTACGGCGGTACCTCCACCTACCTGCCGCTGAAGGTCAACCAGGCCGGCGTCATCCCGGTCATCTTCGCCTCGTCCCTGCTCTACCTGCCCCAGCTGGTCACCCAGTTGCAGGGCAACGAGACCGGAGCGGTGCGGCGGTTCTTCGAGAACTACATCATCGACCAGAGCAGCCCCGTCCACGTGGCGCTGTACTTCGGGCTGATCGTCTTCTTCACGTATTTCTACGTGTCGATCACGTTCAACCCGGAGGAGCGGGCCGACGACATGAAGCGCTACGGCGGCTTCATCCCCGGTATCCGTCCGGGCCGGCCCACGGCCGAGTACCTGCAGTACGTGCTGTCCCGGATCACCCTCCCGGGGTCGATCTACCTGGGGCTGGTCGCCGTGCTGCCCAACCTGTTCCTGTCGCTCACGCAGCCGGGGCAGAACCAGAACTTCCCGTTCGGTGGCACCGCGGTCCTGATCATGGTCGGAGTGGGGTTGGAGACGGTGAAGCAGATCGAGACGCAACTCAACCAGCGGAACTACGAAGGGTTCCTGAAGTAGTGCGCATCGTCCTCCTGGGCCCTCCCGGAGCGGGCAAGGGAACCCAGGCGCAGATCATCGCCGGCAAGCTCGGTGTCCCCGCGATCTCGACCGGCGACATCTTCCGGGCGAACGTGAGCGGGCAGACCGACCTCGGCAAGCAGGTCAAGACCTACTTGGACGCCGGGAACCTCGTTCCCGACGAGATCACCGTCGCGATGGTGAAGGACCGGTTGGCCGAGGCCGACGCCGAGTCCGGCTTCCTGCTCGACGGATTCCCGCGCAGCATCCCGCAGGCGGAGCAGCTCCGGGACTCCCTGACCGACCTGGGTCAGGAGCTCGATCGCGTGCTCGAGCTCGTCGTCGACGAGGACGAGCTGGTCCGGCGGCTGTCCGGCCGCCGCATGATCGTCGACGGCAAAGAGGTCCAGCGCGACGACGACAAGCCCGAGACCGTCCGGCACCGGCTGCACGTCTATCGGGAACAGACCGCGCCCGTGGCGGGGTTCTACGAGGGCGAGGGCCTGCTGGCGCGCATCGACGCGATCGGCGAGATCGAAGAGGTCACGAGCCGGGCCCTGCGTGCGCTGGGCGTCGACGGGAACGGCGAGGCCGGTCAGCCGGCGGCCGTCTGAGCCGTCGCCCCGGCTGGTGTGAAGGAGCAGCGCGGCAGATGACGACGGGCATCCTCGGTCGCCTCCCGCTGCTGGCGAAGTGGAGTGGACGCATGATCCAGATCAAGACAGCGCACGAGATCGAGCTCATGCGGGCATCCGGGCTGATCACCGCCGGTGCGCTGAAGGCGGTCAAGGCCGCGGTCGCCCCAGGGGTCAGCACCGGTGAGCTGGACGCGGTCGCCGAGGACTACATCCGGTCCCACGGTGGTGTGCCGAACTTCCTGGGCTACCACGGGTTCACGGGCACGATCTGCACGTCCATCAACGACGAGATCGTGCACGGCATCCCGAACCCGGATCGGCGCCTGGCCGCCGGGGACAACATCTCGATCGACTGCGGCGCCATCCTCGCCGGCTGGCACAGCGATTCGGCGATCACAGTGACGGTGGGCGAGCCCTCTGCCGAGGACGCCGCCCTCCTCGAGGTGACGGAACGCTCCATGTGGGCGGGTCTGGCCCGTGCCGTGGCCGGCGGCCGGCTGACCGACATCAGCCATGCCGTCGAGGAGTCGATCCGCTCGCACGAGCACGACTACGGGATCGTCGACCAGTACGGCGGTCACGGCATCGGCACCGAGATGCACCAAGACCCGCACGTGCTGAACTACGGGCGGCCGGGGCGGGGTCCCAAGCTCGTGCCGGGTCTGGCCCTCGCCATCGAGCCGATGGTCACCGTGGGGGATCCGTCCACGGAAGAGCTCGACGACGGCTGGACCGTCGTGACCAAGGACGGTTCCCGGGCCGCCCATTTCGAGCACAGCGTCGCCATCACCCCGGAGGGCCCCTGGGTCCTGACGGCGGAGGACGGCGGCGTGGCGGGCCTCGCGCCGTTCGGCGTCACCCCCCGCACCTAGAAGGACCCCGTCGCCCCCCGCGACTCGCTGCGCTCGTCCGGGTCCCTGCGACGGGGCCGTTCCAGCAGCTCGCCGGGGCCGTTCCAGCCCGTCACCTGGGGGTCAGCACCGTCACTCCCAGGGCGGGTTGGTGACGGGCGAGACGTCGGGGTACGATCTTCGATGGCGCTAGCGCCGTCTCGTAGTCGTGCTGTGGCCGCATGACCCGAGACGCCCTCTGCGAGAGCGCCGGCACCACCTGTTCTGCAATCTCCTCGTGCCTCCCGCCGGGTTCCGGCGCGGGCACACGAGGATCCAGTACCACCGAGTCAAGGAGCGCGTCTTAGGCATGGCGAAGAAGGACGGGGCCATCGAGGTCGAGGGTCGCGTCGTCGAGCCGCTGCCCAATGCGATGTTCCGGGTCGAGCTGCAGAACGGGCACCGGGTGCTCGCCCACATCAGCGGCAAGATGCGTCAGCACTACATCCGCATCCTGCCCGAGGACCGCGTGGTCGTGGAGCTCTCGCCCTACGACCTGACGCGCGGTCGCATCGTCTACCGCTACAAGTGACCGCCGGCGCCCGCACGACCTGCGCGAGCCCGGCCACATCGATCTGAGGAATGAGGGGCGGCACCGGTGAAGGTTCAGCCGTCGGTGAAGAAGATCTGCGACAAGTGCAAGGTGATCCGCCGGCACGGCCGGGTCATGGTCATCTGCGACAACGCCCGGCACAAGCAGCGCCAGGGCTGAGGGAGTACCTGAACATGGCACGACTGGCTGGCGTCGACCTGCCCCGCGAGAAGCGGATGGAGATTGCGCTCACCTACATCTATGGCATCGGCAAGCACCACGCGAAGGAGGTGCTGGCCGCTACGGGCGTGAGCCCGGACCTGCGCGCCAAGGACCTCGGCGACGAGGACCTGCTGAAGCTCCGCGACTACATCGACGAGCACTTCCGCGTCGAGGGTGACCTCCGCCGTGAGGTGGCCGCCGACATCCGTCGCAAGGTGGAGATCGGTTGCTACCAGGGTCTGCGGCACCGCCGTGGTCTCCCGGTGCACGGTCAGCGCACCAAGACCAACGCGCGCTCGAGCAAGGGCCCGCGCAAGACCATCGCGGGCAAGAAGAAGGCTCGCTGATCCGAGCACGTCCGGCGTGCCGTCGCAGCTACCCGTGAGGGCGGGAGCGACACCGCGTCTCGAGCTCGCGCTCACCACATCAGGCCACTGAAAGATCAAGGACTCGGAGAGACATGCCTCCCAGGGCTCGCACCGCGGCTGGTGCCAAGAAGGTCCGCCGCAAGGAGAAGAAGAACGTCGCTCACGGTGCTGCGCACATCAAGAGCACGTTCAACAACACGATCGTCTCGATCACGGACCCCAACGGCAACGTGATCAGCTGGGCCTCGGCCGGTCACGTCGGCTTCAAGGGCTCCCGCAAGTCGACTCCCTTCGCCGCGCAGATGGCCGCCGAGAACGCGGCCCGCAAGGCGCAGGAGCACGGCATGCGCAAGGTGGACGTCTTCGTGAAGGGTCCCGGCTCCGGCCGCGAGACCGCCATCCGCTCCCTCCAGGCCACCGGCCTCGAGGTCGGGCAGATCCAGGACGTCACCCCGCAGCCGCACAACGGCTGCCGCCCCAAGAAGCGCCGCCGGGTCTGACCGGCCACATACGAGACGAACGAGGTAGATAGACGTGGCCCGTTACACCGGAGCCGACTGCCGCATGTGCCGGCGGGAGAAGATGAAGCTGTTCCTCAAGGGCAGCAAGTGCGAGTCCGCGAAGTGCCCGATCGAGATCCGGCCCTACCCGCCGGGCGAGCATGGCCGTGGCCGCAGCAAGGACAGCGAGTACCTGCTGCAGCTGCGTGAGAAGCAGAAGGCCCGCCGCATCTACGGCGTGCTGGAGAAGCAGTTCCGCGGCTACTACGAAGAGGCCAACCGCAAGACCGGCAAGACCGGTGAGGTCCTCCTGCAGATCCTCGAGTCGCGGCTGGACAACGTGGTCTACCGGGCCGGCTTCGCCGAGTCCCGGGACATGGCCCGCCAGCTGGTGCGCCACGGTCACATCCGGGTGAACGGCCGCAAGGTCGACATCCCGTCGTACCGCGTGAGCGAGAACGACATCATCGAGGTGGCCGAGAAGTCGCGCACGATGCTGCCGTTCGAGATCGCCCAGGCCCGCGCCGGCGAGCGCCCGGTCCCGCCGTGGCTGGAGGTCATCAGCAGCCAGCTGCGCGTGCTCGTGCACAGCATTCCGGCCCGCCAGGTGATCGACACCCCGGTCCAGGAGCAGCTGATCGTGGAGCTCTACTCCAAGTAGCAGAAGTACCCCTGCCCCCCACTCGCACGGTCGCGGTGGGACCCTGCAGGGGGATCGAGGCGGGGCGGGCGGACAGATGCCCGCCCCGCCGGCACCACTCCCTCACGGCGTCATATGGCGGGTGCCGGAGGACCTGAAGGAGAACCACATGCTCATCGCACAGCGCCCCACTCTGACCGAGGAGATCATCTCGGAGCAGCGCTCGCGGTTCGTCATCGAGCCGCTCGAGCCGGGTTTCGGCTACACCCTCGGCAACTCCCTGCGGCGCACGCTGCTCTCGTCCATCCCCGGCGCGGCTGTCACCAGCATCCGCATCGAGGGCACCCTGCACGAGTTCACCACCGTGCCGGGCGTCAAGGAGGACGTCACCGAGATCATCCTGAACCTCAAGGGTCTCGTCGTCAGCTCCGACTCCGACGAGCCGGTGACGATGTACCTGCGCAAGCAGGGCCCGGGTGAGGTCACCGCCGCGGACATCGCTCCGCCGGCCGGCGTCGAGGTGCACAACCCGGACCTGCACATCGCCACCCTCAACGGCAAGGGCCGTCTCGAGATCGAGTTGGTCGTCGAGCGGGGGCGCGGATACGTGCCGGCTCCGCAGAACAAGCAGCCCGGCCAGGAGATCGGCCGCATCCCGGTCGACTCGATCTACTCGCCGGTCCTCAAGGTCACCTACGCCGTCGAGGCCACCCGTGTCGAGCAGCGCACCGACTTCGACCGCCTCGTGGTCGACGTCGAGACCAAGCCGTCGATCGCCCCGCGCGACGCCATCGCGTCCGCCGGCTCCACGCTGGTCGAGCTGTTCGGTCTGCTCCGCGAGCTGAACGTCGACGCCGAGGGCATCGAGGTCGGGCCCAGCCCGGCCGAGGCCGCCGACATCGCGAACTTCTCGATGCCGATCGAGGACATGGACCTCACCGTCCGGTCCTACAACTGCCTCAAGCGCGAGGGCGTGCACACCGTCGGTGAGCTCGTCACCCGTTCGGAGGCCGACCTGCTCGACATCCGGAACTTCGGGGCCAAGTCGATCGACGAGGTCAAGATGAAGCTGGCGGCCATGGGCCTCGCGCTCAAGGACAGCCCGCCCGGGTTCATCCCCACCTCGGTGGAGAGCTACGACGAGGGCTACGAGACCGACGCCTACCAGGGCACCGGCGAGTACGCCGCGGGCTACGACCAGGCCCAGTACGACGAGACCTCCTACCAGGAGACCGAGCAGCTCTGAGGCCGAGTGCCGGACGGCGGGGTGCACCCGCCGTCCGGCACCGCCCCCCGGGCAGCCACACTGAACGCGAGCACCACCGCAGTACGGACGACAGCAGCACCACGGACGCAGCCGCGCATGCACCGCCCGGCCGCCTGAGGAAGGACCGACATGCCCACCCCCACCAAGGGACCCCGTCTCGGCGGCGGCCCGGCGCACGAGCGGCTGATGCTGGCCAACCTGGCCACCTCGCTGTTCGAGCACGGCCGCATCACCACGACCGAGGCGAAGGCGAAGCGGCTCCGTCCGCTGGCCGAGAAGCTGGTCACCTTCGCCAAGCGCGGCGACCTGCACGCCCGCCGTCAGGTGATGACCACCATCCGTGACAAGGACGTCGTCCACACCCTCTTCGCCGAGATCGGTCCTCGCTTCGAGAACCGTCCTGGCGGCTACACCCGCATTACCAAGGTGGGCCCCCGCAAGGGCGACAACGCGCCCATGGCGGTCATCGAGCTCGTCGAGGCGCTGACCGTCGGCCAGCAGGCCGTCGGCGAGGCCGAGCGCGCCCGCGGCACCAAGTTCGCCTCCGGTGCCGGCTCGTCGGCTGCCGCGGGTGAGGTCACCGCCGACGCCGTCGAGGCCGCGGACGACACCACCGCTGCCGAGGACACCGCTGTCGAGGACGCCGCCGCGGACGAGGTCGCCGAGGAGGCCGCCGACGAGGCTGCCGCCGACGCGGAGCCGACCGACGCCGAGGGCACGGACGCGCGATGAGCAGCCAGCCCCAGGAGACCCCGGGCGCGGGCGCCGGCGCTGCCGGCGTCTCCGCCGGTGGCGGCGACGAGGGCGCGACCTTCGAGGGCGAGACGACAGGCCCGGGTGGGGACACCTCCCCGGCCGTGGTCGACGGCAGCGTGAGCGACGAGGCGCAGGAGGTCGTCGCCGACGTCTTCAACCCCGACGGTGAGCGCCAGGACGACGGCGACGTCACCCGTCAGCCGACCGCGCACAACACCGCGGTCGTCGACGACCCGACGCTCTCGCCCGAGGTGGCTGACGCCGTCGCCGCCGAGGTCAACGCCGCCGAGATGGGTGACGCCGCCACGGCCGGCCTGAACGCTCCCGGCGGCGAGTCGGCTCCCGACCCGCGCTGACGCGCCTCCCGATCGCGACGCGTCGCTGACCAGTCAGCAGCATCCGGACGAGCCCGCCACCGATGTCGGTGGCGGGCTCGTCCGTCTTCGTCTGGACGTCCAGTACGACGGGACGGCGTTCCACGGCTGGGCCCGCCAGCCCGCCCTCCGCACCGTCCAGGCCGAACTGGAGCAGGCCCTCGCCACCGTCCTGCGCCGGCCCGTCGACCTCACCGTCGCCGGCCGGACCGACGCGGGGGTGCACGCCACGGGCCAGGTGGTGCACTGCGACGTCCCGGTCGAGCTCTGGGAGCAGCAGCAGGCGAAGCTGGTTCGACGGTTGCGGGGCGTGCTGCCCTCCGACGTCGCCGTCCGGTCGGTCGTCGAGGCGCACCCCGACTTCGACGCCCGCTTCAGCGCACTGGCGCGGCACTACGTCTACCGGTTGACCGACGATCCGGCCGGGCCGCCACCCCTGCGCCGGTCGGACACCGTGGCCTGGCCCCGGCGCCTCGACGCCGCCGCCATGGACCTCGCCGCGGGGCTGCTGCTGGGCGAGAACGACTTCGCCGCCTATTGCAAGCGCAGGGAGGGCGCGACGACCGTGCGGACCCTGCTCCGGCTCACCGTCGCCCGGCAGCGGGAGGACGACGGCAGCGAGATCGTGCGCGTCGACGCCTCGGCCGACGCCTTCTGCCACTCCATGGTCCGCAGCCTCGTCGGCGGGCTGATCGCCGTCGGGGAGGGACGCCGCCCGGTGGACTGGCCGGCCGCCCTGCTCAGCCGCGCGGAGCGGGCCAGCGAGGTGCCGGTGGCACCCGCGCACGGGCTGGCGCTCGTCGCGGTCGACTACCCGCCCGACGCCGAGCTCGGAGCGCGCACCCAGGTCACGCGGGCCCGCCGCGGCGGCTGAGCCCGGCGTGTCACGGCAGGGCGGCGACGGCGTCGGGGATGGGGGTGTCCCCGGAGACGAGCTCGACGACCGCGCCGTCCCGTCCGGCGTCCAGGAGGGCGAGCAGGACGGCGGCCACGTCATCGCGGGGGATGCTCCCGCGGTCGGCGTGCCGGGCGAGCGTCACCCGACCGGTCCCGGCGTCGTCGGTGAGCCCGCCGGGCCGGACGACGCTGACGGCCAGGCGCTCGCGCGCCAGCAGGTCCTGCTCGGCGCCCAGCTTGGCCCGCAGATAGGCGGTGAACACCTCGTCGACGCCCTCGGGCTGTGCTCCGTCGGCGACCAGGTCCACGCCCATCGACGAGACGAGGACGTAGCGGCGCACCCCCGCGCGCTCGGCGGCGTCGGCCAGCAGGACCGCGGCGCCCCGGTCCACGGTCTCCTTGCGGGCGACGCCGCTGCCCGGGCCGGCGCCGGCGGCGAACACCACGGCGTCGGCCCCGGAGAGCGCCTCGGCGACCTCCTCGACGGCGGCCGACTCGAGGTCGAGCACCACCGGCGTCACCCCGTCGTCCTTCAGGTCGGCCCGGTGGTCAGGGCTGCGGACGAGGCCGGTGACGGCGTCGCCGCGGGCGGACAGGAGGCGGCCGAGCCGGCGGGCGATCTGGCCGTGGGCCCCGGCGATGACGATGTGCATGGCCCCGCCCTACCCGGGGAGGCGCGCGGCTACCGCGCGGGCGCGCGCCAGTTCCTCGGGTGTGTCGCAGTCCACCCAGGGGGCGGGTGCCCCGGCCCGGACGCGGGGCCGGTGGCGGTCGACGTCCAGCCCCCGCAGGGCGCGATGCAGGGCGGGCGGCCCGTCGGCGACGGCGGCGCGCAGCGGCTCGGTGCGCCACACGCCGAGGAGCAGCTGGTCCCGTCCGTCGTCGTCGACGACCAGGGCGCCGTCGCCCCGGAGCTGCCGGCGCAGGTCGGCGACCACCTCACCGGTCAGGAAGGGGAGATCTCCGGCCAGCACGGCGACCACGTCGGTGCGCACCTCCCGCAGCCCGGCGCGCAGCGCCGCCACCGGACCGCCTGCGGGGGGTTCCTCCCGCACCACGACGACGCCGGGCGGCACGGGCTGCGGTGGCCCGACCACGACCCACGCGCGGGCGTCGGCCACGGCGTCGAGCACCGCATCGAGCATCGTGCGGCCCCCGACCTGGAGCTGGGGCTTGTCCGCCCCACCCAGCCGCTCCGCCCGGCCTCCGGCCAGCACGACGGCGGTGTACGGCGGCAGCTGGTCCATGCGCAGCACCGTAGGCCGGGGCAGGTGGGTACCGTCGGCCCCGTGGGACGAGTCACCAGCCGCACTCCGGTGCTGCGCATCCGCGGGCCGCAGCACACCACCCGGCCCGACACCGTGGCGGCCGAGGAGCCGCTGGAGATCCGGTTGGGCGGCACCGCCCTGGCGGTGACCATGCGCACCCCGGGCGACGACTTCGACCTGGTGCACGGCTTCCTGGCCACCGAGGGCGTCATCGCCGGTCCGGACGACGTCGCCGGCCTGCGCTACTGCGACTCCGTCGACGCCGAGGGTCGCAACACCTACAACGTGGTCGACGTCGACCTCGCCCCCGGGGTTCCGATTCCCGACACCGGGCTGGAGCGGAACTTCTACACGTCCAGCTCCTGCGGGGTGTGCGGGAAGGCGAGCATCGACGCCATCCGCACCAAGACCGCCTACGACGTGGCGGCCGACGGCGTGGGGCTCCCGCTGGAGGTGCTGCTCGCGCTGCCCGACCGGTTGCGGGCCGCCCAGCAGGTCTTCGACAAGACCGGTGGGTTGCACGCCGCGGGGCTGTTCACCGCGGACGGGGAGCTGCTCGCGCTGCGCGAGGACGTCGGCCGGCACAACGCCGTGGACAAGGTGATCGGCGACGGCGTCCGCGGGGCGCGACTGCCCCTGGCCGGGCACGTGCTGATGGTGAGCGGGCGGGCGAGCTTCGAGCTGACGCAGAAGGCGGCGATGGCGGGCATCCCGGTGCTCGCCGCCGTGTCGGCACCGTCCTCGCTGGCGGTGGAGCTGGCCCGCGAGGTCGGCATCACGCTCGTCGGCTTCCTGCGCGGTGACGGCTGCAACGTCTACACCCATCCCGAACGGATCGTGCTGCCCGACTGAGCACGCCACCTCGGTGACCTGAGCCGCCCCGCGAGGCGGTGGCCCGAGGATGGGCCCCGAGGGTCCTCATCGGGTGACCGGGAAGGGCTCCACGAAGGTGGGGGGCGGCACCTGGTGGCGGTGCGGTCCGGAGGACCGCCATGTCGTCGCGATCAGACATGGTCGCCTCCGCGGAGCTGGCTGACCACGTGGGGGAGCAGCGGCCCGAGCACGGCCAGGCCGTCCTTCACGCCGCCGGTGGAACCCGGCAGGTTGACGATCAGCGTCCGCCCGGTCGTCCCGGCCAGCCCACGGGAGAGCACCGCCGTCGGCACCCCGTTCTCGGCGCCGTACCGGCGCACCGCCTCGGCGATGCCGGGCGCCTCGCGCTCGACGACGGCGCGGGTGGCCTCCGGCGTCACATCGGTGGGGGAGAGCCCGGTGCCGCCGGTGGTGACGACGAGGTCGGCCCCGGCGTCCACCGCGTCGCGCAGCACCGAGGCGAGCGCCTCGGTGTCGTCGGGACGCACGTGCGGCCCCTCGACGGCGAAACCCAGCTCCCGCAGCCCGGCGGCGAGCGCCTGGCCGCTGCGGTCCTCGTAGACGCCGGCCGAGGCCCGGTTGGAGGCGGTGACGACGACGGCGCGGGCGCCGGCGGGAAGGTCGCTCACCGGGTCCACTCGCCCTTCTTGCCGCCGGACTTCCGCAGCAGGCGGACGTCGGTGATGGTGGCGCGCGGGTCGACCGCCTTGACCATGTCGATCATCGTCAGGCCGGCCACGGTGACGGCGGTCAGGGCCTCCATCTCCACACCGGTGCGGTCGGCGGTGCGGGCGGTGGCGGTGATCTCCACGGCGTCGTCGGCGACCTCGATGTCGACGGTGACGCCGTGCAGGGCGATGGGGTGGCACAGGGGCACCAGGTCCGGCGTCCGCTTGGCCCCCGCGATGCCCGCGATGCGGGCCACGGCGACGGCGTCGCCCTTCGGCACGCCGTCGCCGCGCAGCAGACCGACCACCTCGGGGCTCACCAGCACCCGTCCGGCGGCGGTCGCCTCCCGGACCGTGACGGCCTTGGCGCTGACGTCGACCATGCGCGCCGCGCCGGTCTCGTCGACGTGGGTCAACTTCGCATCGCTCACTGGAGCGCTCCTTCGATCAGCACGACGTCCACCACGGCGCCGGCGGGTAGTTCGGTGACGTCCTCGGGGACGACGACCAGGCAGTTGGCGCGGGCGAGGTGCGCCACCAGGTGCGAGCCGGGCCCGCCGACCTGGGAGACCTCGCCGCCGTCGTAGCGGCCGCGCAGGAACTGGCGGCGACCGGCGGGGGAGCGCAGCGGGCCGGTGAGCCGGGCCGGCGCCCGCAGCCGGTCGGGGAAGGCGTGCCCGAGTGCGCGGCGCAGCGCCGGGCGGACGAACACCTCGAAGGAGACGAACGCGCTCACCGGGTTCCCGGGCAGGGTGATGACCGGGACGCCGTCCACGGTGCCGGCTCCCTGCGGGCCACCGGGCTGCATGCCGACCTTGCCGAACTCGACGGTGCCGAGGGTGCGGAACGCGTCCTTGACCACCTCGTACGCGCCGGCGCTCACGCCGCCGCTGGTGATCAGCAGGTCCGCCGACGCCACCTCGGCACGGACGGTGGAGAGGAACTGGTCGACGTCGTCGGGGACGAAGTGCAGCCGCCGGGGGATGCCGCCCGCCTCCTCGACCGCCGCGGCCAGCAGCACCGAGTTCGACTCGTAGATCTGCCCACGCGCCAGGGGCTCGCCGGGTGCCACCAGCTCGCTGCCCGTGGACAGGACGAGCACCCTCGGGCGGCGCCGGACGGTCAGCTCCGTCACCCCGACCGCGGCCGCGAGTCCCAGCTGGGCGGCCCCGAGCGGCGCTCCGGCGACGAGGGCGACGGTGCCCGCGGCGATGTCCTCCCCGGCTCCGCGGAGGTGGCTGCCCACCGGCGGGCGGTCGCGGATCTCGACGACGTCGGTGCCGCCGTCGGTCAGCTCGACGGGGACGACGACGTCGGCGCCCGGGGGGAGCGGGGCGCCGGTCATGATGCGATGCACCGTGCCCGGGGCCAGCGGGACGACGTCGGTGCGCCCGGCGGGGATGTCCTCGGCGACGGGCAGCCGGACCGGGGCGCCGTCGGCACCGGCCAGCTCGGCCCACCGGCCGGCGTAGCCGTCCATCGCGGAGTTGTCGAAGCCGGGCAGCGGGACCTGCGCGACGACGTCGCGTGCCAGCACCCGGCCGTGCGCCGCGGCCACCGGGACGACCTCCTCGGGCATGGCCGGCAGCAGGGCGTTGACCGCCGACTGGTGTTCCTCGACCGTGCGCATACGCCCATCCTGGCCGATCACCGCTCCTGCAGGCCCGGCGGCCGCCGGTTACTGTCCCCGGGCACCGACGGAGAGACGGAGGACGGACATGGCGGAGATCGACCGGATGCTCGAGGCGAACGTGGCCTGGGCGGAGCGCTTCCCGGGGAGCAAGCCGGTGCGCCCGGCGCGCGCCGTCGCCGTCGTCGCCTGCATGGACTCCCGGATGCCGCTGTTCCCGCTGCTGGGTCTGGACGTCGGCGACGCCCACGTCATCCGCAACGCCGGTGGCGTCATCACCGAGGACACCATCCGCTCGCTGACCATCTCCCAGCACCTGCTGGGCACCCGCGAGATCGTGCTGGTCCACCACACGCAGTGCGGCCTGCAGGCCACCGACGACGTCGCCTTCGCCGACCTCGTCGAGGAAGCCACCGGGCGGCGCCCGCCGTGGGCGGCCCGCACCTTCACCGACGTCGACTCCGACGTGCGCGAGTCGATGCGCCTGCTGCGCGACAGCCCCTACCTGCTGTCCCACGAGGTCCGCGGCACCGTCTACGACGTCGACACCGGACTGCTGCGCGAGGTCGTCTGACCTGCTGCCGACACCACCCCGTGAGCGTCTCATCGCTCGACGTGCGGGTGATGTGGATCACCGTTAGCGTCCGAACCGCCGTGATCACGGCACGTATCCGGACCGAAACGGAGAAGCAGCATGCAGTCTTCTGGAGGGCGACTCGGTCGCCTCCTCGTCGGTGCAGCGGTCATCACCGCGACCGGCATGAGCGTCCCCACCGCGGCCACCGCCGCACCGGCGGGGACCACGGGCCCGGCAGAGACCTACCTGGTCCTGTTCAAGGGTTCGCAGAGCCCCGCCGACGCAGGCGCCGCCGTCGCCCGCGCCGGCGGGACCGTGGTGGCCGACTACTCGAAGATCGGCGTGCTCGTCGCCCGCAGCGGTGACAACGCCTTCGACGACCGCATGCGCGCCGACAGGCGGGTCGAGGGTGCGTCGGCGACGAGCCGCTTCGCCACCAGCCTCGACGTCGTCCAGGCCGAGGGGTCGCAGCCCGGTGAGCTGCCGAACGCGCCGGCCGGCGACGGCGACGAGACGTTCGCCGGGCTGCAGTGGGACATGCGCCAGATGCAGGTGCCGCAGGCCCACGCGATCACCGGCGGGAGCCAGGCCGTGGTCGCCGGGACCATCGACACCGGCGTCGACCACCGGCACCCCGACCTGCGCGCGAACATGTCGGACGCGGACAGCGCCAACTGCCTGAGCGGCGCCCCGGTCCCGGGCATGGTGGCGGCCGACGACGACAACGGTCACGGCACGCACACCGCCGGGACCATCGCCGCGGCGGACAACAGTGCCGGGATCATCGGCGTCGCGCCGAACGTGCGGATCGCCGCCATCAAGGCGGCGACGGCGGAGGGCTACTTCTTCCCCGAGGCCGTCGTCTGCTCCTTCGTCTGGGCCGGCGACCGGAAGCTCGACGTGACCAACAACAGCTACTTCGTCGACCCGTTCCTCTTCAACTGCCGCAACGACGAGGAGCAGCGGGCCATCTGGAAGGCCGTGCAGCGGGCCGTCCGGTACGCCCAGCAGCAGGGGGTCACCGTCGTGGCCTCGGAGGGCAACAACTCCGAGGACCTCTCGCACCCGACCACGGACGCGACCAGCCCGGACTACCCGCCGGGCAACGAGGTGACCCGCGACGTCACCAACGCGTGCGTGGTCCTGCCGGTCGAACTGCCCGGCGTCATCGGCGTCACCGCCACCGGCAGCTTCACCCAGGACACCACCGAGGGCCAGTACCCGGACAGCCTGAAGTCCTACTACTCGTCCTACGGCATGAGCACCGCCGACGTGGCGGCGCCCGGAGGGGACTTCTACTTCCGCGGCGCCGACCCGGGGGCGCAGGCCATCCAGGGGCAGGTGCTCTCCACCTGGCCGGAGGGCCTCCCCTGCACGCGCAGCCGGCAGGAGACCACCGGTGACCCGACCTACCCCACGGCCACCTACTGCGGCATCCAGGGGACGTCGATGGCCGGGCCGCACGTGGCCGGGCTGGCTGCGCTGGTGATCAGCCGCTACGGCGACCTGGACACCCCGCAGAACGGGAAGATGCGACCCACCCAGGTCGAGCAGATCATCACCCAGACGGCCGACCCGCAGGCCTGCCCGGAGACGCTGCCGAACTCCAACGCTGTCGGCAGCGCGCAGTTCGGCCGGCCGTACGCGACGTTCGTCGGCTCGGAGAGCGGCGCTCCCCAGGAGTGCCAGGGCAACGGGGGTCACACGTCCTGGTACGGCCAGGGGCAGGTCGACGCGCTCGCCGCGGTGACCGGCGACAGGTCGAACGGCTGACCTGACGAGCAGGGAGGGGCCGGGCGCGTGCTGTGCCCGGCCTCTCCGCCGTCCGGCCTCCTTCCGCGGGGAAGGGGCACGCGGAGCGGCTGGTATCGTCGTCGGCTGGCGCGCGCGAGCAGGCTGGTGCTGCGCGCGTCGATCCACGTCTCCCGTGCTCGGTGAGGCGAACCGACCAGCCATCCCGACGACGACGGAGGAACGAGCGCGTGCGCACGTACACCCCCAAGCCCGGCGAGATCGCCCGGGCCTGGCATGTCATCGACGCCACTGACGTGGTGCTCGGTCGACTGGCCAGCCAGACCGCGCAGCTCCTGCGCGGCAAGCACAAGCCCCAGTACGCCCCGCACGTCGACGTCGGCGACTTCGTCGTCATCGTCAACGCAGGCAAGGTCGCCCTGACCGGGTCGAAGCGGGACAACAAGGTCGCCTACCGGCACTCCGGTCACCCGGGTGGTCTCAAGACCATCAACGTGGGCGACCAGCTCCGCACCCACCCCGACCGCGTCATCGAGCGCGCGATCAAGGGCATGCTGCCGCACAACACCCTCGGGCGTCAGATGCTCTCCAAGCTCAAGGTCTACGCCGGCCCGGAGCACCCCCACGCCGCGCAGCAGCCCCAGACCTACGAGATCAAGCAGGTGGCCCAGTGACCAGCGCACTGACCGTGACCGACGCCGACGGGCGTCCGATCCAGACCGTCGGCCGTCGCAAGGAGGCCGTCGTCCGCGTCCGGCTGCTCCCCGGCACCGGCCAGTTCACGCTGAACGGCCGCACCCTCGAGCAGTACTTCCCGAACAAGGTGCACCAGCAGCTCATCCGTGAGCCGTTCGTGACCCTCGAGAAGGCCGAGCAGTACGACGTCGTCGCCCTCCTCAAGGGTGGTGGCGTCACCGGCCAGGCCGGTGCACTCCGCCTGGCCATCGCCCGCGCCCTCATCGAGGTCGAGGCCGAGGACCGTCCGGCCCTCAAGAAGGCCGGCTTCCTGACGCGTGACCCCCGGGTCAAGGAGCGCAAGAAGTACGGGCTCAAGAAGGCCCGCAAGGCTCCCCAGTACTCCAAGCGCTGACCGGTACGGCGGCGTCGTCCATGGGGGGGAGACTCTTCGGGACCGACGGCGTCCGGGGTCGGGCCAACTCCGACCTCACGCCGGAGTTGGCCCTCTCGGTGGCTCGCGCCGCCGCTGGCGTGCTCGCCGACCGCGACGGGACCTCGCGTCCCGTCGCGGTCGTCGGCCGCGACCCCCGCGCCAGCGGGGAGATGCTCGAGGCCGCGGTCGTCGCGGGCCTCACGAGCGCCGGAGCCGAGGTGCTCCTGGCCGGTGTGGTTCCCACGCCCGCGCTGGCCTACCTGACCGCGCGCAGCGACGCCGACCTCGGCGTCATGATCTCGGCCAGTCACAACCCGATGCCCGACAACGGCATCAAGCTCTTCAGCCGGGGTGGGCACAAGCTGCCCGACGCCGTCGAGGCCGCCATCGAGAAGACCGTGGCCTCCGGCTCCTCCGTGGACCACCGCCCGACAGGCGCCGCGATCGGTCGCGTGAGCGCCCTCGCCGACGGCAACGAGCGCTACGTCGAGCACCTGCTCTCGACCGTCGACCGGCCGCTGTCCGGGCTGAGCGTCGTCGTGGACGGCGCGCACGGCGCCGCCGCCACCGTCGCGCCCGAGGTCTACCGCCGGGCCGGGGCCACCGTCCACGCCATCGGCTGCGACCCCGACGGCTGGAACATCAACGACGGCATCGGCTCCACCCACCTCGGGCCGCTGACCGACGCGGTACGCGAGCACAACGCCGACATCGGCATCGCGCACGACGGCGACGCCGACCGGTGCCTCGCGGTGACCGCCGCGGGCGACGTCGTCGACGGCGACGCCATCCTCGCCATCTGCGCGCTGGCCCTGCACGAGCGCGGTGGGCTCGCGGACCGGACCGTCGTGGCCACCGTGATGAGCAACCTCGGCTTCCACCACACGATGCGCGATGCCGGCATCGCGGTGCACACCACCGCGGTCGGCGACCGGTACGTCCTCGAGGCGCTGCGGTCACGGGGCCTGAGCCTCGGTGGCGAGCAGAGCGGGCACCTGGTGTTCCTCGAGCACGCCACCACCGGCGACGGCCTGCTCACCGGGCTCGCCCTGCTGTCGCGCATGGCCGAGACCGGGTCCTCGCTGGCCGAACTCGCCTCCGTGGTGCGCCGGCTGCCGCAGGTGCTGATCAACGTCCCGGTGCAGGACCGCCTCGCCGTCGCCGAGAGCGACGACGTCGCCGCCGCGGTGAACGCCGTGGAGGAGCAGCTCGGCGAGTCCGGCCGGGTGCTGCTGCGGCCCTCGGGCACCGAGCAGCTCGTGCGGGTCATGGTCGAGGCCCCGACGCAGGAACTGGCCGACGAGGTCGCCCAGCGCCTGGCCGCCGTGGTGGCCCAGGTCGGCTGACCCGCCGCCTGCCTTCCTCACTCGCCGGGGGGCCACCCGGCCGTCGTGGGCACTCACCGCCGACGTCGCCGGTACGCTGGGTCCAATGTGCGGAATCGTGGGGTACGTGGGTCCGCAGGGCGCGCTGGACGTCGTCCTGGAGGGCCTCCGTCGGCTGGAGTACCGCGGATACGACTCCGCGGGCGTCGCTCTGCTGTGTGACGGGGAGCTGACCACCGCCAAGAAGGCGGGCAAGTTGGCCAACCTGGAGAAGGCGCTGGTCGAGCAGCCCCTCCCGGACTCCACGATCGGCATCGGGCACACCCGGTGGGCCACCCACGGGGGGCCGACCGACCGCAACGCCCACCCGCACGTCTCCGCCGACGGCACCGTCGCGGTGATCCACAACGGCATCATCGAGAACTTCGCCGCCCTCCGGGCCGAGTGCGAGGCCGACGGCGTCGAGTTCACGTCCGAGACCGACACCGAGGTCGTCGCCCACCTGCTGGCCGCCGTCTACCGGGCCACCCCCGAGGGCGAGAGCCGCCTCGCCGAGGCCATGCGCGCGGTCTGCCGGCGGCTGGAGGGTGCCTTCACCCTCGTCGCCACGCACGTCGCCGAGCCCGACACCCTGGTCGCCGCGCGCCGCAGCAGCCCGCTCGTGGTGGGCCTGGGCGAGACGGCCGACGGAACGCCCGAGTACTTCCTGGGTTCCGACGTCGCCGCCTTCATCGGTCACACGCGCGAGGCCCGCGAGCTCGGCCAGGACCAGGTCGTGGAGATCGACCGCGACCGCGGCCTGACCGTCACCGGCTTCGACGGGACGCCGGCCGAGCCGGTCGCCTACACGGTCGACTGGGACGCCGCCGCCGCCGAGAAGGGCGGTTACGACTGGTTCATGCTCAAGGAGATCGCCGAGCAGCCGCAGGCCATCGCCGACACGCTGCTCGGTCGCCTGGGCGAGAGCGGCGAGCTGCTGCTCGACGAGGTCCGCCTGTCCGACCAGGAACTGCGCGACATCGACAAGATCTTCGTCGTCTCCTGCGGCACCTCGTACCACGCCGGCCTGATCGCGAAGTACGCCATCGAGCACTGGACCCGCATCCCCGTCGAGGTCGAGGTGGCCAGCGAGTTCCGCTACCGCGACCCGGTGCTCGACCGCTCCACGCTCGTCGTCGTCATCAGCCAGTCCGGCGAGACGATGGACACCTTGATGGCGCTGCGGCACGCCAAGGAGCAGAAGGCCCGCGTCCTGGCCATCTGCAACGCCAACGGGTCGACGATTCCGCGCGAGTCCGACGCGGTCCTCTACACGCACGCGGGGCCGGAGATCGCCGTCGCCTCCACCAAGGCGTTCCTCAGCCAGATCGTGGCCTGCTACCTGGTGGGGCTCTTCCTGGCCCAGGTGCGCGGGGTGAAGTACGAGGACGAGATCTCCGCCATCGTCGAGGACCTGCGCCGGCTCCCCGACGCCGTGACCAAGGTGCTCGAGCAGATGGAGCCGGTCCGGGCGCTGGGCCGCTCGCTGGCCGATGCGAACACCATCCTGTTCCTGGGCCGCCACGTGGGCTTCCCGGTGGCCCTCGAGGGCGCGCTCAAGCTCAAGGAGCTGGCCTACATCCACGCGGAGGGCTTCGCGGCGGGTGAGCTCAAGCACGGGCCGATCGCCGTCATCGACCAGGGCACGCCGGTCATCGTGGTGGTCCCGTCGCCGAAGAGCCGGAACTCGGTGCACGGGAAGGTGGTCTCCAACATCCAGGAGGTCCGCGCCCGCGGCGCCCGCACCATCGTGATCGCCGAGGAGGGCGACGAGGACGTCGTCCCCTATGCCGACCACCTGATCCGGGTGCCCCGCACCCCGACCCTGATGGCGCCGGTGGTCACCACCGTGCCGCTGCAGGTGCTGGCGTGCGAGATCGCCGACACCCGCGGGTTCGACGTCGACCAGCCGCGCAACCTGGCGAAGTCCGTCACCGTCGAGTGACACCCTTGATGATCAGGTCTCCTGATCATCAAGGGTCCTGGCTCACCGCCGATGGTGAGCCAGGACCCACCGCCGTGAGCCAGGACGTCGATCAGACGGCAGACTGGGGTCGTGATCATCGGGGTCGGGATCGACGTGGTGCCGGTCGATCGGTTCGCGGAGTCGCTCAGCCGGACGCGGGGGCTGCGCGATCGGCTGTTCACCGCGGCCGAGCAGCTCACGCCCAGCGGGAACCCGAGGACCGGTGAGTCGCTGGCGGCCCGGTTCGCGGCCAAGGAGGCGCTGGCCAAGGCGCTCGGTGCCCCCGGTGACCTGCACTGGCACGACGCCGAGGTCACCGTGGGCGAGCACGGGCGCCCGCACCTGGAGGTGCGTGGGTCGGTCGCCGGCCGGGCGGCGCAGCTGGGGGTCACGTCCTGGCACGTGTCGCTCAGCCACGACGGCGGGATCGCCTCGGCTGTCGTCGTCGCCGAAGGCATGGCCCGTGACGTCGCTGCCCGTGACGTCGCTGCCCGTGACGCCACGGGCCGGGACCTCCCGTGATCGGCCTGCACGCCGCCGGCGAGGTCCGCGCCGCCGAGGAGCCGCTCCTGTCGGCGCTGCCGGCCGGTGCGCTCATGCAGCGGGCGGCCACCGGGCTCGGGGTCGTGTGCCTGCGGTTGCTCGGGCGTCCCTACGGCGCGGACGTCGTCCTGCTGGTGGGCGCCGGCAACAACGGGGGCGACGCGCTGCACGCCGGTGCGCTCCTCGCCGGCCGCGGAGCCCGGGTGACCGCCGTCCTGCTGGACCCCGACCGCGCGCACCCCGAGGGCCTGGCAGCCCTCCGGCGGGCCGGTGGCCGCACGCTCGACCATGACGACGCCGGACCCCTCCTCGACCACGCCTCCCTGGTGCTCGACGGCATCGTGGGGATCGGCGGGTCCGGTGGGCTCCGGGCGCCGGCGGCGGCGCTCGTGGAGCGTGCGGCGGCGGGACCTGCGCTCATGGTGGCCGTCGACGTCCCGAGCGGGGTGGACGCCGACACCGGCGCCGTCGATGGCGCCGCGTTCCCGGCGACGCACACGGTCACCTTCGGCGCAGTGAAGCCCGGCCTCGTCGTCGGCGAGGGGCGCGCCCACGCCGGCGAGGTGCACCTGGTCGACATCGGGCTGGCCGAGTTCCTGCCGGCCGCGCGGGCGTGGCAGCTCACCGATGACGACGTCGCGGCCCGGCTGCCCGTGCCGGAGGCGGGCGACGACAAGTACTCGCAGGGCGTCGTGGGGATCGTGGCCGGATCAGCGACCTACCCCGGGGCGGGCGTGCTCTGCACCGGCGCGGCACTGCGCACCCGGCCCGGTCTCGTCCGCTACGCCGGCACGGCGGCCGACGGCGTCCGGGCGGCGTGGCCCGAAGCCCTCGTCACCGAGGGCCGGCCCTCGGAGGCCGGTCGGGTGCAGGCCTGGGCGGTCGGCCCCGGCGCGGGGACCGACGACGCGGCCCGCGCGGTGCTGGCCGAGGTGCTGGCGACCGACCTGCCGGTCCTCGTGGACGCCGACGCGCTCACCCTGCTCGCCGCGGAGCCGGACCTGGTGCGCGGGCGGGCGGCGCCGACGGTGCTCACCCCGCACGACCGCGAGTTCGCGCGGTTCGGGCCCGAGGTCGGGTCCGATCGCATCGGGGCAGCCCGGCGCCTGGCGGCGGACCTGGGCGTCGTCGTCCTGCTCAAGGGCGAGGCCACCGTGATCGCCGACCCCGACGGAACCGCCTACGTGAACGCCACCGGCACCCCGTGGCTGGCCACGGCGGGAACCGGTGACGTGCTCTCGGGCATCGCCGGAGCCGTGCTCGCCACGGGCTTGCCCGCGGTCGAGGCGGCGGCCGTGGCGGCGCACCTGCACGGTCGCGCGGGCCAGCTCGCCGCGTCCGCCGGACCGCTGATCGCGGGCGACCTGGTGCGGCACCTGCCGGCGGCGATCGGGCGGGTGCGCGGTGCGCGTCCGGCACGCCTGCCAGACTCGGGCCCGTGACGAACGGGACCGGGGCCGAGGTGGTCGTCGACCTCGATGCGATCGCGGCCAACACCGCCGTGCTGCGCGAGCGGGTGGGCCGTCCGCTGATGGCGGTGGTGAAGGCCGACGGCTACGGGCACGGTCTCGTGCCCGCCGCCCGGGCCGCCCTGGCCGGGGGCGCCGATCAGCTGGGGGTGGCCGTGCTGGCCGAGGGGCTGGCCCTGCGGGACGCCGGGATCACCGCGCCGGTGCTCGCCTGGCTCAACGGTCCCGGCGCCGACTACGCGGCGGCGCTCTCCGCGGATCTCGAGGTCTCGGTGAACGCGGTCTGGGGGCTGACCGCGGTGGTCGCCGCCGCGCGGGCCACCGGGCGCACCGCCCGGCTGCACCTGTTCGTCGACACGGGCCTCTCCCGCGAGGGCGCGACCATGGCCGAGTGGCCCGCCCTGGTCGCCGCGGCGGCCAGGGCCCAGACCGACGGGGACGTCGTCGTCGTCGGGCTGTGGAGCCACATGGCCTACGCCGACGCCCCGACCCACCCGACGATCGGCGCCCAGGTCGCGGTCTTCGAGGAGGCGGTCGCCATCGCCCGCGCCGCCGGCCTCACCGACGCGCGCCGCCACCTCGCCAACTCGGCGGCCACCGTCGCGCTGCCCGACACCTGGTTCGACATGGTGCGCCCCGGCATCGCCGTGTACGGCCTGGACCCGATGGGCGGGGACGCGGCCGCGCACGGGCTGCGACCGGCCATGACGGTGCGGGCCCGGGTGGCGCTGACCAAGCGCGTGCCGGCCGGCGCCGGGGTGTCCTACGGGCACACCTACACGACTGCCGGCGAGACGACGCTGGCCCTGGTGCCCGTCGGGTACGCCGACGGTGTGCCGCGTGCCGGTGGGAACTCCGCACCGGTCCTGGCGGCCGGCGCCCAGCGCACGATCGCCGGGCGGGTGTGCATGGACCAGTTCGTCGTGGACGTCGGCGACGCGGCGGTCGCACCGGGGGACGAGGTGGTCCTCTGGGGTCCGGGCGACGGCGGTGAGCCCACCGCGCAGCAGTGGGCGGACGCCGTCGGCACGATCCACTACGAGCTCGTCACCCGGATCGGGGGACGGTTCGCCCGCCGCTACGTCGGCTCGGCGGGAGCGGTCTGATGGCCCGACGGAGCACTTCGGTTCCGCCCCCGCGGGCGCACCGGGCCGGCGTCGTCGGTGCCGTCCTCGGCCTCGCGGCGGCCGGCACCGCCGCGGGGATGGCGGTCAGCCGGATCGCCGCCCACAGGGTCCGGGCCGCCGAGCTGGGGCCGGCGGCGGAGCTGCCGGAGAACCTCACCGAGGGGCAGCTGCGCCAGGTCGACCCGCTCGGCATCGAGGCGCGGCCGGCGGACCGCACCGCGCTGGTGCAGACCGACGACGGCGTCCTGCTGGCGGTCGAGGAGATCGGCCCGCGCGACGCCCCGCTGACCGTCGTCTTCGTGCACGGCTACACGCTCTCGATGGCCTCGTGGGCCTTCCAGCGGCGCACCCTCGCCGCCGAGCTGGCCACCGGCAACGGACACCGTCCCGACGCCCGGCTGGTCTTCTACGACCAGCGGGGTCACGGCGCCTCCGGGCGGGGGAGGTCGGAGAACTCCAGGATCGAGCAGCTCGCCCGGGACCTGCTCTCGGTGCTCGACGCGCGGGTGCCCCGCGGACCCGTCGTGCTCGTCGGCCACTCGATGGGCGGCATGACGATCATGGGCCTGGCGGCGCTGCGGCCGGACATCTTCGGCAGCCGGATCGTCGGCGCCGCGCTGCTCTCGACCTCCAGCGGCAACCTCGCCGACCTGAACTTCGGTCTGCCCGACGTGCTCACCCGCGTCCGCGCCGCCGTCCTGCCGGTGGCCGCGTGGACCATGCGGCACCGCCCGGCCTTCGCCGAGCGCACCCGGCGGGTGGCCGCGGAGCTGGTCTCGGTCGTGACGCGCTCGCTGTCGTTCGGCTCCTCCGACGTCGACCCGGCGCTGGCCCGCTACGTGGACGCGATGATCGCCGGCACCCCGGTCGATGTGATCGCGGAGTTCTACCCGGCGCTCGCGGGTCTGGACCACACGGGGGCGCTCGAGCCGCTGCGCGCCGTCCCGACCCTGGTGGTCACCGGTGACCGGGACAAGATGATCCCGAAGGAGCACAGCGACCTGCTGGTCGAACGCCTGCACGACGCGGAGTACGTGGTGCTCCCGGAGACCGGCCACATGGTCACCCTCGAGCGGCCCGACGAGGTCAGCGACGCCCTGACCGCCTTGCTGCGCCGGGCCGGCGCCGGGCAGCAGGCCCGGAAGGCACGCCGGTGAGCCCCGTCGGCCTCGACCACGACGCCCGCACGGTCGCCGCGGCCGCCGCCGCCGCTCCCGACTGGGCGGCGCTGGCCGCGGCGGCGAGCACCTGCGTCGCCTGCCCCGAGCTCGCCGCGACCCGGCAGCACGTCGTCGTCGGTGACGTCCCGGTCACCGGTCGGCCCCGTTTCGTGCTGGTCGGCGAGGCGCCGGGAGCCACCGAGGACGAGACGGGCCGGCCGTTCGTCGGGAAGTCCGGTGCGCTGCTGGACCTCCTGCTCGGCGAGGCCGGCCTGGACCGCGCCGAGGCCGCGGTCCTCAACGTCGTGAAGTGCCGCCCGCCGGGCAACCGCACCCCGAGGGCCCCGGAGGTCGCCCGATGCAGCGGATGGCTGCGACGGCAGCTGGACCTCCTCGGCGCGCCGGTCGTCGTCGCCCTCGGGCTGTCGTCGGCCAAGTGGTTCCTCGGGCCGCGCACCGTCCTCGCCGCCGTCCGCGGCCGCCCGCACGAGCTCGACGGCCGCGCGGTGTGGGCCACCTACCACCCCTCGGCCGCCATCCGGTTCGGCCCGAACGGTGCGCCGCGCGCCGGGCTGCTGGCCGACCTCACCGCCGTCGCGGCGACCCTGGAGGCGACCCCGTGAGGCGCGAGCACGTGCTGGCGACCCTGGCCGACACCCACGCCCTGGGCCGCGGGTTGGCCGACCTCGCCCGCCCCGGCGACCTGCTCGTGCTGGTCGGTCCGCTCGGCGCGGGCAAGACGGCGCTGACCCAGGGCATCGGCGCGGGCCTGGGCGTGCGCGAACCGGTGACGTCGCCGACGTTCGTCATCGCCCGGGTGCACCGCGAGGGCCGGATCCCACTCGTGCACGTCGACGCCTACCGGCTGGGCGGCCACGCCGACGTGGACGACCTCGACCTGGATGTCACGGTCGCCTCGTCCGTCACGGTCGTCGAGTGGGGTCAGGGACTGGTCGAGCAGCTCGCCGACGAGCACCTGGAGGTCCGGCTGGACCGGCGCGACGACGACGTCCGCACTGCCGTCCTCGTCCCGCACGGTCCGGGCTGGGAGCAGCGGCTCGACTGATCTCCGGGTCAGTCCCGGAAGACCACCAGCCGCAGCACCACGAAGTTGACCGTCGTCCCGAGCCCCTGGGAGAGGGCCCACGCCAGGGTCACCCGCCACGGGGACTCCGGGAGCGCGGCCAGGGCCAGGGCGTTGGTGGCCAGGATGACGACGAAGGTGGTTCCGTAGAGCAGGGCGAACGACGCCGCGCGGCGTCGGCTCCCGGATACGCCGAACGCCCACCGCCGGTTCAGCGCGTAGGCCGTCGTCGTGCCGGCGGCGAAGCTCAGCGCGCGGGCCGCGTACGTGACCGACCCGAGGTGCAGGGCGAGCGTGTAGACGCCCAGGTCGACCAGCGCGCTCGCCGCGCCCACGACCACGAACCGGACGAGCTGGTCCCACCACTCGGGACGGCCGGAGCCGGTGCCGCCGTTCGTGGCCACCTGGCTAGCCTGCCGCAATGACTCCGGAGCGCTCTCCCCGGGTGGAGCTGGTGCAGCTGGACGGCCGAACGCTGCGGGCCCTCGCCGACGGCGACCTGGCAGTCGCCGAGGCGAGCTCGCCGGTGTCGCTGAGCCCGTACCTGGCTGGCCCGGAGTGCCGACCGGTGTGGGAGATCCGCGCCGTGCAGGTCGTGGTGGATCCGCCCAGCGCCGAGTGGATCACCTGCGTCGTCTGGGACCCCGAGCGGCGGCTCGCCGTCGGACGGGCCGGGTTCCACGGAGTGCCGGACGAGACGGGGATGGTCGAGGTCGGGTACTCGATCGATCCGGAGCACCGGCGCCAGGGCTACGCCCGGGCGGCGCTGCGCGCACTGATCGCTCGAGCCACCGAATCCGGCGTCTCCGTCGTGCGGGCGTCGGTCAGCCCGGAGAACACGCCCTCGCTGAACCTGGTGCACGGGGAGGGGTTCGTCGCGGTGGGGGAGCAGGTCGACGAGGTGGACGGCCTCGAGATCGTCCACGAGCTGTGGCTCCGCCGCTGACCGACCCCGCATGGCCGCGGCCGGCGCGGGTAGGGGCCGCGTCGTGGCAGACACCCAGGACGGTCCCGAGCTCCACCCGGTCACCCGCGAGCTGGCGGAGGGCCCCAACTACGCGGCGATGAGCACCCTGCTGCCCAGCGGGCGCATCCAGACCCAGTACGTGTGGGTGCACACCGACGGTCGCCGGGTGTGCGTCAACACCGAGGTGCACCGGCAGAAGTTCAAGGACCTGGAGCGAGACCCCCGCGTCACCCTCGCCATCCTCGACGCGGCCAACCCCTACCGGTACGCGGAGCTGCGCGGCCGGGTCGTCGAGACCGAGCGGGGTCAGCGGGCCCGGGACCAGATCGACGAGCTGTCGCAGAAGTACGACGGGCAGCAGTACCCGGCGGAGAACATCCGCAGCGAGCGGGTCATCGTCTGGATCGAGCCGGAGCGGCAGACCATCGCCGGCTGAGCGGTCCGGCTGACCCGGGACGCCGGGCATCGGCGGGCGTCACCCCGGCGGCCGGAGCGCACTACTCTGGCCTCCCGTGCTGGTCCTCGCCCTCGACACCGCCACCCCGACGCTGGTCGCGGGGCTGGCGCGCTGGACGCCCGGTGGGGGAATCCAGGTCCTCGCCGAGCGCGCCGTCCCGTCGGGGACCAAGCACGCCGAGCTGCTCACGCCGGCCATCCGTGGTGCGCTCGCCGACGCGGGCGTCGCGCTGGCCGACGTCGAGGCGGTCGTCACCGGCCTCGGCCCCGGTCCGTTCACCGGTCTGCGGGTCGGGGTGGTCACGGCCGCGGCCATCGCCGACGCCCGGGGGCTGCCCGTCGTCGGCGTCTGCTCGCTGGACGCGGTCGGCTCGGGCGCGCGCACCGTCGTCACCGACGCGCGCCGCAAGGAGGTCTACTGGGCCACGTATGCCGCCGACGGCTCCCGCACCGAGGGCCCTGCCGTCGTGCGGCCGGAGGAGCTCGGCCTGCCCGGGCCCTTCGCCGGAGACCCGGCCTTCGCCGACCGGCTGGGTGCCGAGGTCACGGCGGCCGACGTCACCACCGGCGGGCTGCTGCGCACCGCGGCCCCGCAACTGGCCGATCCGGCGTCCGCGGCTCCGCTGGTACCGCTCTACCTCCGCCGGCCCGATGCCGTGCCGCCGACGTCGATCAAGGCGGTGACGCAGTGACCCGGCTGCGGCCGATGCGGCTCGCCGACATCCCCGAGGTCATGGTGCTGGAGGAGGAGCTCTTCGCCCCCGACACCTGGACCGCCGCGATGTACCGAGAAGAGCTCGCGCAGACCGACACCAGGCACTACCTGGTGGCCGAGGACGCCGACCGGGTCGTCGGGTACGCCGGTCTCATCGCCTACGAGGATGAGGCGCACGTCGCGACGATCGGCGTCACCGCGGCCCGGCAGGGCGAGGGCATCGGGGCGCAGCTGCTCGACGCGCTGCTGGCCGAGGCCGACCGGCGGCGCAGCCCGGTCGTGCTCCTCGAGGTGCGCGCGGACAACGAGACGGCCCAGGGGCTCTACCGGCGGCGCGGGTTCGCCGAGATCGGCCGGCGGCGCGGCTACTACCAGCCGAGTGGCACCGACGCGGTCGTGATGAGGAGGGGCACGCCGTGAGCGAGCCGTTGGTGATCGGGTTCGAGACCTCGTGCGACGAGACCGGCGTGGGCATCGTCCGCGGCCACACCCTGCTCGCCGACGCCCTGGCGACGTCGAGCCCTGCGCACGAGCGGTTCGGCGGCGTGGTGCCCGAGATCGCGTCCCGGGCGCATCTGGAGGCGATGGTGCCCACCGTGCACCGCGCCTTGGCCGAGGCGGGCCTGCAGGCCTCCGACGTCGACGCCGTGGCGGTCACCTCGGGGCCGGGGCTGACCGGCGCCCTGCTGGTCGGGGTCGCCGCGGCCAAGGCCTATGCGCTCGCCCTGGACAAGCCGCTGTACGGCGTGAACCACCTGGCCGCGCACGTCGCCGTCGACGAGCTGCAGCACGGCCCGCTGGCCGAGCCGTCCATCGCGATGCTGGTCTCCGGCGGGCACAGCTCCCTGCTGTTGGTGCCCGACCTGGCGCAGGAGGTGCAGTCGCTCGGCCGCACCATCGACGACGCGGCGGGCGAGGCCTTCGACAAGGTCGCCCGCGTGCTCGGCCTGCCCTTCCCCGGTGGCCCGCCTCTCGACCGCGCCGCCCGGGACGGCGACCCGCGGGCGATCGCGTTCCCCCGGGGGCTGACCGGTCCCCGCGACCCGGCCTACGACTTCTCGTTCTCCGGCCTGAAGACCGCCGTGGCCCGGTGGATCGAGGCCCGGGAGCGCGCGGGCGAGCCGGTGCCGGTCGCCGACGTCGCCGCGTCGTTCCAGGAGGCGGTCGCCGACGTGCTGACCGCCAAGGCGGTCCGTGCCTGCAAGGACCACGGGGTGGACCACCTGGTGCTCGGTGGGGGAGTGGCGGCGAACTCGCGGCTGCGGGCGCTCGCCGAGGAGCGCTGCGCGGCGGCCGGCATCGTGCTGCGCGTGCCCAGCCCGAAACTCTGCACCGACAACGGCGCCATGGTCGCGGCGCTGGGCTCGCGGCTGGTGGCCGCCGGCGTCGCGCCGTCGGCCCCGGACCTGGGTGCGGACAGCTCGCTGCCGATCGACGTCGTCAGTCGCTGACGTCGCAGATCAGCGCCGTGGGGGCGCCGGCCACGCGGGTGACGACGACGGTCGCCGTGCCGGATGCGTCGGTGCGCAGCTGCCGGGACAGGGTCTCCGGTTCGATCGCCGAACCGCGCTTCTTCACGACCACCCGGCCGACGCCGCGCTCGCGCAGCAGGGCCTTGAGCTTCTTCAGGTTGAACGGCAGCACCTCGTCCACCCGGTAGGAGCTGACCCAGGGGGACTCCGCGCGGGCGTCGGAGGTCAGGTAGGCGATCGTGGGGTCGATCAGGGTGGCGGTGAGGTCGGCGGCGGCCAACGACACCAGGCCCGAGCGGATCACCGCCGGATCGGGCTCGTGCAGCCAGCCGCGCACGGGGCCGGTCGGAGCCGGGCCGGGGTCGGTGTCGGCGACGAGCTCGTGCGGGACACCGTCGCGCACGACGGTCGCGCGTCGCCAGGTCCGCGAGACCGCCGGCCCCCACAGCAGCGCCTCGACGATCGATCCGCCGACCGACACCCACTCCGCCTCGACCCCTGCGGGTACGCGGTCGTGGTCGAGTCCCGGGGCAACCTTGACCACCGACGTCGGCACCTTGGCCAGCAGCTCGACGACCGTCGACCACGGCGGTGACCACCGGTCGGGATCGAGCTGACGCCGGCCGCCGGCGCGGCGGGCCGGGTCGAGCACGGCCGCACCGCAGCCGGCGACCTCGCCGCCGCGTGCCGCCGCCACCATCTCCACCGCGTCCCCGGCGACCACCCACACGTCGTCCGCGACGCCGAGGGCTTCGACGTTGAGGGCGGTCAGCTCGCGGGCGACCGGGTCGACGTCGACGGCGAGCACCCGCGCCCCGGCGCGGGCGAGCGCGATCGTGTCCGTGCCCGCCGCGCACCCCAGGTCGGCGACGGAGTCGGCGCCCCCGGCCAGCAGGCGGGTCGCGCGGCGTGCGGCGAGCTCCGGCCGGCCGGCCTGCTCCAGGGTGTCGGAGGTGAACAGCAACCGGTCCGCGTCGGCTCCGAAGGCCGACCGGGCCTTGTGCCGCTGGCGCGCGATGCCCCACGCGGGTCCGGCCAGGTCCGCGCCCACCTCGGCACGCAGCCGGGTCAGCGCCGCGACCGCGTCGACCCCGTCGGCCAGCAGCGCTCCGGCCCGCGACAGCGCCGCCGCGCCCTCGGGCGTCGCCAGCGCCCGCAGCTGGCGCACCGTCTCGGCGGTCTGCTCCTCGGGTTCCCGATCCACCGGGACAGCGTGGCGTACGGACCGTTCCGCTCTGCCGTCACCCACCCCGGGGACCAGGTTGAGCGGCTGGCACTCTCATAGGTAGAGTGCCAAAGCGACACGGGCCGGCGCCCGACCCCCGCGACGGCGGGTGCCCGAATCCCGTGCCACAGCATCAGCAGTACCGCAGTACATCCCACCAGCCGTCCGACACCGAAGGGGGCGTCACCGACGTGACGACCGCTACCAAGGTCAGCATCAAGCCGCTGGAGGACCGCGTCGTGGTCCAGGCCAACGAGGCCGAGACCACCACCGCCTCCGGTCTGGTCATCCCGGACACCGCCAAGGAGAAGCCCCAGGAGGGCACCGTCGTCGCCGTGGGCCCCGGCCGCATCGACGACAACGGCAACCGCGTTCCGCTCGACGTGAACGTCGGCGACGTGGTCATCTACTCGAAGTACGGCGGCACCGAGGTCAAGTACGCCGGCGAGGAGTACCTCGTGCTCTCCGCCCGCGACCTGCTCGCCGTCGTGGAGAAGTGACCGCAGGTCACTAGCTCCACCACGTAGTTCTCCGACCGCCCCGGCGACCCGAACACCGGGTCCCGGGGCGGTCGTCTTTCGCCCTGCACTTACTGATCGGACAAGCCCATGGCCAAGATCATCAAGTTCAACGAGGACGCCCGCCGGGCCCTCGAGCGCGGTGTCGACAAGCTCGCCGACGCGGTTCGCGTGACGATCGGCCCGCGCGGCCGCAACGTCGTCCTCGACAAGAAGTTCGGCGCTCCGACCATCACCAACGACGGCGTCACCATCGCCCGCGAGGTCGAGCTCGACGACCCCTACGAGAACCTCGGGGCGCAGCTGGCCAAGAGCGTCGCCACCAAGACCAACGACGTCGCCGGTGACGGCACCACCACCGCCACCGTGCTCGCCCAGGCACTGGTGCACGAGGGCATGCGCAACGTCGCCGCCGGTGCCAGCCCGCTCGGTCTCGGGCGCGGCATGCGCGCCGCCACGGACGCGGTGCACGCCGCCCTCGACGCCGCCGCCATCCCGGTGGAGGAGCGCGAGGCCATCGCCGGCGTCGCCACCATCTCGGCCCAGGACGCCGAGGTCGGTGAGCTGATCGGCGAGGCGATGGAGCGTGTCGGCAAGGACGGCGTCATCACCGTCGAGGAGAGCAACACCCTGCACACCGAGCTCGACGTCACCGAGGGCGTCCAGTTCGACAAGGGGTACCTCTCGCCGTACTTCGTCACCGACCAGGAGGCCATGGAGGCCGTCCTGGACGACGCCCTGATCCTGCTGGTCAGCGGCAAGGTCAGCGCCCTGGCCGAGCTGCTGCCGCTGCTGGAGAAGGTGCTCTCGACCGGCGGCCGCCCGCTGCTGATCGTCGCCGAGGACGTCGAGGGCGAGGCGCTCTCGACCCTGGTGGTCAACTCGATCCGCAAGACCATCAAGGTCGTCGCGGTGAAGGCGCCCTACTTCGGCGACCGGCGCAAGGCGTTCATGACCGACCTCGCGGTCGTCACCGGCGGCCAGGTCGTCACCGAGGACGTCGGCCTCAAGCTCGACCAGGTCGGCCTCGAGGTGCTCGGCACTGCCCGCCGCGTCACCGTGACCAAGGACGCCACCACCATCGTCGACGGTGGCGGCACCTCCGAGGGCATCGGCGACCGCGTCGCGCAGATCCGCCGCGAGATCGACGCCACCGACTCCGACTGGGACCGCGAGAAGCTCCAGGAGCGCCTCGCGAAGCTGGCCGGCGGCATCGGCGTCATCCGGGTCGGCGCGGCCACCGAGGTCGAGCTCAAGGAGCGCAAGCACCGCATCGAGGACGCGATCGCGGCCACCCGCGCGGCGGTCGAGGAGGGCGTGATCCCCGGTGGCGGTTCCGCGCTGGTGCACGCCGCCGCGGCGATCGACGCCCTCTCGCTGGAGGGCGACGAGCTGACCGGTGCCCGCGCGGTCCGTGCAGCGCTGGACGCGCCCATGGTGCAGATCGCCGAGAACGCCGGCTTCGAGGGCCGCGTCGTCGTCGCCAAGGTGCGCGATGCCGGCGCAGGTCAGGGCTTCAACGCCGCCACCGGCGAGTACGGCGACCTGGCCGCCCAGGGCGTCATCGACCCGGTCAAGGTCACCAAGGCCGCGCTCGGCAACGCCGTCTCCATCGCGGCGATGGTGCTCACCACCGACTCCGCCGTCGTCGAGGCTCCCGAGGAGGAGCACGACCACGCCGGGGGCGGGCACCACACCCACGGCCACTCGCACGGCGGGCACGGCCACAGCCACTGATGATCAGCTGACCTGATCACTCGGGGTCCTGGCTCACTGTCGACCGTGAGCCAGGACCCTGTGCGGTGAGCCAGGATCCCCGGCGGACGCGAGAGGGCCCGGTCCAGAACTCTGGACCGGGCCCTCTCGTGCGTTGGTTCGGGTGTCAGACCCCAGCGGCGACGGCGGCCGGCTCGGCGGCGATCAACCGGGTCCGCTCCTCCTCGCTCATGCCGCCCCACACGCCGTAGGGCTCGCGGACTGCGAGGGCGTGCTTGAGGCAGGCCTCCACCACCGGGCACCGCGCGCACACGGCCTTGGCCGCGGTCTGCCGCCGCGCCCGCGCCGGACCACGCTCACCGTCCGGGTGGAAGAAGAGGGACGTGTTCTCGCCACGGCATGCGCCGTGGAGCTGCCAGTCCCAGACCTCGGCGACGGGCGTCGGGAGTCTGCGGATGTCGGCCATGTCTCCTCCAGGACTCGAACGAGCCGGAAGGAAGCTGTCCGGCTGCAAAGGGCCGGGTGCCCTCGCCGTCCCACCGTCAAACACCGCGGATTCGCAACTTTTTGCCGCCGTGCGCTGCATCACGCCTGATCGCCGGCGCTCACCCCGGGGGGTGAGGGCGTCTGTCGGAGCCCCCGCGAGTCGATCAAGGTGGCTGCAGGGCGCGCCGACGACCGGGTGGGGGAGTTGCCCGGATCCGGTGCGCGACCCGCGCAGAGGTGGAGGGCTCCCGGGTGGGAGCTCTCCACCCGAGCGACTGCCGGCCGGGCTTCCCGGCCGGTCGGGGGCCCCGGCGCAGCCGGGGAGAGTGAGGAGCAGGCGTGATCGAGGACAGGATGCGTGCACCCGTGCACGGCGCGACCGTGTGGGTGTACGACGAGCGGCGACGGGTCCGTGACGACGTCGCCTCGCGGCTGGTCGCCCTCCCCTTCGTCGGCCGCGTCGAGGTCGTCGGCGACGGCCAGTCGCTGATGTCGCGCCTGGCGACCCGCAGCCCCGACGTGCTCGTGGTCGGCACCCAGCGTGCCGTCGACACCGGCCTGTCCGCCGCCACCCAGGCGCTGCGCGCCCACCCGGGTCTCCCGGTTCTGGTGCTGGGTGCCCCCGACGACGCCGAGAGCGTGCGCGCCGCCGTCGCCTTCGGTGCCCGCGGGTACCTGCGCTGGGACGCCACCCCGATCGAGATGGGCCTGGGCCTGTCCCGTGTGGGCCTGCGTGCCGACGGCCGCATCCCGATGCAGCAGGTCCCCGCCCCGGCCCCGGCCTGGAGCGGTGCGGCCCCGCTGGTGGGCTCCGCGCCCACCACCGTGCGGTCGACGGTCCGCGAGGCCACGCCGTCGCCGGCGCTGTCCATGCGCGAGATGCAGGTGCTCACCGGCATGAGCCAGGGCAAGAGCAACGCCCAGATCGGCCGCGAGCTCTACCTGTCCGAGGACACCATCAAGACCCACGCCCGGCGGTTGTTCCGCAAGCTGGGCGCGAAGGACCGGGCCGAGGCGGTCGCGCTGGGATTCCGCCGCGGCATCATGGCGTAGTTGATCGCGATCCTCCGGATCGCACCGCGCGCCGTGACACTGCGATCCTCCGGATCGCATCGCGGCCCGGAGCCCGCTCCTCACCGTTGAGCCGCTGCATCGCGCCTGCGCGGACCCCTCCGGGGACCACTCGGCGCGATCAGTGCTTTCCGGCCCTCACTCCTCGCGGGCGTGGCGGCCGGTGCGTCGGCCGCTGGGCTCGTCCTGCTCGGCCAGGGCGGCGACGCCGTCGGCGTAGCCGCTCGCGTAGTCCCAGCTGACGTAGTCGTCGGGGTTGGGCTCGAACGGCGGCTCGTGCCGGCCGGTCTGGCCCTCCTCGAGCAGCTGCCGGAGGTTGGCCTGCATCAGCGCCCAGTCGACGTGGTGCTCCTCCTCGCAGTCGGGGCAGTCCACGACGATGCCCTTGATGCCGGTCGGCTCCAGGAGCGTGCGGAACACCTCGAGCTCCGCGAGGTCGTCGAGGACCCCCGCGCGCTCCTCCATCGTGAGCGGTGGCGGAGCGGGGCGATCGGTGGAACCGAAGTCCGGCCCGAAGGCGTCGTCGAACGGAGACACGCCTCCCACGGTAGCCGTCGTACGGGCGGAAGGCCGCCTGCTCGTCCCCGCCGCCTACGATCAGGGGAGGTCCGCCACCCCCGTGCCCGGGGTGCCGGCCGGTGACAGTCCCCGATCTGCCCCGAAGGGTGGCCGCGCACATGCAGCCCGACGACCGTGCCATGGAGCTGCCGGCGAAGTTCGCCCGCCTCGGCCTCACCTACGACGACGTCCTGCTCGTCCCGGGGGCGTCCGACGTCGTCCCGGCCGAGGTGGACACCAGCAGCCGGGTCACCCGGCGCATCACGCTCGCCGTCCCCCTGCTGTCCAGCGCCATGGACACCGTGACCGAGGCCCGCATGGCGATCGCCATGGCCCGCGTCGGCGGCATGGGTGTGCTGCACCGCAACCTGTCCGCGGAGGAGCAGGCCGGGCAGGTCGACCTGGTGAAGCGCTCCGAGGCAGGCATGGTCACCAACCCGGTCACCTGCTCGCCCGACAGCACCCTCGCCGAGGTCGACGCGCTGTCGGCTCGCTACCGCATCTCCGGCGCCCCGGTGGTCGACGCCGACGGCGTCCTGCTGGGCATCGTCACCAACCGCGACATGCGCTTCGAGACCGACATGAACCGGCTCGTGCGCGACGTCATGACCCCCATGCCGCTGGTCACCGCCCCGGTGGGCGTGGACCCCGACACCGCCTTGGGCCTGCTCTCCAGCCGCAAGATCGAGAAGCTGCCGCTGGTCGACGACGCCGGACGGCTGCGCGGCCTGATCACGGTCAAGGACTTCGTCAAGCGCGACCAGTTCCCGCTCAGCACCAAGGACGCCGACGGCCGGCTCGTCGTCGGCGCCGCCCTCGGTGTCGGCGAGGACGCGTTCAAGCGCGCCGGGCTGCTCGTGGACGCCGGTGTCGACGTGCTCGTCGTCGACACCGCCCACGGCCACCAGCGCGCCGTGCTCGACATGGTCGCCCGCGTCAAGAAGGAGTTCGGCGGCGAGAACGGCGTCGAGGTCATCGGCGGCAACGTCGCCACGCGCGCCGGTGCGCAGGCCCTGGTCGAGGCGGGAGTGGACGCGGTGAAGGTCGGCGTCGGGCCGGGCTCCATCTGCACCACCCGCGTCGTCGCCGGCGTCGGCGTCCCGCAGATCACCGCCATCTACGAGGCCTGGCTCGCCGCCGGCCCCGCCGGGATCCCGGTGATCGCCGACGGTGGGCTGCAGTACTCCGGTGACATCGCCAAGGCGATGGTGGCCGGTGCCGACACCGTGATGATCGGCGGTCTCTTCGCCGGCGTCGAGGAGGCACCGGGCGAGCTGGTCTTCATGAACGGCAAGCAGTACAAGACCTACCGCGGCATGGGCTCCCTGGGCGCGATGCAGAAGCGCGGTGGCACCCAGTCGTTCAGCCGGGACCGCTACTTCGCCGACGACGTCCTCTCCGACGACAAACTCGTCCCCGAGGGCATCGAGGGCCAGGTGCCCTACCGGGGCGCGCTCTCGGGCGTGGCCCACCAGCTCGTCGGTGGCCTGCGCGCCTCCATGGGCTACGCCGGCGCGGCCACCATCACCGACCTCAAGGAGCGCGGGCAGCTGACCCGCATCACCTCGGCGGGCCTCGTCGAGTCGCACCCCCATGACATCCAGATGACCGTCGAAGCCCCCAACTACCGAGGTCGCTGAGCATGAGCCTGCGTGACACCGTCGAGATCGGGCTGAACCGCTCCGCCCGTCGCGGCTACGACCTGGACGAGGTCTCCATCGTCCCGTCCCGGCGCACCCGCGACGTCGACGACGTCTCCACCGCTTGGCAGATCGACGCCTTCCGGTTCGACATCCCGCTGATCACCAGCCCGAGCGACGCCGTCGTCAGCCCGGCCACCGCGGTCGCCGTCGGCCAGGCCGGCGGGCTCGGCGTGCTCAACGGCGAGGGGCTGTGGACCCGGTACGAGGACCCGGCCCCGGTCTACGCGGAGATCGCCGCTGCGGCCGCCGCCGGCGCCCCGCCGGTCGCGCTGCTGCAGAAGGTCTACGCCGAGCCGGTGAAGACCGACCTGATCACCGCGCGGATCAAGGAGATGAGCCAGGCCGGGGTGACCACGGCGATCCGGGTCTCCCCGCAGCACACCCAGCAGCTCGCGCCTGCCGCGCTGTCCGCCGGCGTGGACCTGCTCGTCATCCAGGGCACGATCGTCTCGGCCGAGCACGTGACCAGCCAGGGCGATGCGCTGAACCTCAAGGAGTTCATCGCCGACCTCGACGTCCCCGTGATCGTCGGCGGGGCCGCGAACTACACGACCGCGCTGCACCTGATGCGCACGGGAGCGGCCGGCGTCATCGTCGGGGTCGGGGCCGACACCTACTCGACCACCGACGCCGTCATGGGCATCCGGGTTCCGCTGGCCAGTGCGATCGCCGACGCCGCTGCGGCCCGCCGCGACTACCTCGACGAGACCGGCGGCCGGTACGTGCACGTCATCGCCAACGGTGCGATCGAGACCAGCGGCGCCATCGCCCGCGCGCTGGCCTGCGGGGCCGACGCCGTCCAGCTGGGGGAGCCGCTCCGGATCGCCGCCGAGGCGCCCGCCGGCGGCGTCTGGTGGGACTCGGTGGCGGCTCACCCGCGGCTGCCGCGCGGCGCCACCTCCGCGCCGGTCGGGCCGGCGGGCTCGCTGGCCGACGTGCTGCTCGGGGCGGCGGAGTCCGCCGACGGGCGCACCAACCTCTTCGGTGCGCTGGCCCGCACCATGGCCAAGACCGGCTACCGGGACCTCAAGGAGTTCCAGCGGGTCGACCTCGTCATCGGAGGCTGAGCCGCGTCATGGTCATGGACTTCCCGACCGTCCTCGTCGTCGACTTCGGCGCCCAGTACGCCCAGCTGATCGCGCGGCGGATCCGCGAGGCCGGCGTCTACTCCGAGATCGTGTCCTCGACCGTGCCGGTCGAGGAGATCCTCGCCCGGAAGCCGGCGGCGATCGTGCTCTCCGGCGGCCCCTCCAGCGTGTACGCGCCGGAGGCGCCGAAGCTCGACCCCACGCTGTTCGAGGCCGGCGTCCCGGCCTTCGGCATCTGCTACGGCTTCCAGGCCATGGCCGCCTCGCTCGGCGGCACCGTCGCCCGTACCGGCGACCGCGAGTACGGCGGGACCCCGCTGACCGTCACCACGGACTCCCGCATGTTCGGCTCCCTGCCGCTGGAGCAGAACGTCTGGATGAGCCACGGCGACGCCGTCAGCGAGGCGCCCCCCGGGTTCACCGTGACCGCCACCTCCACCGGCGCCCCGGTCGCCGCGTTCGAGGACGTCGACCGGCGACTGGCCGGCGTGCAGTTCCACCCCGAGGTGCGGCACACCGCGCACGGGCAGACGGTGCTCGAGCACTTCCTCTTCGACATCGCGGGCCTGGAGCCCACCTGGACGATGAGCAACGTCGTCGACGAGCAGGTCGAGCGGATCCGCCAGCAGATCGGTGACCGGCGGGCCCTGTGCGCGCTCTCCGGCGGCGTCGACTCCGCCGTCGCCGCGGCGCTGGTCCAGCGGGCGATCGGCGACCGGCTCACCTGCGTCTACGTCGACCACGGGCTGATGCGCGAGGGCGAGACCGAGCAGATCGAGCGCGACTTCGCCGCCACCACCGGGGCGGACCTCCGGGTTGTCGACGCCAGCGAGCAGTTCCTCTCCGCGCTCGCCGGGGTCAGCGACCCCGAGGAGAAGCGGAAGATCATCGGCCGCGAGTTCATCCGGGTGTTCGAGCAGGCGGCCACCGACGTCGTCGCCGACGCCCAGGCGCACGGCGAGACCGTCGACTTCCTCGTGCAGGGCACGCTCTACCCGGACGTCGTCGAGTCCGGTGGCGGCACCGGGACGGCGAACATCAAGAGCCACCACAACGTCGGCGGCCTGCCCGAGGACCTGCAGTTCACGCTGGTCGAGCCGCTCCGGACGCTGTTCAAGGACGAGGTGCGCGAGGTGGGCCGGCAGCTCGGTCTGCCCGACACCCTCGTGCAGCGCCAGCCGTTCCCCGGCCCGGGGCTGGGCATCCGCATCGTCGGCGAGGTGACCCGGCAGCGGCTCGACGTGCTGCGCAGGGCCGACGCGATCGCGCGCGCGGAGCTCTCCGCCGCCAAGCTCGACACCGAGATCTGGCAGTGCCCCGTCGTGCTGCTGGCCGACGTCCGCTCGGTCGGCGTCCAGGGCGACGGGCGCACCTACGGCCACCCGATCGTGCTGCGGCCGGTGTCCAGCGAGGACGCCATGACCGCCGACTGGACCCGGCTGCCCTACGACGTGCTCGCGAAGATCTCCACCCGGATCACCAACGAGGTCGAGGAGGTCAACCGGGTGGTGCTGGACGTGACGAGCAAGCCGCCGGGCACCATCGAGTGGGAATGAGGACCCCCGTCCTCCCCACCCTTCGCACGCTCAGGGCGGGCCCCTGGACGGGGGCCGTTCCAGCCCGTCGCCTCTCCGCCCCTCGCTAGCGCTCGGGCCGGACGAACTGGAGGCCCAGGCCGTCGGGGGCGGTGAGGGTGAGGCGGCCGCGGTCGATGCGGACGGCGCCGCCCTGGCGGAGCACGTCGAGCACGTGACCGTCCTGCTCGGCGAACTCCGGCGCGCACTCGCCGTCGGGCACGACGTCGACGGTGGTCAGTCGCTCGTCGGTCACCCGCCAGGTACCTCGGACGGCGCGGCACCCGGTGGTGCCGGCCAGGGTCCCGTCGGCGCGGAGCTCGACCTCACCCGGCTGCATCGGCGACGACGCCAGTTCGCGGGTGATCACCGCCGCGAGCTGCCAGCGGCCGGTCAGGTCGGCATCCGCCACCGGCGGGCGGGGGACGAGGTGGACGTCGATCCCGCCGCCGCTGAGGACCAGGCCGTCGCCGGACCGGGCGAGCCGGGCGTCGGCGGCGGTGAGGGCGTCCAGGTAGAGCCGTTCGAGCCCGGCGATGTCGGGCGCGCAGCCGATCAGCGTCTGCGCCAGGTCCTGCACGACCAGCCGGTCGTCCTCGATCCGGTAGTCCTGCGCCCCGAAGTCGTTGCAGAAGGCCGTGCCGCTCAGCCGGTCGTCGAGGCTCAGCGAGCCGTCGGTGGCCGCCGGTATCGGCACGACCTCACCTTTCCGGCGGAGTTCGGTGACCACCCAGTCGCCGCGGACGTCGCCGAGCTCCTCGGCCGGCGGCGCAGCACCGCCACCGCCACCTCCACCGCAGGCGGCGAGGGCGAGGGCCACCAGGAGCAGCAGCGCGGTCCGCGTCATGTCCCAGGGACGCACGGGCGGGCGGCACGGTTCCGGACGACGACGGGGCCCGGGGAGCGACCGCTCCCCGGGCCCCGGCCCGCACCGCCTCCCCGGCTCACCCCGTGCGGCGGGACCTCCGCAGCTCGCGCACCAGCAGCATGATCCCGGCGACGATCACCGCGATCCAGATGAAGCCGCCGTCGGCCAGGAGGTCCAGCCGCAGATCCACGCCGGCCATCGCGGTGACGGCCAGGAGGACGAACAGCACACCGGGGACGAGGGCGACCAGGTCGACGCGCTTCCGGGGAGCCGGCTCCTGCCGGTCCTCGGTCTCCAGCGGGCGCACCTCCTGCCACTGCTGCTCCTGCCAGGCGGTCGGCGTGGTCGGGAACTCGCTGTAGTCAGCCACGGGACACCTCCACCTCTCCGACACCGGCCTCGATGTCGAGCACGAACTCCAGTTCGTCGTCGTCGGTCCACGAGGCGGATCCGGTCCCCGGGAACGTCTGCGGTCCCTCCACGCTCTCGCCGAAGACGTCGACCTCGCCGAGGCCGTGCGCCACGCTGACGCGCGCGTCCGCCGAGTCCGGCACGATCACCTCGACGTTGCCGATCCCGTGCTCGATCCGGATCCGGAGCACCTCGTCCAGGTCCCCCAGCGGCACGTCGGAGAGGTCGACGGTGAGGTCGCCGACCCCGCCGCGGTAGGCGTCCTGGACGCCGGCCACGGTGCTCGGGTGGAAGGTCCGGTCGCCGACCTGGGCGTCGGCCGGCCACGGTTCCGTGGCCTCGACGACGACGGCGACCGACAGCGCCAGGCCCAGGGCGATAAGGCCGCCGCGGGCCCGCCTGCCACCGGTGAACGCGGCCGCGACGAGCCCGAGCCCGACCAGGAGCAGCGCCGTTCCGAGGAAGCCGCGGGCGTCGACGTCCCACCCGGTGAACTGGTCGGTCAGCGCGAGGGCGCCGAGCGCGATGAGCAGCGCGGCGAGGGTGATGCCGGGGACGGGGGAGCGGGGCGCGGCCGGCTCCTTGGCGCGGGCCGCGGGGCGCTCGCCGGCGGGTCCGTCGGGGCCGGCGGGCAGCAGCACCCACAGCAGCAGGTAGACGAGGACGCCGGAGCCCGCGGCGAGGGTGAGGGCGATGAAGCCGACCCGCCACAGCAGGGCGTCGATGCCGGTGTACTCGGCCAGGCCGCCGTTGACGCCACCGATCACCTTGTCGGTGCGGCCCGTCTCCTATACACATCTGACGCTCTCTTATACACAACTGAAGCAGATGGCTGTAGTCGCCCGATCATATAA
>NZ_POQU01000001.1 GCF_002938425.1 Blastococcus atacamensis | reverse complement strand
TGTTACGTCGCTGGCTCTTTATATCGTCTGTTTACTGTCAAGTATTTCTCTCCGACACATTTCGTACCTTGTATCGTATATGTCGTGTTTGTATGTGTACGCTAGCTGCCCAGATCTGCTCTATCCTCTTCGTCTGCAGCGTCAGATGTGTATCAGCGCCAGGCGCTCGCCCTCGCCGAGGCCGGGCGACGCGTCACCGTCGTCACCAAGGGGACGCTCGGGGACGGCAGCACCCGCTGGGCGCAGGGCGGCCTCGCCGCCGTCCTGGGCAGCGACGACGACGTCGCGCTGCACCTCGAGGACACGCTGGTCGCCGGCGCCGGGCTCTGCGACGAGACCGCGGTCGCCACGCTGGTCAGCGAGGCACCGGCCGCCGTCGCGCTGCTGCAGGACCTCGGTGCGCGGCTCGACCTGGCCGACGACGGTCGCCCCGCGCTCACCCGCGAGGGCGGGCACAGCCGCGACCGGATCGTGCACGCGGGCGGGGACGCCAGCGGCGCCGAGGTGACCCGCACGCTGGTCGGAGCCCTCACGGGCGCCGGCGTCGAGGTGCTCGAGCGGACCGTCGCGCTCGACGCGCTCACCAGCGGCCGCGGCGACGTCGTCGGCCTGCGGGTGGCGCGTGCGACGCCCGAGGGTGCGCTCGTCGACGCCGGGGACCTCCGCGCGCACGCCGTCGTCCTGGCCACCGGCGGCTACGGCCAGGCGTACGCCGCCGCCACCAGCCCGGCCGGTGCGACCGGCGACGGGCTCGCTCTGGCCCTGCGCGCCGGGGCCGAGGTGGCCGACGTCGAGATGGTGCAGTTCCACCCCACCGTGCTCTGGCAGGGCCCGGGAGCGGCCGGCCAGCAGGTGCTGATCAGCGAGGCCGTCCGCGGCGAGGGCGCGGTCCTCGTCGACGCCGACGGTCGGCGCGTCATGGCCGGGGCCCACCCGCTGGGCGACCTCGCGCCGCGCGACGTCGTCTCGGCCACGATCGCCGCGCACCTGGCGGCGACCGGCGCCGACTGCGTCTTCCTGGACGCGACCGGCCTGGGCGCGGAGTTCCTGGCCCGCCGCTTCCCCGGCATCCTCGCCGCCTGCCGGGCCGCCGGGTTCGACCTGGCCACCGAGCCGGTGCCGGTCGCCCCGGGCGCGCACTACGCCTGCGGCGGCGTGCTGGCCGACCTCGACGGGCGCACCGGCGTCACAGGGCTCTTCGCCGTCGGTGAGGTCGCCTGCACCGGCGTGCACGGCGCCAACCGGCTCGCGTCGAACTCGATCACCGAGGGGCTGGTCGCCGCCCGGCGGTGCGCCGCACTGCTGGACGCGGAGCTCCCGGCCGATGCCCCGGCTCCCGCGCGACCCCGTCGGGCACGGGCCACCGGTGCCGTCGACCCGGCCGCCCGCGCAGCCATCGGCGTGGCCACCAGCCGGTACGCCGGCGTCGTCCGCAGCGCCGAGGGGCTGACCGAGCTGACCGGCGCGCTGTCGGCCGCACCGCGGCTGGGCGACCGCCCGCTGAGCCTCGCCGCCGTCGAGACCACGGCCGTGCACACCGTGGCCACGCTGCTGGCCACCGCGGCGCTCGCCCGGCCGGAGAGCCGCGGCTGCCACCGCCGCGCCGACGCACCGGACACCCGCCCCGAGTGGCAGGTGCGGCTCGCGCACCGCATCGACGCGTCCGGCCACCTGCGCACGCGCACCGTGCAGCTCACCGCGCCGGGCACCGACCAGACCCAGGGAGTGGCATGACCGGCACCGAGTGGTTCCCGCTGCGCGCGGAGCTCGCCGATGTCCTGCGCGAGGGCGGCCTGGAGCCCACGACGGTGGAGCAGGTGGTCCGCCGCGCGCTCGACGAGGACCTGGCGCTCGGCCCCGACGTGACCACCGTCGCGACCGTGCCCGCCGGCGCGCGCGCGACCGGGGAGATCGTGCCCCGCACCGCCGGCGTCCTGGCCGGTGTGCCGGTCGCCGCCGCCGTCTTCGAGATCGTGGGCGGCGGCGACGTCGAGGTCACCCTGCACGCCGCCGACGGCATGGCCGCCCGGCCCCGCACACCGGTCCTCGGCGTCACCGGTCCGACCCGGTCGCTGCTCACCGCCGAGCGCACCGCGCTGAACCTGATCAGCCACCTGTCCGGCGTGGCCACGCTGACCCGCCAGTGGGTGGACGCGGTGACGGGCACCTCCGCCGCGATCCGCGACACCCGCAAGACGATCCCGGGGCTGCGCGCGCTGGAGAAGTACGCCGTCCGCTGCGGTGGCGGCGTCAACCACCGGATGGCGCTCGGCGACGCCGCCCTGGTCAAGGACAACCACGTCGCCGCGGCCGGCGGGATCACGGCCGCGGTGGAGGCGGTGCGGACGCACGCGCCGACGATCGCCCTCGAGGTGGAGTGCGACACCCTCGAGCAGGTGCGCGAGGCGATCGCGGCCGGCGTGGAGCTGATCCTGCTGGACAACTTCTCGCTCGGGGACACCCGCACGGCGGTCGGGCTGGTCGGCGGCACGGGCGTGCGGCTGGAGGCCAGCGGCGGGCTCTCGCTCGACCGGGCGGCGGGCGTCGCGGCCACCGGCGTCGACTACCTCGCTGTCGGCGCCCTCACGCACAGCGCGCCGGTGCTCGACCTCGGCTTCGACCTGCGCGCCTGAACCGACGGCGAGATCTGCACATTCGCCCCCATCGCGGACACTGAGGGGGCGAGTGTGCAGATCTCGCCGGGTGATCAGCGCTGGTCGGGGTGGACCCAGCCGATGGCCGGGGCGACGTGCTTGGTGATGTTCTCCAGCAGCCGGGCGTTGTAGTCGACGCCCAGCATGTTCGGCACGGTGATCAGCAGGGTGTCGGCCTCGCGCACCGCGGCGTCCTTGGCCAGCTGCTCGGCGAGCACGTCCGGCTCCGCGGCGTAGCTCTTGCCGAACCGCGACCGGACGCCCTCCAGGAGCCCGACCTGGTCCTGGCTGGACCGCTCGCTCCCGAAGTAGGCGCGGTCCTCGTCGCTGACCAGCGGGACGACGCTGCGGCTGACCGACACCCGCGGCTCGCGCTCCCAGCCGGCGGCGGCCCAGGCGGCGCGGAACCGCTCGATCTGCTCCGCCTGCAGCTGGTCGAAGGGAACGCCGGTGTCCTCGCTCAGCAGCGTGGAGCTCATCAGGTTCATGCCCTGCTGCGCGGTCCACTCGCCGGTGGCGAACGTGCCCGAACCCCACCAGATTCGCTCGGCCAGCCCCGGCGACTGCGGCTGGACCGGCAGCCGGCCGGACCTGCCGCCGGTCATCCGCGGATCGGCGTCGGCCACCGGCTCGCCGGAGATCGCGGCCAGGAACAGCGCGGTCTTCTGGCGGGCGAGGTCGGCGTCGGTGCTGTCCGGGCCCGGCACGTAGCCGAACGCCTCCGAACCGCGCAGCGCCGTCTCCGGTGATCCCCGGCTGACGCCCAGCTGCAGCCGGCCGTTGCTGATCAGGTCGGCCGCGGCCGCCTCCTCCGCCATGTACAGCGGGTTCTCGTACCGCATGTCGATGACGCCGGTGCCGAGCTCGATCCGGGAAGTGCGGGCCGCCATCGCCGCCAGCAGCGGGAAGGGCGAGGCGAGCTGCCGGGCGAAGTGGTGCACCCGCACGTAGGCGCCGTCGAGCCCGAGCTCCTCGGCGGCCACCGCCAGCTCGATGCTCTGCACCAGCGCGTCCTGCCCGGTGCGCACCTGCGACCCGGGGATGGGCTGCCAGTGCCCGAAGGACAGGAACCCGATCCGCTTCTCCACGCCACGTCCTCTCGTCGATGTCTGCTGGCGCAGCGCCTACGAGGGCGCCCCGATTCCCCTGGTGCATGGCAGATCACTGTCGTGCGCGGGGCCCGTGGGACTCGTGAGGCCGGAGACCACCCACTGTGACGGGTCGACCACGACTCTCCGGAAACCGCCTCCGTCACTTCTTGCCTGCGATGCGGAACGCTGTTCCGGTGAGCCTTCCCGCACCCGAGACGCCCCGGACCCCGGGCATGCCCGGCGGCACCGCCGGGCAGCGCTTGCGGGCCATCGACACGCTGCTCGCCGACCGGGGTCAGCTGTTCCAGGCGCTCTTCCTCTCCGCGCCGATCCCCAAGGCCCTCGTCGACCTCGACGGGCACGTGCTGGTGGCCAACCCGCGGATGTGCGCCCTGACCGGCCGCACCCCCGAGAGCCTCTCCGGCCGGCACATCGACCTGCTGGCACACCCCGACGACCCGCCGGTGGGCGACCTCGGCCTGGAGCCCGCCGTCGGCGAGCCGGCCCTGGACCCCAATCTCCTGCTGGACGGCGAGCGCCGGCTGCGCCGCTCCGACGGCAGCGAGCTGTGGGTCGTCCAGTCCCACGAGGTCGTGCGCCAGAACAACGGGACGCCGCAGTTCGTCGTCCTGTCGATGGTCGACGTCACCGACCGCCGCCGCGCGGAGGAGGACGCCGTCCGCCGCGCCTACACCGACCCGCTGACCGGCCTGCCCAACCGCCGCGCGCTCACCGACCGGCTGCGGCACGCCGTCGCGCTGTCCCGCCGCCGGGGCCTGCAGGTGGGCCTGGTCCACCTCAACATCGACCGCTTCCAGGCGGTCAACGAGGCGATGGGCCACGAGGCCGGCGACCTGGTGCTCAGCCAGTTCGCCGACCGGCTCCGCTGGAGCACCCGGGTCGAGGACACCGCCGTGCGGCTCGGCGCCGACGAGTTCCTGGTCGTCGCCGAGGACGTCGAGGACCTCGACGGCCTACGCGCCCTGGCCGACCGGCTGCTCGGCGTCCTGGACGAGCCGTTCGTCGTCCACGACCGCGAGCTGACCCTCTCGGCCAGCGTCGGGCTCACCCTCGGCTCCGACATGACCCCCGACGACCTGCTGCGCCAGGCGCACAGCGCGCTCACCAAGGCGAAGTCCGACGGGCAGCGCGCCCGCGTCGAGGTGCACGAGGGCGCGCTCACCCGCAACGAGGTCGACGCCCTGCAGCTGGAGACCGATCTGCGCCACGCGCTGGACAACGAGGAGCTGCGGCTCTTCTACCAGCCGATCGTGCACCTGGCCGACGAGACGCTGCTCGGCTACGAGGCGCTGATCCGCTGGCAGCACCCCACCCGCGGGCTGCTCCCGCCGGGCGCCTTCCTCGACGCCGCGGAGAACAACCGGCTCACCTCCAAGCTGGGCGCCTGGGTGCTCCGCCGCGCCTGCCTGGACGCGGTCACCTGGCCCGAAGACCTGCGGGTGCACGTCAACATCTCCGCCCGGCACCTCGCCGAGGACGGCTTCAGCGAGCTGGTCGCCGCCGCGCTCGAGGAGTCCGGCCTGCCGCCGCACCGCCTGGAGCTGGAGATCACCGAGTCGACGGCGCTGTTCGCCGCCGAGGCCACGCTGCACTCGGTCGCCGTCGTCACCCAGCAGGGCGTCACCCTCGCCCTCGACGACTTCGGCACCGGCTACTCGGCCATCACCGCGCTGCACCGGCTGCCGATTCACACCGTCAAGATCGACCGCTCCTTCGTCGCCGACGTCGTCACCGAGCCCTCGACCGCCGCGCTCGTGCACGGCCTGCTGCAGCTGGGCCGCGGCATGGGGCTGCAGGTCATCGCCGAGGGCATCGAGGACCTGGACCAGGCCGACTGGCTGCTCAGGCACGGCTGCGCGATGGCCCAGGGCTTCGCCTTCGGTCGTCCCGCACCGCTGCCGAGCCCGGCGGAGGTGCTCATGAGCGAGGTCACCCAGGCCCCGGTCGAGGACGTCGCCGGCCCGCTCCTGCCCGAGCCGCCCGCACCGCCGGTGGAGCTCCCCCGGCCGCGGATCCCCTCGACGCCCGAGGCGCACGACCTGCACGACACCGGGTCGTTCCTGGCGCGCAGCCTCTTCGACGAGCTCGCCGACCCCGACGACTGACGAAGCACCTTGTCCTGAAGCCGGGGCACTATGTGCACAAAGGGCCCGGACTCGAGTGCACAAATGGCTCAGGACGACGACGTCGTCACCCCGGGCGGCCAGCGCCCGCCGCAGGAGCCCACCCACCTGACCGGTGCCGCCCGGCAGAACGATCGTCACCGGGGGAACCCAGTGCGACGTCAGCCGCGGTAGGTCTCCAGCAGCCGCAGCCAGATCTCGCTGATGGTCGGATAGGCCGGGACGGCGTGCCACAGCCGCGCGATCGGCACCTCGCCCACCACGGCGATGGTCGCCGCGTGCAGGAGCTCGGCGACCGCCGGGCCGACGAAGGTGACCCCGAGCAGCACCTCGCGCTCGGTATCCACGACGGCGACGGCGGTGCCGGTGTAGCCGTCGGCGAACAGCGCGGCGCCGGCGATGCTGCCGATCGGGTACTCGACCACGCGGTGCGGCAGGCCCGCGTCGGCCGCCTGCGCCGCCGTCCGCCCCACGCTGGCGACCTGCGGGGAGGTGAACACCACCGAGGGGGTGGCGACGTCGTCGGCGGTGGCGGCGAACGGCGACCACGGCGCGACGTCGACCTCCTCGCCGCGGGAACGAGCGACGATCGCCGCGCCCGCCTGGCGGGCCTGGTACTTGCCCATGTGCGTCAGCTGCCGGCGGCCGTTGACGTCGCCGACGCCGTAGAGCCAGGCCGAGCCCTCGACCCGCAGCGTGGCGTCGACCGGGAGGTACTCCCCCGGCTCCAGGCCCACGGTGTCGGCACCGATGTCGTCCGTGCGGGCCGCGCGGCCGACCGCGACGAGCACCTCGTCGCCGCGGAACTCCCCGCCGTCGTCGGTGCTCAGCACGACCTCGGTGCCGTCGCGGCGGGCGCCGGTCACCGCGGTGCCCAGCCGGACGTCGACCCCGGCATCGCGCAGCGCGGCGGTGACGGCATCCCCGGCCTGGGGCTCGAGCGCCGGCAGCAGCCGCGGCCCCCGCTGGAGGACCGTGACCTGCGATCCCAGCGCCTGCCAGGCGGTGGCCATCTCGCAGCCGACGTAGCCGCCGCCGAGCACGAGCAGCCGGCCCGGGGCCTCCTTGGCGCTGGTCGCCTCGCGGGGGCTCCACGGGGCGACGTCGGCCAGCCCGTCGATCGGCGGGACCGAGGCCCGTGAGCCGGTGCAGACGGCGACGGCGTGCCGCGCGGTCAGCCGGACCGTGCCGCCCTCGGCGTCGGTGACGACGACGGTGCGCTCGCCGTCGAGCCGCCCGGTGCCGCGCAGCAGGTCGATCCCGGCCGAGGCCACCCACTCGGCCTGGCCGGAGTCGTCCCAGTGCGAGGTGAAGGAGTCGCGGCGTGCCAGGGTGGCGGCGACGTCCTGCTCCCCGGTGACCGCCTCGGCCGCGCCGGGCACCGCCCGGACCTCGGCCAGCGCCTCGGTACCGCGCAGCAGCGCCTTGCTGGGCATGCAGGCCCAGTAGGAGCACTCACCGCCGACCAGCTCCGGCTCCACCAGGACGGCGGAGAGCCCACCGCGGACGACGACGTCGGCCACGTTCTCCCCGGTCGAGCCGGCCCCGAGGACGACGACGTCGCACGTGCGTTCCGCTGCGTCCGCCACGGCACCATCCTCCGGTTGTGATCGACTGACCGCCATGCCGGTCGACCGCAGCGAGTTCGCCGCCGCCCTGGCCCAGTACGCCGCCGGGGTCTGCCTGCTCACGGTGCGGGACGACATCGACGACGTCGGCACGACGGTCAGCTCGGTGATGAGCGTGTCCGCGCAGCCGCCGCTGGTCGCCGTGGGGCTGACCGCCGACGGCTATCCGGCCGAGGTGCTCGAGGCGGTCGGCACCTGCGCGCTCACGGTGCTCGCGGCACCGCACGCGATCGTCGCCTCACGGTTCTCCTCGGCGGGGCGGCCGAGCGCGCGGCACCTGCTGGAGACGGTGCCCTGGACGCGGGCCGAGGGCAGCGGCGGGATCGTGCTGCGCGAGGCCCCCGCCGCACTGGACTGCCGGCTGGAGCGTCTGGTCGAGGCCGGGAACCACGTGCTGGCCCTGCTGGAGGTGGTCGGCGTGCCGGTGCTGAACCCGGCGGTCGCGCCGCTGCTGCGACTGCGCGGCCGGTTCGTGGACGAGACGGGTGCCCAGGCCGGACGTGCGTGAGGCGCCGCGGCGCGGATGTCACATCCGGGGCCGCGGCGGTGCTGATCAGGTATGGAGCTCGTACATCGGGGACGACCGGCGGCCGCCGTCGTCCTGGCACGCCCCCGCGGCGCGGGAGGCCGGCTCGAAGGGTTCGGTGCCGTGGCGGGAGCGACGACGCCGGTGCGGCCCGACCTCGAGGAGGTCTTCCGCCGCGAGTACGCGCGGGTCGTGGGGGTCGCCGCCCGGGTGCTCGGCTCGCGGGACGAGGCCGAGGACGTGGCCCAGGAGGTCTTCCTCTCCTTCGGCCGCACGGCGGTCCCCGCCGGTGAGGCCGGCGGCTGGCTGTCGGTGGCCGCCGCGCACGCCGCGCTGAACCTGATCCGCTCGGGCCGCCGCCGGGCGTCCCGCGAGGAGGCCGTCGCCGCGGGCTCCGACGCCGAGGTCCCCGACGTGGCCGAGGCGGTCCTCACCCGCGAGGACCGCAGCCGCGTGCGGGCCGCCCTCGCCACACTCCCCCGCACCCAGGCCGTCGCCCTGGTGCTCCGGCACAGCGGCCTCAGCTACGCCGAGGTCGCCACCGCACTCGACCTGTCCCCCGGCAGCATCGGCACGACGGTCCGTCGCGCCGAGTCCGCCCTGCGCAAGGAGCTGAACCGTCATGCGTCATCCGAGTGAGGGCGTGCTGCGCCGGCTGGTCGACGAGCCCGCCGGTGTCCCCGACGCCGACCGCAGCCACGTCGCCGCCTGCTCCACCTGCCTGCGCGCCCTCGACGAGGTCCGCGCCGACGCCGAACTCGTCGGTGCCGCCCTGACGACGTCCGGTGCTGCCGCTGTCGATGCCGACGCGGCCTGGGCCCGGTTCTCGGCAGCTCCCGCCGCCCCGGCGCCGACCCCCGCGTTCCGTCCCGCACCCGCCGCGCGCAACCGCTGGCGCTCCGCCGTCCGTCGCCCCGCCGTCGCCGCGCTCGGCGCCACGGTGCTGCTCACCGGTGCGGGTGTGGCCGCGGCCAACGACTGGCTGCCGATCTTCTCGGCCGAGCGCATCGACCCGGTCCAGGTGACCAGCGCCGACCTGGTCCAGATCCCCGACCTGTCGGCCTACGGCGACCTGCAGTTCACCCGGGAGCCCGATCCGGAGCAGGTGCCCGACGCCGCGACCGCGCAGGAGCGCACCGGTCTCGCGGTGCCCGAGGTCGGCGCGCTGCCCGAGGGCGTCACCGGCGATCCGACCTACCAGGCGGCCGGCCTCGTGGAGGCGACCTTCACCTTCTCCGCCGCCAGGGCCGCACAGGCCGCGGCCGCCGAGGGCGAGGTGCTGCCACCCCCGCCCGCCGGCCTCGACGGCAGCATGCTGCGGCTGCAGGCCGGACCGGGCGTCGCGGCGATGTGGGCCCAGCCGACCGGTGTGCCGACGCTCGTCGTCGCGCGGGTGGGCGCGCCCACCGTGGCGTCATCGGGCGTGCCGTTCGAGACCGTCCGGGACTACCTGCTGTCGCTGCCCGGGCTGCCCGACGGGGTCGCCGACCAGCTGCGCAGCCTCTCCCCGGACGCCGGCACGCTGCCGCTGCCCGTGCCGGCCGAGCTGGTGACCAGCTCGACGGCCGACGTCGACGGCACCGAGGCGACCGTGCTCACGTCCCGCGACGGGCTGTTCGCCGGGGTGGTCTGGGTGGAGGACGGCGTGATGACCGGCGTCGCCGGAACGCTGAGCGCCGACGAGCTGCTGTCGGTCGCCCGTGGCCTCCGCTGACGCCGCTACCGTCCGCGGCGTGACCTCTGGCGCCGTCGGGCTCGCGGACCTGCCGCCGTCCCCGGCGGTCTGGTGCTCCGGGCTGCGCAAGCGGTACGGACGCCGGACCGCGGTGGACGACGTCTCCTTCACCGTGGGCCGCGGCGAGGTGGTCGGCCTGCTCGGACCCAACGGCGCTGGCAAGACCAGCGTCATCAAGATGCTGCTCGGGCTGGTGCGCCCCGACGCGGGCGAGGTGCTGCTGCTGGGCCGGCCGTCGAGCGACCCCCGGTCGCGCAGCGCCGTCGGGTACCTGCCCGAGCTCTTCCGCTACCAGCCGTGGCTGACCGCCTCGGAGGTCCTGGACCTGCACGTGAAGCTGGCCGGTGCCGACGTGCCGCGGGTCGAGCGGCGCCAGTGCCTGGCCCTCGTCGGCCTCGCCGAGCGCTCCGGTGACCGGGTGGGCGGGTTCTCCAAGGGCATGCAGCAGCGCCTCGGCCTCGCCGTCGCGCTCGTCGCGCGCCCTGAGCTCGTGGTCCTCGACGAACCGACCAGCGCGCTCGACCCGCTGGGCCGGGTCGACGTCCGCGACATCGTGCTGTCGCTGAAGTCCCGCGGTGTCGCCGTCCTGCTCAACTCCCACCTGATCGGCGAGGTGGAGCGGGTGTGCGACCGGGTCGTGATCCTCGACCAGGGCCGGGTCGCCGCATCCGGCACGCTGGCCGAGCTGCTCGGCCAGCGTGAGGTCCGGCTGCGGCTGGCCGGCGCCGACCAGCGGGCCGAGGCCCGCCTGCGGACCGCCGGCGCGATGTCCCGGAGCGGGGACTGGTTCACCGTCCAGCTCGCCTCCGACGACGACGGCGTCACCGTGCCCGACCTCGTGCGCGACCTGGTCGGGTTCGGCGTCCGCGTGCACGCCGTCGAGCCGGTGCGGATCAGCCTCGAGGAGCGCCTGCTCGCCGTGCTCAGGCATGAGGAACCGAGCCACGAGGAGCCGGACAAGCCGGGAGTCGAGCCGTGATCGCGCTGACCGTCGCCGCCCTGACACTCCGGGAAGCCTTCCGGCGCCGCGTCGTCTGGGCCCTGCTGGTGCTCACGCTCGTGCTGCTGGTCCTCAGCGGCTGGGGCTTCTCCAAGTTGATCGGCCTGGACACCGACCTCGGCACCATGACCAGCGGCGAGGCCCGGCTGATCGCCTCGGTGCTGCTGAACCTGATCATGTTCGGGTTCAGCCTGATCGCCGCGATCGGCACCGCGTTCCTGGCCGGGCCGACGCTGTCCGGCGAGGTGGAGTCGGGGCAGGCCCTGGCGATCCTCGCCCGGCCGGTCCGCCGCTCGTCGGTCCTGCTCGGCAAGTGGCTGGGCCTGCTCACCTTCGGCTGCGGCTACGTGGCCCTGGCCGGGCTGGCGCAGCTGCTCGTGGTGCGGTGGGCGGTCGGTTACTGGCCGCCGGAACCGGCCACCGGGCTCCTCCTGCTCGCGGCCGAGACCGTCGTGCTGCTGACCCTGGCCCTGCTGCTGTCCAGCGTCGTCTCCCCCATGGCGTCGGGGATCATCGCGGTCGGCCTCTTCGGGGCGACCTGGGTGGCCGGCGTCGTCGGCGGGATCGGCGGAGCGCTGGGGAACGAGGGTGTCGAGCGGGTGGGCTCGGTGTCGCGGGTGGTGCTGCCCACCGACGGCCTGTGGCGCGGCGCGATGAACGCCTTCCAGGACCCGTTCGCGCTCGCCCAGATGGGTCAGGGCGAGGCCGGCTTCCCTTTCCTCAGCGATGCTCCGCTCACCGCCGCCTACCTGGCCTGGGCGGCGATCTGGATCGCCGTCGTCTGGGGGTTGACCGCGCTGTCCTTCCAGCGCCGGGACGTCTGAGGCGCCACCCCTCCCCAGGTGGGGCACGGTCCTGACATCCTCTTCCCCACGAGCGCGCTCGACCGGTGCTCGATGTGCGGGCAGGGCCGTGCACCACGACGGAGGGGATCGCATGAGCACGACGGCGGAGGGAGCCGCGGAGCAGGCGGACGCGGAGCGCCGCCGCGGCGGGTTCAGCTCCCGGCGCGTCTTCATCCTGGCGGCGATCGGGTCGGCCGTCGGTCTCGGCAACATCTGGCGGTTCCCCTACGTCGCGTACGAGAACGGCGGCGGGGCCTTCGTGCTGCCCTACCTGGTCGCGCTGCTCACCGCGGGCATCCCGTTCCTGCTGCTCGACTACGCGATCGGCCACCGTCACCGGGGCTCGGCGCCGCTGTCCTTCGCGCGGCTGCGCCGCGGCACCGAGGGGTTCGGCTGGTGGCAGGCGGCCATCTGCTTCGTCATCGCCGTCTACTACGCCGCGGTGCTCGCCTGGGCGCTGCGCTACACGTTCTTCTCGCTCGACCAGGCCTGGGGTGCCGATCCCGAAGCGTTCTTCTTCGGCGAGTTCCTGCAGGCGGGGGACGTCGAGGTCACCGCCGACGTCGTGCCCGGGGTGCTCGTACCGCTCGCGATCGTCTGGCTGGCCGTCCTCGTGATCATGGCCCTCGGCGTCCAGCGCGGGATCGGTGCGACCTCGCTGATCTTCATCCCGGTGCTGGTGCTCGCCTTCGTCGTCCTCGTCGTGCAGGCGCTGCTACTGCCTGGTGCCGGGAGCGGCCTCGACGCGCTGTTCACGCCCGACTGGTCGGCACTCACCTCGGCCTCGGTCTGGGCCGCCGCGTTCGGCCAGATCTTCTTCTCGTTGTCGATCGGCTTCGGCATCATGATCACGTACGCCTCGTACGTCGGCCGTCGCGAGGACATGGTCGGGTCCGGCCTCGTCGTCGGCTTCTCGAACTCCGGCTTCGAGCTGCTCGCCGGGATCGGCGTGTTCGCCGCCCTCGGCTTCATGGCCCAGGCCGGCGGGGTCGCGGTCGGCCAGGTCGCCAGCGGGGGCATCGGGCTGGCCTTCATCGCCTTTCCGACGATCATCAGCGAGGCGCCGGCGGGCGCCCTCCTCGGCGTCCTGTTCTTCGGGTCGCTGGTCATCGCCGGCATCACCTCGCTGATCAGCGTGATCGAGGTGGTGATCTCCGCCGTCCGCGACAAGTTCGAGACGAGCCGGCTCAGCGCGACCCTCGCCGTCGTCGTTCCCACCGCAGTGCTGAGCCTGATCCTGTTCAGCACGACGAGCGGCATCTACGTGCTCGACGTCGTCGACCACTTCGTCAACCAGTACGGCATCCTCGTCGTGGCGCTGGTCAGCATGCTGGTCGTCGCCTGGGTGCTCCGGGTCCTGCCCCGGCTCGGCGAGCACCTGAACGTGCACGGCCGGCCCCGGGTCGGCACGGGCTGGCGGGTGCTCACGAGCATCGTGGCCCCGCTGGGCCTGGCCGTCGTGCTGGTCCTCGCGCTGCGGGACGACCTCTCCGCGCCCTACGGGGACTACCCGACCTGGCTCCTGGTGGTCTTCGGCTGGGCCGTGGTGGTGGCGCTGCCGCTGATCGGCTTCCTGCTCGCGCGGATGCCGTGGCGTGCCGGGACGCACCTGGACGGTCCGCCACCCGGCTCGGATCCGGCGCTGCCGCTGCATCCGACCCCCGACTCGACCTCGGGCACCCGCCCGGGGGCGGCGTCCGACGAGGGAGGCTCCCGATGAGCACGGAAGCGGTCGTGATGATGGTGGTCGCGATGCTGGTGATCTGGGGTGGTCTCGGGCTGGCCATCGTGAGCCTGCTGCGCCACGGCGCCGTCGAGGACCGCGCCGACGACGCCTGACGCCTCGCGGCGGGGGCGCGGAAACCGGGGTGGGAAGGCGCTGCGTTCCCGACCGGGGCTAGCGTCGGTGCTGCTATGAGCGCACTGCCTGCACCGACCGAGTCCGCCGTCCGCCGTGCCCTGGTCCGCGCCGAACGCGGCGTGACCCTCGACGCCGTGGAGGCCGAGACCCTGCTGCACGTCCGCGGCCTGGACGAGGGGCAGCCGCTGGACCGGCTCCTCACCGCCGCCGGCCGGGTCCGCGACGCCGGTCTGGCGTCGGCCGGCCGCCCGGGCGTGGTGACCTACAGCCGCAAGGTGTTCATCCCGCTCACCCACCTGTGCCGTGACCGCTGCCACTACTGCACCTTCGTGACGACGCCGGGGCAGCTGCGCGCCCAGGGTAAGGCGCCCTACCTCTCCCCCGACGAGGTGCTCGAGGTCGCCCGGGCCGGTGCGGCGATGGGGTGCAAGGAGGCGCTGTTCACCCTCGGCGACCGCCCCGAGGAGCGCTGGCCGGTCGCGGCGGAGTGGCTGGAGGCGCACGGCTTCGACTCCACGCTGGGCTACCTGCGCGCGATGGCGATCCGGGTGCTGGAGGAGACGGGCCTGCTCCCCCACCTCAACCCCGGCGTGCTGTCGTGGGAGGAGATCCAGCGGCTCAAGCCGGTCGCGGCCTCCATGGGGATGATGCTGGAGACGACGGCGACCCGGCTCTGGTCGGAGCCCGGCGGCCCGCACTACGGCTCGCCGGACAAGGAGCCCGCCGTCCGGCTGCGGGTGCTGGAGGACGCCGGGCGCTCCGCCGTGCCGTTCACCACCGGCGTGCTGCTGGGTATCGGTGAGGACTACGCCGAGCGGGTGGACGCCGTGCTGCAGATCCGGGCCTCGGCACTGCGGCACGGGCACGTGCAGGAGACGATCGTCCAGAACTTCCGGGCCAAGCCGCGCACCGCCATGCAGGCGCACGACGACCTGGACCTCCAGGAGTACGTCGCCGCCGTCGCCGTCACCCGGCTGCTGCTCGGTCCGAAGGCGCGGGTGCAGGCGCCGCCGAACCTGAGCGACTCCACCGAGCTGGGACTGCTGCTGCGCGCTGGGGTCGACGACTGGGGTGGGGTGTCCCCGTTGACCCCCGATCACGTCAACCCCGAGCGGCCCTGGCCGAACATCGACAAGCTGGCCGCGCTCTCCGCCGAGGCCGGGTTCGAGCTGCGCGAGCGGCTGGCCGCCCAACCCCCGTACGTGCGGCAGCCCGAGCCGTGGCTGGATCCCCGGGTGCGCCCGCACGTCGACGCGCTCGCCGGCCCGGACGGGCTGGCCATCGAGGGGCGCAACCCCGTCGGCCTGCCGTGGCAGGAGCCGGACGAGGCCTGGACGGTGCTCGGGTCCGGATCGGGCCGAGTGGACCTGCACGTCGAGGTGGACACCGTCGGGCGCACCGGCGACCGGCGCAGCGACTTCGACGCCGTCTACGGCGACTGGGCCGAGCTGCGCTCCCGCACCGAGAGCGCCCGGGACGGCTCGTCGACCGCACTGGCTGCCGGGGACCCGGAGGTGCTGGCCGCGCTGCTGCACGCCGAGCAGGACCCGGCGGGGCTGACCGACGCCGAGTACCTGGCGCTGCTGGGCGCCGACGACACCGACCTGGAGAACCTGTGCGCGCTCGCCGATGCCGTGCGCGCCGACGTCAACGGCGACGACGTCACCTACGTCGTGAACCGGAACATCAACTTCACCAACGTCTGCTACACCGGCTGCCGGTTCTGCGCCTTCGCGCAGCGGCGCACCGACGCGGACGCGTACACGCTCTCGATGAGCCAGGTCGGCGACCGTGTCGACGAGGCGTGGGCGGCCGGGGCCACCGAGATCTGCATGCAGGGCGGGATCCACCCCGACCTGCCCGGCACCGCCTACTTCGACCTGGCACGGGAGGTGAAGGCGCGGCAGCCCGGCATCCACCTGCATGCGTTCTCACCGATGGAGATCGTCAACGGGGCCGCGCGCACGGGCCTGTCGTTCCGCGAGTTCCTCACCGGGCTCAAGGAGGCCGGGCTCGACTCGATCCCCGGCACGGCCGCGGAGATCCTCGACGACGACGTCCGCTGGGTGCTGACCAAGGGCAAGCTGCCGACGGCGACCTGGCTGGAGATCATCGGCACCGCGCACGAGGTCGGGATCCCGACGACGTCGACGATGATGTACGGCCACGTGGACACCCCGGCGCACTGGGTCGCCCACCTGCGGACCCTCGCCGCGCTGCAGGACCGGACCGGCGGCTTCACCGAGTTCGTGCTGCTGCCCTTCGTGCACCACAACTCGCCGATCTACCTGGCCGGCGTCGCCCGGCCCGGACCGACGGTGCGCGAGAACCGGGCGATCCACGCCGTCGCCCGGCTGCTGCTGCACGGCCGGATCCCCAACATCCAGACCTCCTGGGTCAAGCTCGCCGACGCCGGCACCAAGGCGGTGCTGCAGGGCGGGGCCAACGACCTCGGCGGCACGCTGATGGAGGAGACGATCAGCCGGATGGCCGGCAGCGAGAACGGCTCGCTGAAGACCATCGCCGAGCTGGAGGCGATGGCCGCCGCGATCGGCCGGCCCGCGCGCCAGCGCACGACCGAGTACGGGACCCCGTCGGCCGAGCGACTGGCCACCGCCCGCTCCGACGAGGGCCGCGCCCGGCTCACCCTCTCCATCACGCCGTCCTGACCCCGGGTCCGGTCGGGAGTTCTTCCCGACCGGACCGGGAACCGGCCCGATGTGCCGGGACCGGCACGCACCGACGCTCCTCCTGCAGCCACCACCGACAGGAGGAACCCGATGTCCCAGGCCCTGACCCAGACGCCGCCCCGAGCGGGCACCCACTCCCCCGCGCTGTGGCGGGTCGCCGGAGGACTGGCCCTCGCGCACGTCGTCCTGCTCTTCGCCGGCTTCAGCCAGGAACGCACCACCGCCCTGGGCGACGATCTCGACGAGGTCCGGTACGCCCTGGCCGAGGGCAGCCTCACCCGCAGCCTGGCCGGTGGGTACGTCGAGTCACTGGCCTTCGTGCTTCTCCTGCCGGTACTCGTCTTCCTCGCCCGGTCGGTCGGCACCCGCACTCCCGTCGGCCGGTGGGCCGCCGGCACCTCGCTCGTCGCCGGGGTCACCTACGTCGCGATCACGCTCTCCACCGGGATGGCGGCCGGTGCGGCCGCGCTCTACGGCGGTCACTCCAGCGTCGACCTCGAGACCGCGCGGATGGTCGCCGACGTGCGCAACTTCGCCTTCTTCCTCAGCCTGCTCGTCCTGGCGCTCCAGGCCGCGGCTCTGGGCGTGGCCGCCCTCAGCGACCGCTTCTCCCCCCGGTGGACCGGCATCGGCGGAGTCGCGGTGGGCGTCGTGCTGCTGGTCGGCGTGGCCGGAGCCGCCCTGGAACTGCACGGATACGCGTCCCTGGTCTGGACCGTGTGGTGGGTCGGCGTCGCGATCGCCCTGATCCGGAACGCCCCCATTCCCGCGGCGGATGCGCGATCCTGACCGCCATGTCAGGCCGGATCGGCGCGGCGTCGGCGGCACTCCTCGGGGTCGCCGGCGCCGTCGCGTCCGTCGTCGTCGCGCCGACCTCCGCCGAGCGGGTTCCCGCGGTGGCCGCGGGCCTGGTCATCTGCGCCTACGCCGGCGTCGGACTGCTCGTCACCTGGCGGCATCCCGGTCACGGGGTCGGCCGGTGCATCCTGCTCGGCGTCGTCCTCTGGGGTGTGGGATCCGCGGTGCTCGACGTCTGCGCCAGCCGGAACCCGGGAGAGGACGAGCTGCCGCTGCGGGTCGCCGCGCCGCTGGCCGATGCCGCCCGGGGGGCCGGCTGGCTCGTCCTCGTCCTCCTCCTGCCGCTGCTCTTCCCCGACGGCCGGCCCGCCGGGACGCCGCGGCTGCGCCGGGCGGCGTGGGGCTCGGCCGCGCTGGCCCTGGCCGCCTTCACCGCCGCGGCGCTGCTGGCGCCGGGCTCGAACGACGAGCGCCTCGCGGACCTGGACAACCCGTTCGGCTTGCCGCGCACCTGGGCCGTGGTGCCCGACGTCGCGGCGCTGGTGGGGTTGGCCGCGGCGGCGGTCACCCTGGGTCTGGCGACGGCGACGCTCGTCCAGCGCTGGCGGAGCCACGACGAGCTCGTCCGCCAGCAGACGACGTGGTTCGCCCTGGCCTTCGCCTGTCCGCTCCTGCTCGTTCCCGTGGGCCTGCTCGACGCCGCCAGCGCCTGGATGTTCGCCGTCGCCACCCTGCCCGTGCCCCTCGCGATCGCGGTGGCGGTCACCCAGCACCGGCTCTACGACATCCAGCTGGTGGTCAACCGCTCGCTCACCTACGGGGTGCTGTCGCTGCTGATCGCGGGGCTGTACGCCGTCGTCGTCGGCGGCGTCGGGGCCATGACCCGCAGCCGCGAGGCGCCCTGGCTCCCCTGGGTGGCGGCCGGCGTCGTCGCGGTGACCTTCGCCCCGCTGCGCAACGCCCTCCAGCAGGCGGCCAACAGGCTGACCTACGGCCGGTGGTCACAGCCGGCCGAGGTGCTGGCCGCGACGGGGCGCCGGCTGGCCGACGCCACCGACGTCTCCGGCCTCCTGCAGACGCTGACCGACGAGCTCTCCGGCGGGCTGCGGCTCGGGCACGTGCAGATCCTCGACTCCCTGGACCGGGTGCTGGCCAGCTCCGGGGAGCCGACGTCGACGCTCGAGCAGGTCCCCCTGACCGCGTACGGGGCGCCGGTGGGCACCCTGCGCTGGAGCGGTGGACGACTGCGCGCGCTCGACCACCACCTGCTCGCCGACGTCGCCCGCCAGCTCGGTGGTGTCGTGCACGCGGCTGCGCTGCTCGACGTCGTCCGCACCGCCCAGGAGCACCAGGTCATGGCGCGCGAGGAGGAGCGCAAGCGGCTGCGCCGCGACCTGCACGACGGGCTCGGCCCGGCGCTGGCGGCGCTGACCCTGCATGTCGACGCCCTGCGCAACCAGCTGGGCCGCGTCGACGTCGACGCGGAGCTCCTCCGGCTGCGCTCCGGGATCCAGGACACCGTCCAGGACGTGCGGCGGATCGTCCAGGGCCTGCGACCGCCCGCCCTCGACGAACTCGGTCTGGCGGGCGCCCTGGCCCAGCTGGCCGACCGGCTCGCCGCCGGGACCGCGCTGCTGGTGGAGGTCGACGTCCGGGAGGTCCCGGATCTGCCGGCGGCCGCGGAGGTGGCCGCCTACCGGGTGGCGCAGGAGGCGATGACCAACGTCGTCCGGCACTCCGGTGCGGGCCATGCCTGCGTGCGGGTGCGCGGATCGGCGGGCGGACTGGTCCTCGAGGTCGTCGACGACGGGACCGGAGCGCGCGGTCCGCGCGACGGCGGCGTGGGGTTGAACAGCATGCGGGAGCGCGCGGAGCAGCTCGGCGGCCGGCTGGAGGTCCTCGGGGCCCCGGGGCGCGGCACCACGGTTCGCGCCTGGCTGCCGTTCGGCGTGGGTCAGCACGTGAGCGCCCGGTGATCTCCGTCCTGGTGGTCGACGACCACCCTCTCTTCCGCGCCGGCCTGGAGGCCCTGCTCGCGACCGTGCCGGAGATCGACGTGGTCGGTTCCGCCGGCGACGGGGAGACGGCGGTGCGGCGCGCCGGCGACCTGGCTCCCGACGTCGTCCTGATGGACCTCAACCTGCCGGGCACCCCGGGGCTGGAGGCGACCCGGCGGATCGTCGCCGCCCGACCGGCAACCGCCGTCCTCGTGCTGACCATGGTCGACGACGACGACAGCGTCATGGCCGCGCTCCAGGTCGGCGCGCGGGGCTACCTGCTCAAGGGCGCCGCGCAGGAGGAGGTCCTCGCGGCGATCCGTTCGGTGGCCGCCGGCGGGGCGGTCATCGGCGCCGGTGCGGCCCAACGCGTCCTGCGAGGCGGGCGCGGCGCCCCCGCCCAGGACCTGACGGAGCGGGAGGCCCAGGTCCTCTCGCTCATCGCGCACGGCCGGAGCAATCCCGAGATCGCCCGCACGCTGGGCGTCAGCCTGAAGACGGTGCAGAACCACGTCTCGCACGTGCTCGCCAAGATGCAGGTGCGCGACCGGACCCAGGCCGCCCTGCGGATGCGCGGCCTCTGAGGTGGGGCCGGGAACGCCCGGCCCCACCCCGGAGGTCAGGGCGTCTGGTAGTCGACGACGTACTGCGGGGTGCCGGAGGTGCTCTGGTCGGACCGGCCACCCACACCGTTGACCACGTGCTCGATGATCCCGATGCCGTCGAGGTGGACGGTCATGACGTGGTGCAACCGCACGCCCGGCGTCTCGGGCACCTCGAACCCGTTCTCGGTGGTGATCCCGGGCTCGGCGTTGCGCTGATAGCCGTACACGCCGCCGCCGAACAGCTGGTGCTGCCGCACGTCGTCGCCGACCTTGTAGCCGGCCCAGCCCAGCGTGCCGTCGGGCTCCTGCCACTCGGCCTGCGACGGCGGGTCGTAGGGCAGCTCGTTCTGGTACAGGACGACCGTGCCGTCCTCGCCGTTCCAGATCGTGTTGTGCTCCTGGAAGTGCTCGACGAACAGGCCGGTCGCCGTCACGCGGTCCCCGTTGACCACCGCGCCGACGCGGCCGGTGTTGGTGCGCCAGCGGTCGGTGTCGCCCAGGTAGCCCTCGGTGAAGCCCTCCTCGATGCCGTGGTCGGCGCGCCACACCCAGGTGTGGTCGATGAGGACGTCGTCGCTGTTGACCTCCAACGCGGTGTCGGCCTTGCCCACGTGCGGGCCGCCGACGCGGAAGTAGACGTCGGACAGCGTGGTCGGGTTCGCGGGGTCGGACTTCCCGCCCTTGCCGTTCGGCTTGCCGACCTGCAGCAGTGCCGAGGACTCCTTCGTGCCGGCATCCACGGTCACGCCGGCCACGACGACGCCGGGCACGTCCGCGACGGTCAGCGGGGTCGCGCCGCCCACAGCGGTGAGGGTGGCCTGCCCGAGGCCGAGGACGACGGTGTCGGCGCGCTTGACCGCGATGCTCTTGCCGATGTCGTAGACGCCCGGCGTCAGCAGCAGGTGCTTGCCGCGGGCCAGCTGGTTGTTGATCTCCTGCACCGAGCTGGACGGCTCGGCGATGAAGAACTCGGTGATCGGGATGGTGCGGCCCGGAGTCTCACCCGCACCCCAGGTGATGCCACGGCTGTTCGTGCGAGCCGCGGGGACCCGGACGTTGTAGCGACCCTGGTCATCGATGAAGAGGTAGGGCTTCTCCCGGCTGACCGGCGTGGTCTCCAGCGTGGTGTACGGCGGTTTCGGGAAGGCCGCCTCGCTGGGCGCGCCCTCGACCCCGGAGAAGACCTGGTTCCAGACGCCGTTGGACCAGCCGCCGACCGAGCTGTTGCGGGTCAGCCACTGCTGCTGCGACCCGCTGATGACGAACGGCAGCTGGGAGTCGGCGATGAAGCCGCCGCTGGCGTACTGCGGGCCGGCGGTGCAGTAGTCCATCAGCGACAGGTTGGCCCCGGTGATGTCCACCCGGCGCATCGACACCGCCTGGGAGACGGCCCAGAAGTTCGCCGCCGCCCGGCAGCCGTCCTGGCCGGTGCCGTTGACGGCGACCCTGAGGTTCGACAGCGTGCGCCAGAAGTTGTTCAGCGCGATGCAGTTGGTGGTGCCGTCGTCCCCCAGGCAGCGGTTGTAGACCTCGGCCTTGCCGTTGATGACGACGTCCCCGGGGTGCTCGCCGAGGCCGCTCAGCTCCGTGTAGTAGCCGACCTTGGCCAGCAGCGGCTGCGTTGCCGTGCCGTAGGTGCCCGGTTCGAAGAGGTAGGCGTAGCGCTCGCTGCCCATCTCGTTGTCCTTCTGCGCGGCGAAGGTCACATCGAGGACGGCCTGGATCTCGGCGACCGGCGTCTCGGGGGAGAACACCGTGACGTTCGGTCCGAGGTCGGGATCGGTCCAGCTGGTGGACGGCGGCGGGGCGGCGACGGCCACGCCGGCCGCGAGAGGCAGCACGGCGACGGCGACGGCGGCGGCGAGCCCGCCACCGAGGAGACGGCGGCGGGCCGTCGGAAGAGAGGTGGAGTGCACGGACGTCCTCATCGTGGGGAGGGAGAAGAAGTGACGCAGCGTATGACAGCAGTCACAGCGCACTCACAGTAGGCGAGCGCCCGGCATCGTCAAGCCGGGGGTCCCACCGCCGCTGACCCGAGATTTCGCGGAACGGCGAGGGGACGGCCCGGGAAGTCGCGGGCGCGGCGGAGCGGGCCGACGAGCAGGACCAACGGCGGGAGAGCGACCGCGGTGACCATCACCCACAGCGTCGGGCGCAGCCCCAGCGCCGTTCCGAGGCTTCCCCCGGCCAGCGCGCCGAGCGGGATGCCACCGAAGTTCAGGAACTGCATGCTCACGACGACGCGCCCCAGGAGGCCCTGCGGGGTGTAGCCCTGCTGGAAGCTGCCCCGGAGCACGTTGCCGACCGCCACGCCCATGCCGACGCCGATACCGCTGATCACGACCAGGGCCACGCTGAGGTTCCCTCGGAAGCGCATGGGCGCCTCGGACCGGCTGGCGCACGACACCATCGACGACCGGCACCGCGCCTGGCTGGCCGGCCTCCCGCTCACCCTGGAGCCGGCGTACACCGACGACTCCCCGCACCCGCACGTGATGGAGGCCGGGACGCCGCACGCCCGGTACGCGATCGCCGACGACGCGGACGGCACGTGGCGGCACGAGTTCCGGGCGGTCGACTACGACTGGGAGTCGGCGGCCGGGACGGCGGAGGCCAACGGGCGGGCCGACGTCGCACAGGCGTTGCGCACCGGCTCACTAGCCTGAGTGCGTGGGCTTGTTCCGGAAGTTCTCCTACAGCGACGGCCGGTGGAGCACGGAGGGTCCGACGGCGGTGCCGTTCCTGATCCTCGACGTGCACGACAGCGGCTTCGCGACCGTCGACTACCGGATGGCCGACGCCTCCGGCGGCCGGTTCTTCCTGCGCTACGAGCCCCGCTTCTACTTCGACGACCCCGACGTCGCGACGCCCGTGGACACCGCCGCCGAGGCCGAGGGCTTCAGCCGCTGGGTGCGGGAAGCGACCGGGGCCGAGATCGAGCCCGAGGAGGCGCGGCGCTTGATGGCGTCACCCGCCGGCGTTCCGCCCGAGGACGAGGTGGTCGAGCTGACGGTCGACCGGATGGTCGAGCTGACCGGGCTGCCACCGCTGGAGTGGCCGGTCGATCCGCACGCCTACGCCGGCTGACCCGGCTGCGTCGCCAGGGTCGCCGGTGCCCGACCGGAGCGTGCGTCAGGTGCTGCTTCCCGGGTAGGGCCCCGACGTGCGAGCGATCTCCTACAGCCGTCCCGGTGGTCCCGACGTCCTCGAGCTGGTCGATCGGGCGGTGCCCGAGCCCGGCCCCGGCGAGGTCCGGGTACGCGTCGCCTTCTCCGGGGTGAACCCCACCGACTGGAAGTCCCGCAGCACCGCCCAGCCCGGCCCCGGGGGCCAGGTGCCCAACCAGGACGGCGCCGGCACGGTCGAGGCCGTCGGCCAGGGCGTGGACCCGGCGATGGTCGGCCAGCGGGTGTGGATCTGGGAGGCCGCCTGGCAGCGCCCGTGGGGCACCGCCGCCGAGCACACGGTCGTCCCGGCGCGGCACGTCGTGCTGCTGGGCGAGGACCCGTCGTCCGAGCTGGGCGCCGCGCTCGGCATCCCGTTCCTCACCGCGCACCGCTGCATCACCGCGGCCGAGTCGCTGCCCGACCGGCTGGGTCCGGGCACGCTGAGCGGTCACACCGTGCTGGTGCAGGGCGGCGCCGGCGCGGTGGGGAACGCCGCCATCCAGCTGGCCCGCTGGTCCGACGCCACCGTGATCGCCACCGTCAGCGGCCCGCGCAAAGCGCAGCTCGCCGCGGCGGCCGGCGCCGACCACGTCGTGAACTACCGCGAGCAGGACGTCGTCGCCGAGGTCCGGAAGATCGCCCCCAGAGGCGTCGACTCGATCGTCGAGGTGTCCGCGGCGGTGAACGCCGCCGTCGACGCGCAGGTCATCGGCATGCACGGCGCCGTCGCGATGTACGCCGACGACGGCGGCGCGGAGGTGACCGTGCCGGTGCGCGCCCAGATGGGCCCGAACGCCCGCTGGCAGTTCGTGCTGGTCTACACCGAGCCGGAGCGGGCCAAGGTGCTGGCCATCGAGGACGTCGCCACCGCGGTGGGCGACGGCGCGATCCGGGTCGGCGAGGAGGCCGGCCTGCCGCTGCACGTGTTCCCGCTGGCCGAGACCGCGCAGGCGCACCAGGCAGTGCAGGACGGCGCCGTCGGCAAGGTTCTGATCGACGTCACCGCCTGATCGGAAGCCGCACCCGAAGACATTGACCGGCGGCCTCTCCCGGCGGGACCGTTGCCCCGTGACGCTGCTCGGGCCCGGGGAGGGGCTGCGGCTGGCCGCGCTGGGCTCGACGTACACGACGAAGGCCGACGACGCGACGACTCGGGGCGCGTACTGGCTGGTCGAGGAGGAGTTCTGGGGCGAGACCACGCCGCTGCACACGCACACGACCGCTGACGAGGCGTTCTACGTGCTGTCGGGGCGTGCAGGGGTGTGGCTTGACGGCGCCGAGAGCGAGGCGTCCGCGGGGACCTTCCTCCTGGTCCCCCGGGGCCGCCCGCACGCCTTGCGGCGGCTCACCGCCGAGCCCGTGCGCATGCTCACCCTGGTCTCGCCGGCGGGCATGGAGCAGTTCTTCCAGGCCGTCGTGGATGCGGGTGAGGAGGAGCTGCTGGCCGACCCCGAGCGCCTCACCATCCTCGCTGCGGCGCACGGCACCGAGATCCTGGGCGACCACCCGGGTGCCTGAGTCACCCGTGCGCACGAGGTGGTCCCCGGCGGTGTGAGGCTCGTGCACGCGGGGCTGGCACGATCCGGGCATGACACGGGTCCTCGTCGCTCCGGACAAGTTCAAGGGCTCGCTGACCGCGGCCGAGGTCGCCGAGGCCGTCATCCGTGGGCTCGCCCGCGCGGTGCCCGGGCTCCACGTGCGGGCACTTCCCGTCGCCGACGGCGGGGACGGCACCCTCGCCGCCGCCGCGGCAGCCGGGTTCGTCCGGGTGCCCGTGACGGCCACGGGGCCCACCGGCGAACCGGTGGAGACCGCCTTCGGCCGCCGCGCGGACGTCGCGGTGGTGGAGATGGCGGACGTGTCGGGCCTGTCCCGGCTCCCCGCCGGGCAGCAGGCCCCGCTCACCGCCACCAGCCGCGGAACCGGGGAGCTGATCGGAGCCGCACTCGCCGACGGAGCTCACCGGGTGGTCGTCGGCATCGGCGGCAGCGCCTGCACCGACGGGGGTGCGGGGATGCTGCAGGCGCTCGGGGCCCGCCTGCTGGACGGGCAGGGCCGCGAGATCGGTCCCGGCGGGCAGGCGCTCCAGCACCTGGCACGGGTGGACCTGGGCCAGGTGCACCCGTCGGTGGCCGGCGCGGAGATCGTCGTCGCCTGCGACGTGGACAACCCGCTGACCGGGCCGGCGGGTGCCGCGGCCGTGTACGGCCCGCAGAAGGGGGCCGACGAGGCGCAGGTCGCGCTGCTCGACCGGAACCTCGCCCGGTTCGCGGACGAGATCGCCGTGGCAACCGGACGGGACGTCCGGTACGCGCCCGGTGCCGGCGCGGCGGGCGGTGTGGGCTTCGCGGCGATGGCCGTCCTCGGCGCCACCCTGCGGCCGGGGATCGACCTGATGCTCGACCTGCTCGACTTCGAGGCCCAGGTGCGGAACGCCGACCTGGTCATCGTCGGGGAGGGATCACTGGACCCGCAGACGCTGCGCGGCAAGGCGCCGGTCGGGGTGGCGCGGATGGCCCGGCACGCCGGCGCGGCGGTGGTCGCGGTGTGCGGGCGGAACACCCTGGGCAAGGAGCAGCTGCGCGGGGCCGGGATCGACGCCGCCTACGCCCTCGCCGACCTGGAGCCGGACGCCGACCGGAGCATGACCCACGCGGCGGAGCTGCTGGAACGGCTCGCGGGTGAGCTCGCCGTCGGCCACCTCAGCACGCCCGGACGACGCTGACCCCCCTCTGCCCGAACTGCGCGACCGTCGCCGGATCGACGTGCTCGTCGGTCAGCACGCTCCACTGCCCGCCGAGGTGCGTCCACGCCGGCGTGTTCGCCGGGACGAACTTGGACGAGTCGGCGAGCACCACCACCCGACCCGACCGCCCGGCGACCAGTTCCTTGACGTAGGTCTCCTCCACGGTGGGCTCACCGAGCCCCCGCTCCGGGTGCAGGGTATCGGCGCCCAGGAAGGCGATGTCGAACGCGAGGCGACCGAGCGCCACCTCCGACAACGCACCCGCGACCCCGTGGCTCAGCGGCTGCACCTGGCCACCGACCATGATCACGCGCAGTCCCGGCGCCCTGGCCAGCAGCAGCGCCGACTCCAGCCCGCGCGTCGCCACGGTGAGGGGACCCCGCTCGGCGAGGACCCGGGCCAGGGCCAGGCACGTGGTGCCCGCGTCCACGAACACGCTGGCCTCCGCGGGGACCAGCTCGGCCGCCGCGGTGGCGATGGCGGCCTTCGCCCCGGCGAAGAGCTGGGCGCTCTCCCCGAAGGACCGTTCGTGGAAGACGTCCCGGACCATCGCACCGCCGTAGGTGCGGGCGATCCGGCCCTCCCGCTGGAGCCGGGCCAGGTCCCGGCGGACCGTAGAGGTGGAGACGCCGACCCGGTCCGCCAGCGTCTCCACCCCGTCGGTCCCGCTGCGCAGGAGGGTCACCAGCGCCTCGTGCCGCTCCTCGGTCGAGCGGCGTCTTCGTACCTCCGTCACGGACGCCGGCCCCGACGTCAGGATCCGTAGGTGCTGCGGATGTTGTCCACGAAGGGGGCGTAGTCGACGGCGGCGAGGTAGGCCGACAGCATCGTGCCGTGGCCGGCCTTGCCGGTCCCCGCGATGTCGAAGGCGGTGCCGTGGTCGACCGACGTCCGCAGGATCGGGAGGCCGACGGTGACGGAGATGGTGCCGTCGAAGTCGAAGGTCTTCGCCGGGATGTGCCCCTGGTCGTGGTAGTGCGACAGCACCCCGTCGTACCGGCCGACCAGGCCCTGGTGGAACACCGAGTCGGCCGGGATGGGTCCGGCGACGTCCAGCCCCTCGGCGCGGAGGGCCTCGCACGCCGGTCCGATGTGCACGATCTCCTCGTCCCCGAAGTTGCCGTTCTCCCCGCCGTGCGGGTTCAGCGCCGCGACGGCCAGGCGGGGGTTCTCGACGCCGAAGACCTGCAGCGCGGTGTGCGCCTTGCGGATCGAGTCCTCGATCCGCTCCTTGGTCAGCTGGTCGATCGCCTTGCGCAGGGACACGTGCCGCGTGGTGAAGAAGATCCGCAGGTGGTGGTCGGCGGACGCGGTGTTGCGGACGACGAACATGGTGTCCTGCTGCGTGACGCCGGTGAGCTCACCGAGCATCTCGGTGTGCCCCAGGTGCTCGGAACCGGCGGCCCAGATCGCTTCCTTGTTGATGGGCCCCGTGACGATCCCGGCCACCTTCCGATCCATGGCGGCGCGGGTGGCGGTCTCGATCGCCGCGACCGCCGCCCGGCCGGCGCGCGCGTCGACCTTCCCCCACTCGGGCACGTCCTCGCCGAGCACCCCGGTGTCGACGATGTCGATGACTCCCTCCACCGGCTCGACGTCGAAGCCCTCGACGGTGCGCACCTCGACGGCCAGGCCCATCGCCTCGACGCCGCGCCGCAGGGCGGCGGCGTCACCGACGGCGACACCGTGGTGGTCGGCCGCGCCGGCCTGCTCGGCCAGGGTCTGCGCGGTGATCTCCGGCCCGATGCCCACCGGGTCGCCGAGGGTCAGTGCGAGTACGTGTCGGGTCATGTCATCTCTCCTTCGTGCGGGCGGCGATGGTCAGTTCGATGGCCGGGAGGCGGCGGATGCCACCCGGCGGCGGTCCAGCTCGACGGTCTGCCGCAGGTGGTCCAGGCACGTGACGGTGGTGCCCACGTCCCCCACCAGCCCACCCTTGGTCGCGATGTGGAGTCCGTCCCAGGGTCCGCCCACCAGGGTCCCGGCGACTGCGAGCGGAACCACCTCGCCGGAGATCTCGAGCCCGTGCGAGCCGAGCTCCGCCAGCACGGCGGCGGTCACGTCGCCGCCGGTGGTGAACAGCCCGCCGACCGCGTGCTCCTCCAGCGCGCGGCGCACCGCCGTCGCCAGGCTTCGGGAGATCCGTGCGGCGTCCTCCGCCGTCGTCGGCCGCACGTCGGCGTCCTCCATGACCGTGGCGAAGACGACGATGGCGTCGGCCGTGGCCCCGGCGAGGGCATCGCCGAGGACGGCGGTGGCGGCGTCGACGTCGGGAACAGCGCTCCCCGGCAGCGTCGGCACCCGGTGCACGACCGCCCCTCGCTCCACGGCCAGCTGTTGCAGCTGCTGGCGGGTGAGCTCGGTGGCCGAACCCGACACCACGAGGAGCGGTGGGCCCTGCGCCGTGCGGGTCAGACCCAGGGCCCGCGCCATCGCGACCGAGGAGGGGCCGGGGTCGCTGGTGACCCACACCAGGTCCCGGCCTTCCGCCGCCGCCACCGCGGCGGTCGCGACGCGGTCGAGGTGCTCCTCGGTCATCGCGTCGGCGACCAGGACGTCGACGCCTCCGGCGAGGGCCGACCTGATGGTGTCGACCAGGTCTGCCACCGGCCCGGTCACTGCGCCCATGGAGACCAGGGAGGCGGTGAGGTCGGTCTGCTGGTGCAGGATCTCGACGACGTCCGACGTGCGCATCGGGGTGCGCGCGTCCCGGGCGACCTCGGTCTCCTCGAGCCGGCGCCCGTCGAGGAGCTGGGTGCCGCCGATCGTGTGCCGTCCCGCCGTCGGGTGCGCCGGCGCGCAGAGCACCACCACGCGGGATCCGGTGAGCGCCCGCACCTCGGCGGCCACGGCCTCGGTCGTGGCGCCGACGTTGCCGCGCAACGTCGTGTCGACCCGGTTGCAGACCAGCCGGGCCGGCCAGCCGGCGCGCACCACGGCGCGCGCCAGCGTGGCCGCTTCGTCGGGGCGGGAGTGCCGGCTGTCGGTCGTGGCCACCACCACGTCGAAGCGGGACACCATGCCCGCGACGACGTCCGCGCCGGTGGCAGCGCTCGCCGTCGCCGCCCGCAGGCCGGCGGAGGCGAAGTCCGCTGCCGTCGCGTTGGCGCCGGTCAGGTCGTCGGCGACGACGAGCACCTCAGCCATCAGGAAGGCGTTCCGCCGGTCAGAGGAACAGGCTGGCGATGAGCAGCAGCGGCAGCGACGCCAGCCACACCGCAGTGGTGATGCCCGACCAGCCGCGCAGCGCCGCGGTGCCCTCCAGCCCGGTGAACCGGGTGACGACCCAGAAGTAGGAGTCGTTGAAGTAGCTGAACACCATGGAGCCGGCGCAGCAGGCCAGGGCGGCCAGCAGCGGTGAGAGCCCGAGCGCCACGACCAGCGGCGCCGTCACCGAGGCCGCGGTGATCATCGCGACGGTTCCGGAGCCCTGGGCGAGGCGGACCAGGGAGGCGACCAGGAACGGCACGAGCACGCTGGGCAGCGACAAGCTCGACACCGCCTCGGCCAGCTCGTCACCCACGCCGGTGTCGCGCAACACCTGACCGAGGGCGCCACCGGCGCCGGTGATCAGGATGATCAGACCGGCGGAGGCGGCCGCGTCGGCGAGCCAGCCGTGCACGCGCTTTCGCGGTGTCCAGCGCGGGAGCAGCAGGTACACGGCCAGGACGATGCCGATGATCAGCGCGACGACGGGGTTGCCGATGAACGCCATGACGGCGGCGAAACCCGACGGCGTGTACTCGTCGGTCGGCGCGAGCACGCCCTGCGCGTTCCGGTCGATCGCCGTCGCGACGGTGTTCAGGACGATCAGGACGAGGGGGACCAGCAGCGGCACGGAGGCCAGACCGAAGCCGACCTTGTGGGGCGCGGCGCCCGCGGGCGCCTCCCCCAGAGCGGACGGGGCGTCGTCCTCCCGCAGCGGCTCGCCGGTGATCTCGTCCGGCCCCGACCCGACGGCGCCACCACCGCCGCCACCGGAGGCGACGGCACCCGTGCCGATCGGCACCCCGCCGTAGACCGCCTCCCGCACGTTCGGGCTGAGCTCGCTCTCCAGCTTCGGCCCGATCCAGGCGGCGTAGGCGATGACCACGGGCAGGAGCAGGAGCGCGAACACGAGCCCGGCGAGGATGAGGGCGCCGAGGTCGGTGCCCAGGATCCCGGCCACACCCAGCGGGCCGGGCGTCGGCGGCACGAGGTGGTGGGTCAGGGTCATGCCGCAGCCCAGGGCGAGCGCCAGGGTGACGTACCGCCCCTTGAGCCGGCGGGCGATCGAGCGGGCGAGCGGGTTCATGATGACGTAGCCGGAGTCGCAGAAGACCGGGATGGAGACGACCGCCCCGGTGCCGGCCATGGCCCAGTGCTCGCGGCCCTTGCCGAGCAGCTTGACGAACTTCTGGGCCAGCGCGTCGGCAGCTCCGGAGACCTCGAGGATCTTGCCGATGGCGACCCCCAGTCCGATCACGATGCCGATCGAGGCCAGCGTGTTGCCGAAGCCCGTGGTGATCGAGGAGATGATCTCGCCGGCCGGCGCCCCGGCGACGAATCCGGTCACCAGGGCGGCGATCAGGAGCGCCACGAAGGCGTCCAGACGGGTGCGCAGGACGATCACGACGATGGTCGCGATCCCCAGCGCAAGGGCGAGGAGCAGTTGCACGTCCAAGGCGGGCCCTCTCTGACGCTCCTCCGCCAGTGGAGGAATCCACGAAGATGGTGGCCCACGCCACTGCGCAGAGCAAGCGGTTCCGTTGGGAAAGTTGCGCGATCTACGCAACTTGGCTCAGCTTCCCCGTGGGTGTGCGCTCACCGTGGTCATCCGGGCCCCATCACCACGACCAGCGCACAGCTGTGCGGGCGAGGCTCAGCCGACGCCGAGGTCGCGGGCGATGAGCATCCGCTGCACCTCGCTGGTGCCCTCGCCGATCTCCAGGATCTTGGCGTCGCGATAGAAGCGGCCGACCGGGAACTCGTTCATGAACCCGTACCCGCCGTGCACCTGGGTGGCGTAGCGGGCGTTGTCCATCGCGACCTCGGAGCTGTACAGCTTGGCGATGGATGCCTCGCGCCTGAACGGCTCGCCGCGCAGCATCTTCTCCGCCGCCCGGTAGTAGGCAAGCCGCGCGGTCGAGGCCCGCACCTCCATGTCGGCGATCATGAACTGGATGGCCTGGTTGCGGCCGATCGGCTGTCCGAACGCCTCGCGCTGCGCCGCGTACTTCACCGACTCGTCCACGCACCCCTGCGCCAGGCCGACCGAGAGCGCCGAGATGGCGATGCGCCCCTCGTCGAGGATGGAGAGGAACTGGGCGAAGCCGCGACCGCGCTCCCCCACGAGGTTCTCCTCCGGCACCCGCACGTCGGTGAAGGACAGCTCGCGGGTGTCCGAGGCGTTCCAGCCGACCTTGGAGTAGCGCTTGCCGACGGCGAAGCCCGGCGTCCCCGACGGCACGATGATCGCCGAGATCTCCTTGCCGCCGTCGGGCCGCGTGCCAGTGACGGCGGTGACGGTGACCAGCGCGGTCAGGTCGGTGCCCGCGTTGGTGATGAACGCCTTCGAGCCGTTGATCACCCAGTGCCCGTCCTCGAGCCGGGCGGTGGTGCGGGTCGACCCGGCGTCCGAGCCGCCACCGGGCTCGGTGAGGCCGAAGGCGCCCAGGACCTCTCCGGTGCACAGCCGGGGCAGCCACTCCTGCTTCTGCTCCTCGGTCCCGAACCGGTAGATCGGCATGGCACCCAGGGAGACGCCGGCCTCCACGGTGATCGCCATCGAGCTGTCCACGCGACCCAGCTCCTCGAGGGCCACGCACAGGTCGAAGTAGGTGCCCCCGGAGCCGCCGTACTCCTCGGGAAAGGGCAGCCCGAACAGCCCGAGCTCACCCATCTGGCGCACGATGTGCGTGGGGAACTCGTCACGCTCGTAGAACTCCCCGATCTGCGGGGCGATGACCTCCTGGGCGAACTCCCGCACCGTCGTCCGGAGGGCCTCGGTCTCGTCGCTGAGCCGGTAGTCCAACATCAGTTCTCCTGCTGCTCGGCAGCGGTCGCCGGGGTCACCAGCGCCAGCCGCTCGTCCAGCGCGACCGTCTGGCCCGCCGTCACTCCGAGCTCGGCCACCGTCCCGGCGATCGGGGCGGTCAGCACGTGCTCCATCTTCATCGCCTCCACCACGAGCAGCGGGGTCCCCGCCTCCACCTCGTCGCCGACCGCGGCCCGCACCACCGTCACCGTTCCCGGCATGGGCGAGGTGACGACGCCGTCACCGGCGACCGCACCGGCCGACGACGACAGCCGCTCCTGCTCGCGCAGCGCGGTCACGTGCCCGTCGGCGGCCAGCCACACCGTTCCGCCGGAGTGGACGACGGCGTAGGAGGTGGTCACGTCGCCGACGGTGACGACGAGCTCATCGCCCACCCGCACGGCCCGGGCCGGAACCACGCCGCCCGCCACCTGCACCTCGGCGGCCGACGCCCGGCCGCGCAGCCGCACCTCGACGGGCTCACCGCCCGCTGCCTGCAGCCTGCGGACCGTCCACGCGGGCTCGCCCAGCCGCCAGCCGTCGGGGACGTCCCAGGGGTCGACGACCGGACCGGCCGGCTCGGTCTCCACGAGCAGGGCCAGGGCGGCCGCCGCGAACACGGTGAACGGCACGGGCTCGGCGGTCGTCAACGCCTCGCCGCGCCGCTCGATGAGCCCGGTGTCCAGCCTTCCGGCGACGACGTCGTCGTCGGTGAGCAGCGCCCGCAGGAACGCGGCGTTCGTCGTCACCCCGAGGACGACGGTCCGGCCCAGCGCTCCGACGAGCCGCGCGCGGGCGGTCTCCCGATCCGGCCCCCAGGCGATGATCTTTGCCAGCATCGGGTCGTAGTCGGTGCCGACCACCGAACCGACCGCGAGCGAGCTGTCCACGCGCACCCCCGGCCCCGACGGCTCGACCAGCCCGAGCACGGTGCCGGCCTGCGGCAGGAAGCCGCGTGCCGGGTCCTCGGCGTAGAGCCGCGCCTCGATGGCGTGCCCGTCGAGCGAGACGTCGCTCTGGTCGACCGGCAGCCGCTCCCCCGCCGCGACCCGGATCTGCTGCTCCACCAGATCCAGGCCGGTGATGCACTCGGTCACCGGGTGCTCGACCTGCAGGCGGGTGTTCATCTCCAGGAAGAAGAAGTCCATGCCTTCTCCCCGCCCACCCGGGTCGGCGTCGACGATGAACTCGACGGTCCCGGCACCGGTGTAGCCGACCGCCCTGGCGGCCTCCACCGCGGCGCGGCCCATCGACGCCCGCATCGCGGTGTCCAGCAGGGGCGACGGCGCCTCCTCGATCACCTTCTGGTGCCGGCGCTGCAGGCTGCACTCGCGCTCGCCCAGGTGGATGACGTTCCCGTGGGCATCGCCCAGCACCTGCACCTCGATGTGCCGGGAGTTGCCCACGTACCGCTCGACCAGCAGGGTGTCGTCGCCGAAGGAGCTGCTCGCCTCCCGCCGCGCCCCGGCGATCGCGTCCGGCAGCTCGTCGGCCGACCGCACGACGCGCATCCCCTTGCCGCCTCCGCCGGCGCTGGGCTTGAGCAGCACCGGGAAGCCGACGGCGACGGCGGCCTCGGCGACCGCGGCATCGTCCATCCCCGGCTCGGTGCGGCCCGGGACCACGGGCACGCCCGCGGCCATCACGGTCTGCTTGGCGCGGATCTTGTCGGCCATCGCCTCGATGGCGGCCACCGGCGGGCCGATGAAGACGATCCCCGCCGCCTCGCACGCGCGGGCGAAGTCAACGTTCTCCGAGAGGAAGCCGTAACCGGGATGGATCGCCTGGGCGCCGGTGGCGGCAGCGGCCTGCAGCACCCGCTCGATCGACAGGTAGCTCTGCGCCGCAGGCGCCGGTCCGATGCGCACGGCGACGTCGGCCAGCCGGGTGTGCAGCGCGCCGACGTCGGCGTCGCTGTGGACGGCGACCGAGCGGATGCCCATCTCGCGGAGCGTGCGGATCACCCGGACGGCGATCTCGCCCCGGTTGGCGACGAGGACGGTGTCGAACACCTACACCACCGCCCTTTCCGGACTTCCCGGCTCACATGCGGAAGACGCCATAGCCAACTTCCTCCAACGGGGCGTTCGCGCAGGCGGACAGGGCGAGGCCGAGCACGGTGCGGGTGTCGGCCGGGTCGATCACGCCGTCGTCCCAGAGGCGGGCGGTGGCGTAGTACGGGTGCCCCTGGGACTCGTACTGGTCCCGGATCGGGGCCTTGAACGCCTCTTCCTCCTCGGCCGGCCACTCCTCGCCGCGGGCCTCGATCCCGTCGCGACGGACCGTCGCCAGCACCGAGGCCGCCTGCTCGCCGCCCATCACCGAGATGCGGGAGTTGGGCCAGGTGAAGAGGAAGCGGGGCGAGTACGCCCGGCCGCACATCGAGTAGTTGCCGGCGCCGAACGAGCCGCCGATGACGACGGTCAGCTTCGGCACCCGGGCGCAGGCGACGGCGGTGACCATCTTGGCGCCGTGCTTGGCGATGCCCCCGGCCTCGTAGTCGCGCCCGACCATGAACCCGGTGATGTTCTGCAGGAACAGCAGCGGGATCTTTCGGCGGTCGCACAGCTCGATGAAGTGCGCGCCCTTGAGCGCCGACTCGGCGAACAGGACGCCGTTGTTGGCGACGATGCCGACCGGGTGGCCGTGCAGCCGGGCGAAGCCGGTGACCAGCGTCTGCCCGTAGAGCGGCTTGAACTCGGCGAAGCGCGACCCGTCGACCAGCCGGGCGATGACCTCGCGCACGTCGTAGGGGGTCCGCGGGTCCGGCGGCACGACCTCGTACACCGACGCCGGGTCGTACGCGGGCTCCTCCACCGGCTCGACGTCCCACGGTCGCGGCTCGCGCGGAGCGAGGGTCGACACGATCTGCCGGACGATCTGCAGGGCGTGCGCGTCGTCGTCGGCCAGGTGGTCGGTGACGCCGCTGACCCGGCTGTGCAGGTCGCCCCCGCCCAGGTCCTCGGCGGTGACGACCTCGCCGGTCGCCGCCTTCACCAACGGCGGCCCGCCCAGGAAGATCGTCCCCTGCTCGCGGACGATCACGGCCTCGTCGCTCATCGCCGGCACGTAGGCGCCGCCCGCGGTGCAGGACCCCAGGACGGCGGCGATCTGCGGGATGCCCGCCTTCGACATCGTGGCCTGGTTGAAGAAGATCCTGCCGAAGTGCTCGCGGTCGGGGAACACCTCGTCCTGCATCGGCAGGAAGGCGCCGCCGGAGTCGACGAGGTAGATGCAGGGCAGCCGGTTGTGCAGGGCCACCTCCTGCGCCCGCAGGTGCTTCTTCACCGTCATCGGGTAGTAGGTGCCGCCCTTGACGGTGGCGTCGTTCGCCACGACCACGCACTCCCGGCCCGACACCCGGCCGATGCCCGTGATGATCCCGGCGGCCGGGGCGTCGTCGTCGTACATCCCGGAGGCGGCCAGGGCGGAGAGCTCCAGGAACGGGCTGCCCGGGTCGAGCAGCGCGTCCACCCGCTCGCGGGGCAGCAGCTTGCCACGGGCGGTGTGCCGTTCCCGCGCCCGCTCGCCCCCACCGAGCGCCACCCGCGCCAACCGTTCGGAGAGGTCGGCGACCAGCTCGGCGTGCGCGGCGGCGTTGCGGGCAGCGGCATCGGAGGGGGTCAGGCCGCGGGGCAGCACCGGTGCATCCACGCCGCAGAGGTTAACCGTCGTTCACACCGCTGGTCCACCCCCGGCACCGGGGTGTTAACGCAAGTTCACTGCGGGGCTAGCATCCCCGCCATGACCTCCGTCGGCACGGGCCCGGAGACCGGCCCGGACAGCGCACTGCTGGCCGACGCCGACCGCCCGTCGCGCCGCGAGCAGATCCTGCAGGCCGCGGCTCAGCTGTTCGCCGAGCGCGGCTCCCGTGCCGTCGGGGTCGACGACGTCGGCGCCGCGGTGGGCGTGACCGGCCCCGCGATCTACCGGCACTTCGCCAGCAAGGACGCGATGCTGGCCGAGATGCTCGTGCGCATCAGCGAACGGCTCGCCGAGGGCGGTCGGGAGCGGGTCGCGGCCGCCGGCGTCGACCCCGAGGCCCAGCTCCGGGCGCTCATCGGGTTCCAGGTTGACTTCGCGCTCGACAACCCGGCGCTGATCGTCGTGCACGACCGCGACCTCACGTCGCTGCCGGAGACCGAGGCAGGCCAGGTCCGGCGGCTCCAGCGCCGCTACGTGGAGGTGTGGGTGGCCGTGCTCGCCCGCCTGCACCCCGGTGCCGAGGCCGCCGCGTGCCGGGCCCGCGCCCACGCGGTCTTCGGGCTGATCAACTCCACGCCGCACAGCGCCGGCCGGCTGGACCGGGCCGCGATGGCCGACCTCCTGGACCGGATGGCCTGGGCGGCGGCGACCTCCTAGCTCAGTCCGCCGTCACCTCGAGGGCGGCACCGGCAGTGCGAAGGCGGCCGTCGCGACGGCGTCGACCGCGCCCGCGCTGCCCGCCCTGGCCGGGTCCGACCACGAGCTCTCGACGATCGTGACCGTGGCACCGGAGACGGCGCTGGCGTACTCGGCGTCGGCGAGCTTCGCCGGGGCGCCGTCGAAGGTGACGCCCTCGCGGAGCAGGTCGCTGACGTTGCCGCTGCCGTTGGAGTCGGCCAGCGCGCGCAGCTCCCGGGCGGTCGCCGGGTCCGCCATCGTCACGCGGGACACCGAGACGACCACCGGGGCCCCCTCGACGCTGGCCGAGTACAGCGCCCGGGAGAGGCCCACGCACGCGTTCGCCTCCAAGAAGGCGGCGACGTCCCCGTAGGCGTGCCCGTCGCAGGTCTCGTCCACCTGCACGCCCTCGACGGTGAACCGGGTGCTCCCGGCGGCCAGGACGTCGCCCGGTGCCGGTCCCGCCTCGGTGGTCGGCGCCGCGGCGGTCCCGTCGCGGCCGGAGCCGTCGTCGGGGTCCCCGCTCGCCAGCAGCCACACGGCCACCCCGCAGACGACGACCAGCACTGCCACGGCAGCGGCGATCACCAGCCCCCAGCGACGGCGCCCGCTGTCGCGGTCGCCGTCGTCGACCGGGCCGTCCGCCATGGGAGCACCCCAGGCCGGCGACAGCGGCGGGCGCGGCGGCGGCTCCTGCGCGCGCGGCACGACGGGCTGCACGGCGGTGCGCGGCGGCCCGGCCGGCTCCGTGGGGTGAGACGTCGCCGCCGGGAAGAGCCCGCCGATCCCGGCGTCCGCCGTGGGCGGCGCGGCCGGGCCGTCGACCGCGACGGTGTCGCGCTGCCCGGTCAGGTTCGGAACCGGACGCGGGGGCGCCGCGGCCGACACCGCGGCGGCGTGCGCCGACGCGACCGACGCGGCGACCGCGCGGGCGACGCCGGTGGCGGTCAGCGGATCCGGCGCACCGGCGACGGCGGCACCGGGAACGGCGGCACCGGGAACGGCGGCACCGGGAACGGCGGCACCGGGAGCTTCGGCCTGGGCCGGCGGCGACGACGCGGGATCGGCGACGAGCGGTGAGGCCGCCATCGCGGCGGGGGTGAGCAGCTGCGGCCGGCGCAGCACGTAGGGCGAGTAGGGGAAGGACTCCCCGTTGAGCTCCTCGACCGTGGGCCCGCGCCCGGGCAGCTCCAGCGCCAGCAACGCCGCCCGCACGTCGGCCGTCGTCCACAGCCGGGGGTTGTCGACGCCGGCGTGCCGGCTGGCGCGGGCGAAGGCGAGCAGCAGGGAACGCGGCTCGAGGGTGGCGACGTGGTCGCCCTCCCCCAGGTCGCCGTCGGCGGGCACCAGGCCGGTGACCTCCCCGACGAGCACGGTGAGGCGGGCGATCCGGCCCGGCTCCAGGCCTGCGCGGCGCAGCTTCACCGCGGTGTCCATGCCGGCCCGCATCAGGCCGTCGAGCGGACTGGACCCACCGCCGCCGAGCTGAAGCACCTGGCTGGGCCCGCTCTCGGGCGCGATGCTCCACGGCCCCTCCGGCGAGGCGGTGACGACGCCGGACTGCCGCGACACCTCCACGACCCGGATGACCGCGATGCCCTCGGGCACCAGCAGCACCGCGTCGGACTGCCGGCGTCCCAGCGGACCGTCGACCAGCGGCACCGACGCGACCACGGCGGCGCGGATCGAGGCCCCGGTGTCCCACCGGGAGAGCTCGCCGAAGAAGGCGCGCTCCGCCGCCGTCTGCAACGGCTCCGGGGTCAGGACCAGCACGTCGTCCTCCGGGCGCTCGATGGTGCGGGCAGGGCCGGCGCCCGTCCGGACGCAGCGGAGCGCGCCCGGCTCGGCGGGCCCCCCGGAACGCAGCCACCGTCGACGCTACGTCATGCGCGGAGCCGCTCCGGCGCTCCGCGCCGGGTGTGGCGGATCAGACCGCGGCGGTCTCCGCAACGGCGGCCGGCTCGTCCGCGGCACGCCAGCGGGCCAGCCAGGCACTGCGGCCGACGAGGTCGACCAGGGCCCAGAGGACGGCGAAACCGACCGCGACCGGCAGCGCCGACCACCAGTTCCACGGCGGCAGGAGCCCGAGGGACTCCAACGGGAACGCCATGCCGTAGACGGCGGCCGTAACCGCGGCCCCGGCGAGCCAGCCCGGCACGCGGGCGGTCACCGCGAGGTCGATGAGCACGGCACCGAGGATCAGCACGACCGGCAGCACCGAGGGCGGAAAGCCCATCGCCACCAGGCCCAGCCACATGACGCCGCGGTAGCCGAGGTAGACCACGGCGACCACCGTCGCCGTCCAGCGCAGGCCGACCATCTTGCGCGCCACGACCAGCGAGAGCAGCCCGGCGCAGATCAGCCAGGCCGGGTGCACCCAGGAGGGCACCGGCAGCATGAACATGGTCGGGGTCTGCCCCTGGGAGGCGGCGAAGTCCAGCAGCGAGGGCTCGGCCGTCGTCCGCCCGGCGTTGTACGCCTCCAGGGACAGGACGCCGTACTCCTGGTGCTGGTTGGGGAAGACGACGTTCTCCACGAAGAACAGCCACAGGCCCAGCGGGACCAGTTCCCGGATGCGACCCGGCGCCGCGTACAGCCACCACCCGCGCAGGGCGCCGGCCAGCATGATCGCCGTCCCGATGTAGAGCAGCGCGTGGCTCGGGCTCCAGCTGGTGATGTCCAGGCCGTTGATGCGGTGGTTGAGGATGTCGACCGGGATGGCGATCAGGAACGTGCCGATGCCGGCCTGCATGAGCCGCAGCGCCCGGCGGTCGACGCCGTAGCCGCTGTAGCTGTGGAACAGCACGAGGACGACGACGGCCGCGGTGCCGACGGTGTTGAGCAGGTGCGGGGGCGCCAGGTCGTCGCGCAGCCACATGAAGTGCCAGGAGACGTCCCACGACGAGCCCAGCATCTTGAGCAGGAACGCCCCGAGCCAGGCGGTGTAGATCCAGCGCAGCTCGGTCTGGTCGGTGGGGCGGCCGGGACGACCGGGCGTCATGTAGGCCGCCCAGAGCCACCGGAGGAGCGCCACCGGGTGGACCAGGCCGGCCCGGAGCGTTCCGAGAGCCGAGGGAGCGGTGGGTGCGGGTGCAGTGGACACAGGCATTGCTTCCTGACGGAGGGCGTTCCGGCGACCCTAGCGGCGATCACGGCAGGCGCCGAGCGTTTCGGCTCGCGCCGTTCCCACCGGTGCGCTAAGGCCTGCACGCGTGGGGTGAGCGGGGCGCAGGGAACCGGCGGTGCGTACTGTCAGCCGACGTGGCGGAGAGCGCGGGACACCTGGTCTGGATCGACTGCGAGATGACCGGCCTGGACCTCACCAAGGACAAGCTGATCGAGGTCGCGGTGCTGATCACCGACTCGGAGCTCACCGTCCTGGACCCCGGTCTGGACCTCATCATCTCCGCCGACGACGCCGATCTCGACGGGATGACCGAGTTCGTCCGGGACATGCACGCCAAGTCGGGACTGACCGACGAGGTCCGCGCGGCCACGCTCACCGTCGCCGAGGCCGAGCAGCAGATCCTCGCCTACGTGAAGCGCTACGTGCCGGAGCGGCGGACCGCCCCGCTGTGCGGCAACTCGATCGGCACCGACCGCGGCTTCCTCGCCCGCGACATGCCCGAGCTCGACGACCACCTGCACTACCGGATGGTCGACGTCTCTTCGGTCAAGGAGCTGGCCCGCCGCTGGTTCCCCCGCGTGTACTTCTCCCAGCCGGCCAAGGGCCTGGCCCACCGCGCGCTGGCCGACATCATCGAGTCGGTGCGCGAGCTGGCCTACTACCGGAAGACTCTCTTCGTGCCCGCGCCCGGCCCGAACAGCGACCAGGCGAAGAGCGCCGCGGAGCAGGTCACGGCCACCTTCGGCGATCTGCTCGCCGCGGGCGACGCCGCCACCGCCTGACCCCGGCACTCCCCCGGCGGGCCGCCCCGAGCCCTCCGGTATCGTTGTCCCGTTCCTCCCGGGCGCCTGCGGCCGGTGCGGACGCACGGTGGGTGTAGCTCAGTTGGTAGAGCACCAGGTTGTGATCCTGGGTGTCGCGGGTTCGAGCCCCGTCACTCACCCCGCTCGGAGGCCCTGGTCAGATCCCTGACCAGGGCCTCTGTCCGTTCCGGCGTCGTTTCCGACGGCACGCCGGCAGGTGCATGGTCGTGACGGGCAGTTCCTGGGTAGGCGACACCCATGAGCGACGACAGGAGCGATCCCGTGGCCGACATCGCCTACGTCTCGGAGGTGCGGGTCGAGCGCCTCGGCGGGCCGCTGCGCGCCGCGTACCTGCCAGGGGAGCAGGAGCCGACGGTGTACGGCATGCACGGGGCCATCGCCGAGCACTACGGGGTGGAGCCGGGGACAGCTCCCAGTCACGCCAGCACGATCGACCACCTGGTCGGCGCCGCTCTCGGTTAGCTGACCGGGACGTTCGCCGGTGCCCTCGCGGCCCGGCGGATCGACCCCACCGGTCTGGTGGGGCGAGCACGCGGTGAGGTCGAGCTGGAGGGCAAGGTCCTGGTGGTCAAGCGCATCAAGGTGACCTACAGCGGGCTGACCGTCGCCGCGGAGGATGCGGACAAGGTGCAGCGGGTGCTGGCGTTCCACGCCGACAGCTGCCCGGTGGCACGCAGCCTCAGAGGTGCCATCGAGATCACCACGGTGCTCGGGTGAGGTGAGGCGTGCGCCCCCGGTCGGTCGCGGTTGGTCGTGGACCGTGCGGGCACAGTGGCGGCAGCAGTCGGCGCTCCGTGACGTGTCGGCGCTCGGACCGGAGGATCACCGATGAGCAGCCGCCCGTCCGCCGTCGTGTTCGACGTCAACGAGACGCTCTCCGACATGGCCCATGGCGCAGCGCTTCGCCGACGTCGGCGCGCCGGAGCACCTGGCGAAGCTGTGGTTCGCCACGGTGCTGCGGGACGGTTTCGCCCTGGCAGCAGAGGTGAGCTGGCGGGTGACCGTCGTCCGCAGGAACAGTCCCGACACGAGGACCGCGAGGACTCCTGACGCGCCGACCTCTTCGGCCAGCAGGTACAGGGCGAACGGGACGGCGAGGGTCACCGTGGTCTCGGTCGCGGCATCGTGCAGCCACCCCAGCGCTCGCCGCGTCAGCCAGCCCCCGGCCACTCCCAGGAGGACCCCGCCGAGCACGGCGACGGCCAGGCCGCTCGCGACCTGACCGGCCGACACACCTCCGGCCACCACGGCCATGACCGACAGCTTGTAGATGACCAGTGCGGTGGCGTCGTTGAACTGCCCTTCCCCCTCGAGCAGTGTCACCAACCGGGGCGGGAGGTGCAGGCGGCCGGCCACCGCACTCGCCGCGACGGGGTCCGGTGGTGACACCACCCCACCCAGGACGACCGCGACCGCCCACGGCAGGCCCAGGGCGTGCCCGACCACCGCGACCGCCCCGGCCGTCAGCAGCGTGAGGACCACAGCCAACCCCAGGATCGGGCGAGCGGCCGACCGCAGCTCCTGGACCGTGGTGGTCTGCGTGGCGGCGAACAGCAGCGGCGGGAGGACCAGCGGCAGGATCAGCTCGGGCGCCAGGTTCGGCGAGGGAACCATCGGGATCAGCCCCAGCACCAGGCCGTAGACGGTCAACAGCACCGGCTACGGCACACCGATGCGATCCGCGACCGGGGTCAGGACCACGACCCCCAGGACCAGCAACCCCAGCAGCGCCACGGCTTCCACGCGGCCGATCCTGCCGCGCGTCTCCCCCTCGGGCGCGACGAGCGAGTCCCTTCCCCGGCGGGCGGAGTCGACCGCCCGGCGGCATGATCGTTCTTCGCACGCAGCTGTTTGCGGCTGCACCGAGGGCTCGGGAGTCGGACCGATGCACGACCTGCACCTGGCGTACGCGCTGGTGGGCAGCCTCGCTGTCGCGCTCGCGGCACTGTCGAGCCGCATCCGCGACCTGCCGCTCAGCGAGCCGCTCCTGGCATTGCTCCTGGGTGTGCTCGTGGGACCGCAGCTGCTCGGCCTCGTCGACGTCCCCGAGAGCACCCGGTCGACCTTGCTGACCGAGGCCGCCCGCGTGCTGCTCGCGATCTCGCTCATCGGCGTGGCCCTGCGCTACCCGGTCCGCCGGCTGCGGCCGATCATCACCCCGACCGCGGTCCTGGTGACCGCCGGGATGCTCGGCATGGCGGCACTGTCCGCGGGCCTGGCCTGGCTCGTGCTGGGCGTCCCCGTGGCCCTCGCCGTCTTGCTCGGCGCGTGCATCTCCCCCACCGACCCGGTGCTCGCCTCCAGCGTCGTGACCGGGAAGCCGGCCGAGGCGCACCTCCCGGCCCGCACCCGACAGCTGCTGTCCGCGGAGTCGGGCACCAACGACGGCCTCGCACTGCCCCTGGTCCTGCTCGGCATCGCCCTGGTGATCGGGGGGTCCGTCGGGAGAGCGGCCCTGGACGGGCTGTACCAGGTCGGCGTCGGGGTGGCGGTCGGCGTCGTCATCGGGCTGGTCGCCGGGAAGGCGGTGACGTACGCGCTGCGGCACTCCGACGTCGACCAGGGGGCGTCCTTGGTCTTCACGCTCGTGCTGGCGGTGGCCGTCCTCGGCGTCGCCCGGGTGCTCGACGCCGACGGCGTGCTGTCGGTGTTCGTCGCCGGGCTCGCCTACAACGCGGTCGTGGCCAACGACGAGGTCGGTCCGCAGAACACCATCGACGAGGCAGTGAACCGCTACGTCGTCCTCCCTCTGTTCCTGCTGCTGGGGATCGAGCTCCCGTGGTCGCAGTGGGCGGACCTCGGTTGGGCCGCTGTCGTGTTCCCGGTGGCGGTCCTGCTGCTGCGGCGGCTCCCCGTGCTCCTGGCTCTCGTCCGTCCGCTGCGGCTGCGGCTGCGCGACGGGATGTTCCTGGGCTGGTTCGGCCCGATCGGAGTGAGCGCGGTCTTCTACCTCATGTTCAGCGAGGAGGAGGGGGTGGGCGACCCCCGACTGTGGGCGGCCGGGAGCCTGGTCGTCGCGGCGAGCACCGTCGCCCACGGGGTCACCGCCACCCCCGGCCGGCGTCTGTACCGCCGGGCGGCGAACCGCTGATCGCCGTCTTCTCCGACCCTGGGCACCGTCAGGACGCCGGGTAGCCGTGGTCCCCCGCGTAGCTCTGCAGTACCTCGGCGGCGTCCTCCCCGACGAGCCGGAACTGCTGCCTCAGCAGATGCGCGTAGTCGTCCACTGCTTCGGCGAGCACTGTGGCGGCCAATCGCAGATCCGTACGCGTGGACTCCTGGCCGGCCTCGGCGAGCTCGCACGCGTAGTGGAGCCGAGCCGGCAGCGAGCTCGTGGCGTCCGCCTCGCGGAAGAAGTAGGTCTCCGAGTACTGGGTCAGGTCGACCCGGACCTGGACCACCTCACCGGCCAGCGACTGCAGCAGCGTCGATGCGGAGGAGGAGTCCGATGCCGGCAGCTCACGGGCAGCCTCTGCCCGTTGCAGCAGGGCCAGCCGGATGGCCAGCGCCCGCCGACGGGCCAGCGCCGGGTAGACCTGCAGGACCCACGACACGGCCGCGGTCAGGAGCGCGAAGCCGATCAAGGCCTGCGCTGGCGAGGCGAGCCGCAGCCAGGGCGCCTGAGGAACGATGTCCCCGTACCCCAGGGTCGTCACCGTGACCAGGGACAGGTAGAGGGAGTCGAGGACGTCGCCGCGCTGGACCGGGTCCAGCGTCGAGCCGAAGGAGTACCCCTCGCTCATGTGCGGCCAGTAGACCAGCGTCCACCCCGCCACGATGGTGGCCGTCCACGTGAGCACCACCGTCAGCAGCGCCACCGGACCCACCACCGAGGACTGCCTGCTCCGCCGTTTCAGCCGGCGGGACCCGCGCCAGACCGCCTCGATGACCCGACGACTGAGGGCCCCTCGTCCACTGGGGTGCCAGATGGTGTGGAACATGTCGCGCAGGACGAACAGGATGATCCCGGCGCCTGCAGCTGTGGCGAGCCAGTCCATGAAGTCCTCCTCGATGGGGTCGCGCTGTCATGCCGTGGTGACGACAGGTGCGGGCGCCCGCTGTGAGCAGCGGGTCTCCGTCGAGGCGCCCGCCCCCGGCGGAGCTGGCGGACAGCCCGCGCAGGCATCACCGGTTCAGGAGGCCCCGGTGACGCCGAGCCACACGCCGACGCCCACGCCGAGGAGGACCGACCCCACCGCCGCAGCGTGGAGGATCGCCGCCGGTGCGACCCGCACCTTCTGGGCCGTGCCGGGCGCCGTGCGGGGGCCACTGCCCACCGGCCCCTCCGCCGGCACCGGGGCCGTGGCCACCCCGGCGAACGCAGGGGCCATCCACCGCAGGTAGTAGAAGAGGCTGGCGACGGTGTTTCCCGCGGCCACGACGACGAGCCACGCCAGCCCGCCGTCCCAGGCCGCGGTGAAGACGGCAAGCTTGCCCACGAAGACCGCCGTCGGTGGCGTTCCGACCAGGCCGAGCAGGCACACCGCGAGGCTTCCCACCACCCAGCGGTGTCGGGCTGCGCCCGTGACCCAGTCCGTGATCGTCCGCGCCGCCGGAGTGGCGGCGATGGCGGCGAAGGCACCGATGTTGGTCACCGCGTACGCGGCCAGGTAGATCGCCAGGGCCGGAACGGCGACATCGGTGCGGGCGGCCACGGCGACGACCATGAACAGGTAGCCGACCTGGCTGACCGTGGAGTACGCCAGCAGCCGCAGGACGTCGGTCTGGGAGAACGCGGCCAGATTGCCCAGCGTCATGCTGGCCGTCGCGATGACGGCCACGAGCAGCGGGACGTCGAGCGGCAGATCGGCGAACGGCTCGGCGACCAGGCGGAACGCGGCGGCGACGGCACCGATCTTGGGGATCGTGGTGATGTAGGCGGCCATCGGGGGTGTCGTCCCGGCCGTGACGTCGGGAACCCAGAAGTGGACCGGAACGGCGCCGGCCTTGAACGCCACTCCGGCGAGCACGCCGAGGATCCCGACGGCCAGCAGCGCCGGGGACGTGCCCGGGAGCGCGGTGGCCAGCGCCAGGTAGCCGGTGGTGCCGGCGGCGAGCACCAGCGCGGCGACGCCGATCAGCAGCAGCACGCCGACGAAGGCGCCCATGAGGTAGTACTTCATCGTCGCCTCGGTGCCGGCGGCGTCCTTGGCGAAACCGGCCAAGGCGTAGAGCGGCACGCTGGCCAGCAGGTAGGCGGCCACCAGCAGGAGCAGGTCGCCACTGGCCGCCAGCGCGACGGTGCCGAGCGCACCGAGCAGCATGAGGACGTAGGCCTCGGTCTCCCGCGGGTGGCCGGCCACCGAGGGCGCCGCCAGCCAGACGAGGACGGCGACCGCGAGGGCGACGACGATGCGGACGACGCCGGTGGTGGTGTCGACGACCCAGGTGCCCTCGAAGACCCGCTCGGCCGGCCCGCCCAGTGCCGAGGCCGCGGCGACCGCGCTGGCCAGACAGGCCGCGGTGACCAGGAGCCGCACCCGCCACTGCGCCTGCTGCGGTGTCCACAGCCCGAGCAGCAGGCCGCCGACCGCACCGAGCAGGAGCAACCCTTCCGGCAGCAGCGCCGGCCACGCCTCCGTGCCGCCGGACATGCCCGTCACCGGGCCGCCAGCTCCACCACCGCCACGGCGGCCGGCTCGAGGACGTCGAGCAGGACGCGGGGGAACAACCCCAGCACCACGGCGAGCGCGAGCAGCGGGACGACCGAGATGAGCTCGTGGCCGCGCAGGTCACCGACACGGGGCGCGGTCCGTGCCTCCGCCACGACAGCGGTGGCGCCGCCCCCGACCGCCGGAGCCGGTGCCTCCCCGGTCCGGTCGGCGTCCGCTTCCCGATCGCCGTCCGTCCCGCCCGGAGCGACGGTGTCGCCGGTGAGCAGCCGCTGCAGGGCGAGCAGGAACAGCCCGGCGGTGACCAGGATGCCGACGACGGCGATCACGGTGGCCACCGGCGACGCCTGGAGGGCCCCCGTGAAGACCTGGAACTCGGCGATGAACCCGGAGAACCCCGGCAGCCCCAGCGATCCGAAGGCCGCCACGGCGAGGCAGGCGGCGAACACCGGTGCCGGACGGGCGAGACCGCCCCACCGGTCGAAGGCGTAGGTGTGACCGCGCGACCACAGCCAGCCGCTGAGCAGGAACAGCGCGCCGGTGAGGAGACCGTGGCTGACCATCTGGTACATCGCGCCCACGGTGGCCACCGTGCGCGCACCCTCGTCCGCCGCGGCGACCAGACCGGCGGCGCCGAGGCCGAGCAGGACGTAGCCCATGTGGTTGACCGAGGTGTAGGCGATCATCCGCTTCACATCGGTCTGCGCCAGCGCGACGAACGCACCCCACAGCACGCTGATCACCCCGACGACGACGGCGACCATCGCCCAGCGCTGCCACGCGTCGGGGAGGATCGGCATCGCGATGCGCACGAAGCCGTAGGTGCCGAGCTTGAGCAGGACGCCGGCGAGCACGGCGGACCCGGCCGCCGGCGCATCGGTGTGCGCGTCGGGCAGCCAGGTGTGGAACGGGAACAGCGGCGTCTTCACCGCCAACCCCAGCCCGATCGCCAGCAGCACCAACCCACCGGCCACCGGAGAGTCGGCCAGCGGCGGGTTCGCCGCCAGCGCCACCATGTCGAAGGTGCGCTCCTCGCTGCCGAGGAACAGCCCGATGAAGCCCACCAGGAGGGCAAGCGACCCGATGAAGGTGTAGAGGAAGAACTTCAACGCGCTGCGCCGGGCGTTGCCGTGCCCCCACCCGGCGATGACGAAGTACATCCCGACGATCGTCAGGTCGAAGAAGACGAAGAACAGGATGAGGTCCAGCGCCGCGAACGTGCCCAGGCACGCGGTCTGCAGGAAGAGGAACAGCGCGGCGTAGGTGCGCGGCCGGTCGGGTTCACGCAGCGAGTAGACGGCGCAGGCGAGGAAGAGCACGCCCGTCAGCGCCAGCAGCGGCAGGGACAGCCCGTCGACCCCGACGTGGTAGCCCGCGTCCACCGTCGGGATCCACTGCAGGTCCGCCTCGTAGGCCAGGCCGTCCACCACGCCGGAGGCATCCGTGCCGGGCTCGAAGCGCCACCACATCCAGCCGACCAGCACCAGGTCCGCGGCGGAGGTGGCGATCCAGAGCCCGATCGCGGCGCGCCCGGTCAGCCGGGGGGCGGCCAGCAGCACGGCTGCCGCCAGGAGCGGCAGGAAGATCACGACGGTCAGCAGCACGGTCTCGTCTCCTCCTCGTTGAGGCTCGTCGAACACGAGCCCGACGGTGCTGTACTCCCGCAGGACCTCACACGCTCGGTCACCGGCGCACCACCAGCAGGAGGACGAGCAGGAACCCGAGACCGGCGGTGGTCTGGGCGTAGTACTGGTGCAGCAACCCGGTCTGCGGACGCCGGGCGGCATCCCCCGCGCGGCCGAATGCCCGCGCGGTCGCCCGGACGGCGCCGTCCACCAGGCCTGCGTCGGTGCGGGCGGAGGCCGCCGCCACTCGCCGGGTCCCGGCGGCGACAGCGGTGACCGCCCGATCGATGCCGCCGTCGTCGGCGCGGGCGGCCAGTCGGGCCACCTGCCGGGCAGCGGAGCCGGCAGCACGGACCACCCGATCGATCCCGCGGTCGTCGAGGGCGGCCAGCACGCGGGCCACCGCGAGCGCCGGTCGGGGCGAGAGCAGGTGCCCCAGCCCGGCCCACGCGGCCACCGGGCTCCGCTCGAGCGCTCTGCCGACGGCCGGGCGGGCCCTGCTTCCGAGGACGGTGAGCGTCAGGACCGCCACGGCGAGTGCACCGGAGAGGAGCAGGTCCCCGAGCCCGGGAGACGGCTCATCCTCCGCGTCCAGCACCGTCTTCAGCGCGTCGGTCACGGTCGGCAGGGCGAGCACACCGAGCCCCGCGGCGAACACCGCCAGGACGCCGGCCACCGTCCGGGTCCGCAACGGGACCTGGCGGGTCCCCGGCTCCTCCTCGTCGAGGACCTCCTCCCCCGTGGGCCGGGCCAGGACGACGGCCAGGATCTTCCCGGCGTAGACGGCCGAGACCACCGCGGCGGCGAACCCCACGACGGTCAACGCCGTTCCCTGGACGCCCGCCAGCACCTCGTCCTTCGTCGCCCACAGCGAGAGCGGCGGCACGCCGGCCAGGGCCAGCGCCGCCACGGTGGCCGCCGCCCCGATGCCCGGGTACCTCCGGGCGGCACCGCGCAGGCCGGCCAGCTGCTTGGTGCCCAGCGCGCTCAGCCACGCCCCCGCGGCGACGAACAATCCGGCCTTGACCGCCGCGTGCCCGACCAGCTGCGCGGTGCCGCCCGCGGTCGCCCCGACCCCGGCGCCGAGCACGACGAACCCGACCTGCGCGGCGGTGCTGGCGGCCAGCAGCTGCTTCAGATCCGACTGCGCGACGGCCACCGCACCCAGGACCAGAGCGGTGAGCGCGCCGGCCCAGGCCGCAGCCGTCGCCGCCCAGCCGGTCGCGGCGAGCAACGGCTGCATCCTGAGCAACAGGTAGCCCCCTGCGGCGACCATGGTCGCCGAGTGCAGCAGGGCGCTGACCGGGCTTGGGCCCTGCATCGCGGCCGAGAGCCAGGCCGAGAAGGGCAGCTGCGCCGACTTGCCGAGCGCGGCGACCAGCACGCCGGCCGCGGCGACGTCCGCCCAGCCGCCGGCCGCGGCACCGAGATCGGCCAGCACCAGGCTGCCGGTGGCGGCCAGTGCGGCCCCCGCCGCGACGTAGAGCCCGAGGTCACCGGCCCGGGTGGTGACGAACGCCCGGGTGCCGGCGGCGAGCTTCCCGGGCTGGTCCCAGCGGAAGCCGATCAGCGCATAGGACGTCGCCCCCATCACTTCCCACGCCAGCAACAGGGCCGGCAGCGTGGCTGCGGTGACGGTCGCCAGCATGGCGGCGACGAAGAGCAACAAGAGCCCGAAGAAGCGGGCCCGCGCTGCATCCCCCGGCAGGTCCGCGACAGCGAAGACTGTGACCAGCAGGGCGATCCCCGCAACCAGCACCACGAGCACCGCGGACAAGCCGTCGACGACGAGGCGCAGGTCCCCGCCGTCGACGATGCCCAGGAACGGCATCGAGACGCTGGGCCGGCCGGCCGCCACCAGGGCGGCGAGCGCGACGGCGACACCCGTGACCGCGATGGCGAGCGGCCCGGCGACGCGGTCGGCCCGCCGTCCGCTGACCAGCAGGACCGCCGCGCCCACGGCGGGCAGCAGCACCAGGGCGGCGAGGGTGGCGGTCATCCGCGCAGGTCCGTGGCCATGTCCACCATGTCGACCTGGCGGGCGCGGTAGATGGCGATCGTCACGGCGAAGCCCATCGCCATCTCCACGGCCATGACGACCAGGGCGACGACGACGAGCACCTGCGCGTCGGGCAGCTCGGGTGCGAGGAAGTACCAAGCAGCGCCCCCGGCGAGCAGCACCCCGCCCAGCACGAGCTCCAGGCCCATCATGACCATGACGATCGATTGCTGGGACAACGCACCGAACAGCCCGACCCCGATCAGGCCGGCGGCGACGGTCAGCACGATCTGCAGGACGATCTCAGCGCTCACCGGGGCAGCCCCCCGGGAACCGGGTCGTCCGGCCGTGCGGCGGTCAGGTCGGCGCCGAAGCGGTCGTAGCGCCCACGCGCGGTGGCCAGCACCGTGCCGGCCAGGATCGTGGCGAACAGCGCGATGCCGATTCCCAGCATGACCAGCATGTGGCTGCCCATGATCGCCTCGCCGAGCTGCCGGGTGCTGTCCGCGGGCAGCTGTCCGGAGCGGGCCGGCCAGTCGACGGTCCAGATCCCGGCGGTGAGGACGACGAAGGCACCGGCGCCGACGACGGCCGAGCCCTTGGTGTTGTGCACCATCGTCATCGGCATGAGCCCGGCCGGGTTCATCATGAAAGCGATCATGAAAACGGCCATGATCGCCATCTCGATCGTCATCATCAGCGCGGTCACCACGGCCAGGTAGACCAGGTCGAAGGCCACCAGGACACCGGCGACGGCCAGGAACGACCCCAGCAGCGCGAACGTCGCCCGGGCCATCGAGTCCACGACGAACACCGCGACGCCCGCAGCCACCGCCAGCACGCCGAGCACGACCACCGTGGCCATCGCCCACCCCGACACGTCGGTCAGCATCGTGCCCTCCTCACGCGTAGAACCCCTCCTGCACGAGCACGGCGACGACCAGCGCCTGCACCAGGGTGAGCGGCACCAGCACCATCCAGCCCACCTCGACCGTCCGGTCCGGGCGCAGCACGGGCAGTCGCCGGCCGACCCACACGAGCGCCGCGACCACCGCAAGGGTCTTCAGCAGGTGCCACACCGGGCCGGGCAGCCACGGCCCGGCGTCGCCGCCGAGGAACAGCGCGGCCGCCATGGCGGCACTCGCCCCCAGGAACACCGCACGGCCGGCCTGGACCAGCAGCCGGTCGACCCCGGACAGCTCCGAGGTGACCCCGCCGGCGATGTCGACCGCGGCGGGCGCGGCGAGCGGCCCCCAGAAGGCGAAGGCCGCGGCGCCGGCCACGAACACGAGGAAGGCGACGGGCATGGTCACGACCAACCACAGATCCTGCTGCGCGGCGAGGACGTCCGTCGTGCGCAGCGATCCGGCTGCCAGACCGGCCGTGATGAGGGCGAACATCAGCGGCAGTTCGTAGGCCAGCCCCTGGGCGAGGAACCGGTAACCGCCGGTCAGGGCGTGGAACGCGTTCGGGCCCCAGCCGACCAGCCAGACCGCCGCCCACAGCAACGCTTCCATGGCGTTGAACCACACGAGGTCGGCGCTGGTCGACCACAACGTCCGACCGCCGATCGGGACCACGGCCAGCGACAGCAGCGCCAGGATCGGCACCGCCGCGCAGCCCAGCCGCCACAGCAGCCGGTCCGGGGCGAGCGTGATCCGCCGCTGTTCGACCAGCAGGCGCGCACTCGAGCGCACCGGCTCGACAGCGCTCCCCGGTGCACCGGAGACGACCGCGCGGTCGATACCTGCCACCACGAGCCCCAGGAACAGGCCGACGACCACGACGCCGAGGACCGCCGGCGCCAGTCCCCACGTCTCCGCCAGTGTCTGCTCAGGCATGTACGTGCTCCGGAGTCGACGCCGCCGGCACAGGGGTGATGTCCAGGCTCGCCACGATCAGGCGCGCGCTGCCGATCTCCGCGCCTTCCACCAGGGCCGCGACCTCGTCCAGTGAGGTCGCGGGCGGCTCTTCGACGGGTTGCCCCGACGCGATGTCGCACCAGCGCCGGACGCGGTCCACGACGCCCTCACCGGCACGGTGCTGGGAGGCGACCTGCCCGATGCCACCGGCCGTCCACGACAGGGTCCGGGATCGGCGAACGCGCCGCGCCACGGCCTGGGCGAGCCGCTGCGCCGCCTCCCGATCGACCCCGCCGACCAGGCCGTCCCGGGCGCGACGGGCGTCCCGGGCGGCCGTGGGCCAGCCCGCTACGTCGAGGAAGTGGGCGAGCCGGTCCAGCGCCGCACACTGGGAGTCCTGCGGCGCCTGCCCAGTGCGGAGCGCGTCGGCGTCGAGCCAAGCGAGCTCGGCCGACGTGAGGACGTCGCCCTGCAGGTCCGCGCGCAGCACCAGGCCGGTGGGCCAGCCGGGCAGCACCGGTCCCAGAGCGACCTTCAGAACGTCGAGCTCGAGACCGTCCCGGTCGGGACCGGTGGAGGCCATCGGCAGCCCGGCCACCTCTCCACCGTGGTGCATGTGGCCCTTGTGACCACTCCCGTGGTCCATACCCTCATGGCCACTGCCGTGGTCCATGCTCTCGTGACCCTCATGGCCACTGCCGTGGTCCATGCTCTCGTGACCCTCATGGCCACCGCCGTGGTCCATGCCCTCGTGGCCCTCATGGCCACTGCCGTGGTCCATGCTCTCGTGACCCTCATGGCCACCGCCGTGGTCCATGCCCTCGTGGCCCTCGTGGCCACCGCCGTGGTCCATGCCCTCGTCGCCCTCGTGGCCCTCATGGCCACCGCCGTGGTCCATGCCCTCATGGCCACCGCCGTGGTCCATGCCTTCGTCCTCGTCCTCCTCTTGGCCGAGCAGCGAGGCCGGCGAGGGCCGCTCGTCTCCGTCGGCACGCCCTGCGACGCGCTCGAACAACGCGGCTGGAGCCGCGTCCAGATCGACGGCGAGGGTGCCTTCCCGGTGCACGTCGATCCGGTGTCGCGGTTCGGGAACCTGGCTCCACAGAACGTCGACGGCCGCTGCGAGCTCCGGTCGGGGCTCACCGAGGACGAGTAGGAGGTCGGTATCCGCAGGTGCCAGGGAACGTCTCCAGCCGCGCCGGCCGAGTTCGGCCTCGACGGACCACCGAAGCGTCGCCTCGCCCGGGACGTCCACGAGCAGGACGCGAGGCCGAGACAGGGCCCAGGCCCGCAGTCGGCCGTTCAGGTCCATCGGAGTGCACCTTCACGCCAGACGTAGGTGACACCGACGAGGAGAACCGCGAGGAATCCGAACATCTCGATGACGGCCTGTGCACCCATGTCCGCGACCACGACTGCCCACGGGTACATGAAGATCATCTCCATGTCGAAGGCCAGAAAGAGGACTGTGATCGCGTACCAGCGGGTGTGGTAGCGGGAGACGGCGTGCTGCTGCGGCAGCAGGCCTGACTCGTACGGCAGCACGGCTCCGGGCGGGCGCGCGCTGCTCAGGGCCGACGAGAGGGCGTAGAGGCCGACGACGCCGGCCACGAGGAGCGCCGCGAGCGTCAGCAGGCCGACCATGGTTCCCCCTTCACTCACGTGGGACACCCCACGGCAGCGGCCGGGAGTAGATCAGGGACGACATCCGCACATTCGTCCGGGTATCGCCGACTGTAAGGGTGGTCGAGGGCCCCCGCGCGGCGACGACCCCCGCTCCGGCGACCGCGCCCACCTCAACACGCCAGGGTCAGTCGTCCTCCGGCGCGGCGTTCGCCAAGACGACCAACTGGCGGAGGCAGTGGTCCCGTAGTGGCGCGGGAAACCCTTCGGCCAGGCGGTAGTAGACGACGCGCCCCTGTTTCCGGTTGGCCACGAGACCGGCGGTGCGCAGTAGCCGCAGCGCGTAGCCGACAGCGTCCTCGTTCGCGTCCAGCGCCAACGCGAGATCGCCGACGCAGAGCTCCTCGACCATGTCCAGGGCGAACAGGACCCGGGCCCTGGTGGGGTCGGCCATGAGGCTCAGCACGCTGGTCAGTTGGGCGGTTTCCTCCCGGCCGGGAAGCCGGGTGCGGGCGTGGGCCACCCGTTCCGGGTCGACCGGGTGCGCATGGTCAGGTTCGGTCATCGAAAACACCTCCGATCCGCCCATACCCGTACGGACCTACGGGTAGCCCCCGATCTGTCGGCGAGAGTCTCGGACGGCAGCCAGGCCGACCGACGCCGTGGCACCGAGGAGGCACCCATGACCGTGGCAGCTCAGATGCTCGACACCTACCCCGAGGACCTCGGCGGGGTGGACAAGCAGAAGCTCTTGGAGTGCATCGAGGCGTGCTTCGAGTGCGCCCAGGCCTGCACCGCCTGCGCCGACGCCTGCCTCAGCGAGGACATGGTCGCCGACCTGACCAAGTGCATCCGCACCAACACCGACTGCGCCGACGTCTGCGACACCACCGGGCGGGTGCTGTCCCGGCACACCGGCTACGACGCCAACCTCACCCGCGCCGTGCTCGAGGCCTGCGCCGCCGCGTGCAAGGCCTGTGGTGACGAGTGCGCCCAGCACGCGGAGATGCACGAGCACTGCCGGGTGTGCGCGGAGGCCTGCCGGCGCTGCGAGGCGGCCTGCCGCGATCTCATCTCGTCCCTCGGCTGACCAGCCCCGGGTCGCGGCGGGCACCATGACCAACGGTCGGCTGTGACGCACGAGGTCGATACGACCGCCGCCGAGTCGCCGGTGACCCTTCACCGGCGACTCGGCGGACGGCGGGGCCGGCCAGCGTGACGGCAGGTCGACAGCCGGTTCTGCTCGGTCAGCTGCAGCCGCAACTGCATCCGGACGGCTGGCCGCCGGCCAGCGGCAACTGCTGAACGGGTGCGGCGATCCGGTAGCCGGCCTCCTCCACCGCGGCGCGCACCGCGGCGTCCTGGACCTCGTTGTCGCTGGTGACGGTCAGCCCGCCGGTGGCCAGCTCCACGTCCACGTTCGTGACGCCGGGCACCTGACCGACCTCCTCGGTGACCGAGTTGACGCAGTGGCCGCAGGTCATGCCGACGACGGTGTAGGTGGCGGTGCTCATGGGGCTTCCTCTCCGGCTGGTGGCCGATGGTTCTCCGGGCGGCGGGCTACCGCGCCATATGCCAAGGCGGTACCCCCGGGGTATGAGCCAGTCGGCGCGCAGGCCCATGGCCGCGGGACGGGAGGTGCGCGTCACCCGGTTCATGGCGGTTCACGCCGGCGCGTCAGGGGCTGGCTCCCCGGCCCTCTCACGGCCATGCCCTCACTGCTCCAGGACCACCTCGAACGTCCGGCCTCCGTCCGTGGAGGTGACCACCGTTGCCGCGGTCACCACGGTGATGCGGTGGTCCTCGTCCGCCGAGGAGGACACCGCCACCGCCTGCGGGGGCGATGCCAGGTCGGCGCCGCTCGACCAGGAAGCGCCACCGTCGCTACTGATCCAGATCACGCCCGAGGGATCGACCCCCGCCACGTGCATGCCGTCGTCCGCCCAGTCCACGACCTGGAGCAGTGGAGCGCCGTCCACGGCCGACCAGGTGCTGCCGGCGTCGGCGGAGCGAAGCAGTCCCTGTGCGGTCGTCGCGAGCACCAGGTCCGTGTCGGGCGAGGCCGCCAGGCTGTGCGGCTCGGCCGGGATGCTCAGCTGCTCCCAGTCCCGGCCGTCGTCGCTGCGGAGGAGGGCGCCGTCGTAGCCGAGAACACCGGCGGCGCCGGTGGTGAGGGCGTGGAAGTCCGACTGCCCCTGCCGCGACACCGGACTCCAGGTCCGGCCGCCGTCGATCGACTCGATCAACCCCATCGGCTGCGGAAGGTCGACCCGCAGCCCGGGGTGGCCGGAGGCGAGGAAGTGCTCGGCCCCGGCAACGGTGAACCCCATGAGGTCCATGACCGGACTGGCCAGCTCTGCCTGCCCCTCGGCGGTCACCCGGAACAGCCCCTCGTGCGTCGCGAGCAACAGGGAGCCGTCGGCCGGATCGGTCCCCACTCCGTGCACGTGGCTGATCTCCAGTGCTGGCTGAGCGGGTGTCGGGGGTGCCGCTACGGAGTGCGGCGACCCGGACGTGCAGCCCACCAGCACGGCGGCGGCGGACAGCAGGACGGCCGGCACGCTCCGTCGGTGGGAGCCGGGGACAGGGCGGATCGTCGAACGTGGTGTCACGGATGCACTCCTTGGTGCCGGTGCAGAGCGCGGCGCCGGGCAGGGGCGCCACGGCAGCCGCCGACCGGCCGGTGTCGTCAGATGGAGAAGGTGGGGCGCGGCGCCTGGACGGCACCGCGCCCCGGAAACGGATCAGCCACCCAGCTCGGTGAGCAGCTGCCGCATCTCCTCGATCTCCTGCGTCTGGGTCTGGCTGATCAGCCGGGCGAGGTCGACGGCCTCGGCGTTCCGGCCGTCGTCGATCTCCGTCCGCGCCATCTCCACGGCGCCCTCGTGGTGCTCGATCATGGCCTCGAGCCACATGCGGTCGAACTCCGGACCGGCGGCCGGCATGTCCTCCATGCCCATGCCGCCCATGCCCTCGGACCCGTGGTCCATGCCGCCCATGTCTCCGGAGTTCTCCTGCAGCGACTGACCCCACTCCTCGAGCCAGCCGGTCATGAGGTCGATCTCCGGATCTTGCCCGTCTTCGATGCGCTCAGCCAGGTCCACGACCCGGGGATCGGAGGCGCGGTCCGTGGCGGCCTCGGCCATCGTGAGCGCGCCTTCGTGGTGCGGGATCATCCCCTGGGCGAAGGTGACGTCGGCGTCGTTGAACTCCGCGCTCTGGTCGGCGGAGCTCTCGTCGGTCGCGCTGCTACCGGCGGCCGGCGTCTCGGCCGTGTCCGAGCAGCCGGCGAGCACGACGACGGCGGACATCAGCCCACCGGTGAGGCGGACGAGACGAATGCTGGTGCGGTTCATGCTGGTCTCCAGTTCTGCGGAATGTAGGCATGCGTGCGAAACCCCGGAGCAGCGGTAGCTGCCGGGGTGCAGCGGTTCGGCCTAGATCCGCAGGAGACAGAGGACGGAGAGGTCCGGTGGCCGCGGCCGCAGCGACCACGCGGCGAACCGATGACCACATCTCGGGGACCTGCGGACGAGCGGAATCACCCTGCCACGGAGGCTCGCCATAGCGCCCAGGACAGTCAATCCCGCAAGCAGGACGGCGAGACACACGGCTAGGACGTGAGCGCCGTGCCACGGCGCCGGCAGACCGGTGGACGCGGTGGCGGCCGCGTCCCGTACGCCGCCCACAGCTGCGACTTCGGCGTGGCCGGGCGGCACCTCGGCGGCCGCGAGGTGGACGGCCGCGGCGTGGACAAGAACAGAGGGTGCGGCTGCGTGGGACCAGGACCCGTGCTCCATGGCCGGGTCCGAGGTCACGCACTGCACACCGTGCATGGCGAACACCGCAGCCAGCAGCAGCAGCGCCGTCCACAGCCGTGTCGCCATGACCCACCTCCTCCATATGACGGTACGACGGCCGCTCGGACGCACCGGGGCCCTGGACGCACCATGACAGGACAGGGGCCCCGCGACGCCGTCGACCTCGCCCGAGGCGGCCGGAAGGCGGTGGATGCCCCAGCCGCCCGCGGAAGGCCGTCGCGAGCTGGGTTTACCCGTAGAGCCGTACGGGCATGCGGCGATTTCGGCCTCGGGCCCTGCACGCCGCAGCCGACGCTGTACGTGGGGTCTCCCCTTCGACCATCTACAGCGCCACCGCGCGGGTACGAGGCCTGGGCTCTCCCGAACAGATTCCTGCACCGCCCACGAGCGAACGGAGACCGAACCATGGCATCGACGCAGAGCAGGAACGACGAGGGACACGAGCACGAGGAGGACGGTCAGGGCGACGGCATGTCGCAGCAGACGAAGATGTACCTGCGCTTCGGGGCCATGATTCTGACCGCCATGGTCGTCATGTACTGGACCATGTTCGCCGCCACGTGGGAATGGAGCCATGTCCAGTTCAGCGAGAGCCGCGTGTTCATGGCGCTCACCATGGGCGGCACCATGGGGCTGATCATGCTGGCCTGGATGCTCAACATGTACAAGAACATGAAGGGCAACATCGCGATCGTGGCGGCCAGCCTGCTGCTGCTCGGTGGCGGTATCGCCCTCGACCGCAGCCAGGTCACCGTGGACGACAACAGCTGGATGAGCGCGATGATCCCGCACCACTCGCTGGCGATCACCCGGTCCGAGCGCGCCGACATCGACGACGTCCGCGTGTGTCAGCTCGCCGTCGACATCATCGTCGCCCAGCAGAAGGAGATCGCCGAGATGAAGTGGCTTATCGCGGACATCGAGGAGAACGGCGAGGCGACGACCCCCGAGGAGGCGCAGTCCCGAGCCGTGCCGGAGTTCGACGGCTCGGCTCTGCGCGACTGCGCAACTGACTGACCCGGTCGACGCCGGGCGGGTCGCCGTCCGGCGGGCGGCCGATCCGCGGATGTCCTCCGCGGATCGACGGTGAGGGTCATCGCGGCGCAGGCGAAGACCCCACCGGCGTCGGCGCTGGCGTCGCCCGGCATCGCGGCGCCGCACGTCACGCCGGTCGGTGTGGCGAACGTGGGCACGCTGCTGCACTCGGAGATGGCGCCGCTGCGATGCAACCGCACGCGATCACAGCTGCGGTGTGGAAGGAACGCCGAGCAGTTGGCCCGCCACGCGCCGGTCCAGTCAGCGCAATGGCACCCGGCCGCCGCCCGGCTGGCTGACCGGCGCACCGGGCAGCTGCCAGCGATCGTGCAGCGGTGCTCGAGCACGCCGGCGACGCGAGACGGTTGGAGGCGCACGTCCACCGCCGCGCCCATGGGCGCTGCGGGCTCGCGTTCCCGACCGGCGGCTCGAGGCCGTGGTGGTTGCAATGGCGGGTGCCGCCTGCGGCGACGCGGCCACCCCAGCACCTGCGCCGGGGGTCACCGCGCTGCGGTTGCACATACCCCCGGGGGTATCTACAGTGGCGTCGTGGACATCCCCCAGGGCGAGCTCGCCGACGTCGTCAAGCGGCTCAAGCGCATCGAAGGCCAGATCGGCGGCATCGTCCGCATGATCGAGGACGGCCGGGACTGCTCGGCGGTCGTCACCCAGCTGGCCGCCGCATCCAAGGCGCTGAGCAAGGCGGGCTTCGCCGTCGTCTCCACGGGGATGCGCTATTGCTCGACCAACGAGGACGGCGAGACGCGCGAGGTCGACCTGCGCGAGCTCGAGCGCCTGTTCCTCTCCCTCGCCTGACCCCCGGAGCAACCATGAACTCGCGAATTCCCCAGCTCACCCCCTCTCAGGCCGCTGACCGCACCGAGGCCGTCCTGCTCGACGTCCGCGAAGCCAGTGAACTGGCCGAGGGCCGCATCGCCGGCAGCACCCACATCCCACTCGGCCAGCTGCCCGCCCGCGCCTTCGAGCTCGACCGCAGCCGGCCCGTCATCACCGTCTGCCGCAGCGGCGGGCGCAGTTCACAGGCCGCACAGTTTCTCGCGGAGCAGGGCTACGACGTGGCCAATCTCGACGGCGGCATGACCCAGTGGATGGCCGAGAACCGTCCCACCGTCTGACACCTTTCCATTTGCTCGACAGATACCCCTGCCCCGTACCGTATTAGGAGTCCTCGTGCAGATCGACATCATCGAGACAACCGGGCTCGGCGACCGCAGCTATCTGGTCAGCGCCGGTGGCGCCGGCGTGGTCATCGACCCGCAGCGCGACATCGACCGGGTGCTGGCCCTCGCCGAGAAGCGAGCCGTCCACATCGCGCTCGTACTGGAGACCCACCTTCACAACGACTACCTGACCGGTGGGCTGGAACTCGCTGCCACCGTGGGCGCGGACTACGCCGTCCCGGCCGGGGACACCGTCGCCTACGAGCGGGTGCCGGCCGCCGACGGCGACCTGCTCGAGGCCGGCCCGATGCGGCTGCGCGTGCTCCACACCCCCGGGCACACCCACCACCACGTCAGCTACGTGCTCGCCGACGCCGACGGTGACGTGCGGGCGGTGTTCACCGGCGGCTCCATGCTCTACGGCTCCACCGGCCGCACCGACCTGGTCGGACCCGAGCACACCGACGAGCTCACCCACGCCCAGTACCACTCCGTGCGCCGCCTCGCCCAGGAACTCCCGCCGGGCACCCCGGTGTTTCCCACCCACGGCTTCGGCAGCTTCTGCTCGGCCACCCCGACCAGCGGCGACTCCTCCACCGTCGGCGACCAGGTGTCGGTCAACCCGGCACTCACCCAGGACGAGCAGGCCTTCGTCGACCAGCTGATCGCCGGGCTCACCGCCATCCCCGCCTGGTACAGCCACATGGGCCCGGGCAACGCCGCCGGACCGGCGCCGGTGGACCTGTCCACGCCCCGGCTCGTCGACCCGGAGGAACTTGCCGGCCGGCTGGCCGCCGGCGAATGGGTGATCGACCTGCGCAGCCGCACCGCCTTCGCCGCCGGTCACCTGCCCGGCGCGCTGAACTTCGAACTGGCCATCGCCAACTTCGTCACCTACGTCGGCTGGCTGGTCCCCTGGGGTGCGCCGCTGACCCTCATCGGGGAGTCCGAGGAACAGGTCGCCGACGCCCGCCGGGAGCTGGTCCGCATCGGCATCGACCGTCTGGCCGGCGCCGCGGTCGGCAGCCCCGAGCAGCTGACCGCCGGCCTCGAGCTGAATTCCCACCCGGTCAGCGACTTCGCCGGCCTCGCGGTCGCGATGGCCACCGACCCGTCGCTGGTGGTCATCGATGCCCGCCGGGCCGACGAGCGCAGCGGTGGCGGCGTTCGCGGCTCGCTGCACATCCCGATCCACGAACTGGCCGACCGCATCGACGAGGTTCCCGCCGGCGACCCGTGGGTCTACTGCGGCTCGGGCTACCGCGCCTCGATCGCCGCTTCCCTGCTCGCCCGCACCGGACGCCGCCCCGTGTTGGTCAACGGCGGCTACGGCGACCCCGACTCCGGTGCGGCCGCCGCCGGCCTGCACGACGACTCCGCCACCCGCTGACCACTCGGCTCCGCCGGCTTCCCCACCCCTGCTACGAAAGCGACCGACCAGTGACGACGACGGCTCGCAGCCGCCAGCCCGCTCCGCCCTCCTCGCCCTCGCGCCCCGGCCCGCTCGGCCGACTCGGGGTGTGGGTCACCGCGCACGCCAGGACGACGACTGTCGTCTGGCTGCTGCTGATCGTCGGCCTCGGCTCCTTCGCACCGCGCGTGGAGGCCGCACTTTCCGGCGCCGGCTGGCAGGCCGATGGCTCGGAATCCGTCGCGGTCCGCGAACTCGCGGTCGACCACTTCGGAGGGAACGCCAGCTCCGCCATCCAGGTCGTCGTACAGAGCTCCGACGGCGCGGTCACCGAGGGCGCCGGCGCGGACGTTCTCGCCCGAGCCACCGACCTGCTCTCGGCCGATGACCGCATCGGCACCGTGCTGCAGCCACAGCCCGGGGCGACCCTCAGCCCGGACGGCACCACCGCCGTGCTGCTCGCCGGCGCCGGCGCCGACACCAACGAGATGGTCCGGGTCGCCGACGATCTCAAGAGCCCCCTGCAGGCGCTGTCCACCGGAACGGTGGAGGTCAACCCGACCGGGGCGTCCCTGCTGTGGTCGGACTTCAACGAGGCCAACCTCGACGCGATGCTGACGTCGGAGATGCTGTCCTGGCCGGTGACCCTCGGCATCCTGGTGCTGGCCTTCGGCGCACTGGTCGCCGCCGGTCTGCCGTTGCTGCTGACCCTGGCCGGTCTGGTCGCCTCGGCCGGGTCGCTGGTGCTGATCAACGAGCTCGTCCCGGTCTCCATCTGGGCGATGAACTTCGCGATGATGTTCGCCCTGGCGCTCGGGATCGACTACGCGCTCTTCCTGGTCGTCCGCTACCGCGCGGCCCGGATGGGCGGGGGCGCGTCGCAGGTGCGGGCGGTCGCCGAGACAATGGACACCGCCGGCAAGGCAGTGCTGCTGTCGGGCGCGACGGTGCTCGTCTCCCTCTCGGCGGTGATGCTGGTGCCGTCGCCGTCGTTCCGGTCGATGGCCGGCGGCATCATGCTGGCCGTCGTCTTCGTCCTCGCCGCGACGCTGACGCTGCTCCCGCTGGTCTTGTTCAAACTGGACCTGAAGATCAACCGGATCGCGCTGCCCTGGGCACGCGCCGGCGAGCACCGCTCCCCGCGGTTCGCCGCCTGGGGGGAGCGGCTGTGGAAGCGGCCCCTGGTGTTCGGAATCGGCGCGCTCGTCGTCCTGCTCGCCCTGGCCGCGCCGATCGTCGGCCTGAAGACGGCGATGCCCTCGATCAAGGTGCTCCCGGCCGACGCGAGCGCCCGGATCGGCTACGACCAGGTGCAGGAGTCCTTCGGCGACGGCGCCCCCGGCACGCTGCAGATCGTCGTCGACCCCGACGATGCTCCAGCAGCAGCCGTGAGCCTCGGCGACGACCCTGCCGTGGCCGGCGTGCTGCCGGCGATGCCTGCGCCCGACGGCAGCAGCCACGCGATGATTCAGGCCGTCCCCACGGTGGACCCCTCCGATCCCGCGCTGTCCGCGCTGGTCGACCGACTGCGCGCCGAGCTGCCCGACTCCGCCCTGGTGGGCGGTGCACCGGTGGAGAACCTGGATCTCAAGGCCCAGCTCGACGAATCCACACCCCTGGTGATCGGCGTCGTGCTGGTGCTGGGCTTCCTGCTGTTGCTCGTCGCACTCCAGGCGCCGCTGATCTCGCTGCTCGGCACCCTCGCCAGCCTGCTGTCCACCGCCGCCGCGTTCGGCGTCGCCCGCCTCGTCTTCCAGGAGGGCATCGGGTCCGGGCTGTTCGGGTTCGAGAGCCAGGGCTTCCTCGACGCCTGGGCCCCGGTGTTCTTCTTCGCGATGATCTTCGCCATCGCGATGGACTACACCGTCTTCCTGCTCGCCAGCGCCAAGGAGCACTACGAGCGGTCCGGCGACCCGCGCGAAGCGATGATCGGGGCGCTGGCGCACTCCGGGCGGGTCATCTTCGCCGCCGGCGCGGTCATGGTCGCGGTGTTCTTCACCTTCGCCCTGTCCGGGCCGCTACCACCCAAGGAGATGGGGATCATCCTCGGCGTCGCAGTACTGCTCGACGCCTTCCTCGTCCGCCTCGTGCTGCTTCCCGTGATGCTCCGGCTCACCGGCGCGGCCGCCTGGCGGAGCCCGGCGTGGCTCACCCGGGTGCTGCCCAACATCCGCTTCGCCCACGACTGACCGGGTGGCCGACCGCCGCCACCACCTACCGAGGAGATCCACCATGTGTCGAGCAGTCCCCTGCCGTACCTGCGGCAAGACGACCTGGGCCGGCTGCGGCCAGCACGTCGATCAGGTCATGGCCCGCGTCCCCACCGCGCAGCGATGCCCCGGGCACCCCCGCCCCGAGCGGTCCGGGAACTGGTTGAGCAGACTCCTCGGCCGCCGCTGATGTCGACCACCGGCGTGGCTGCAGCCCGATGATCGCCCTGATGATCGTCATCGGCCTCGTCATCGGCGTCCTCGTCGGGCTGCTGGGCGGAGGTGGCTCGATCCTCGCGGTGCCGGCGTTGGTCTACCTCGCCGGACAGGACCTGCAGCAAGCGGTCGCCACCTCGCTGCTGGTGGTCGGCATCACCGCGGTCGTCGCGGTCCTCCCCCGGCTGCGGGAACGGCAGATCAGTTGGCGGATCGGGCTGCTGTTCGGCGCGGCCGGCGCCGCCACCGCCGTCGCCGGCGCCGCGGTCAACCGACAGCTGCCCGACGCGGTGACCCTGGCCCTGTTCGCCGCCCTGATGGTCGGCGCCGGACTCCGGATGCTGCAGGAGAGACCGGCGACCGGCACGGCCTGCGCGATCGACGGGGGCCGGGTCAACTGGCGGCGCTGCCTGCCACGCACGCTCGCCGGCGGGCTCGTCGTCGGCTTCCTCACCGGCATGCTCGGCGTCGGCGGCGGATTCCTGATCATCCCCGTGCTCGTCCTGGCCCTGGGCCTGCCGATGCCGACCGCCATCGGCACGTCCCTCGTCGTCGTGGCGATCAACTCCGCCGCCGGCTTCTCCGCGCACGCCGGCGAGGTGCCGCTCGACGTGCCGGTCACGCTCGCCTTCACCGGCGCGGCCGTCATCTCCGCCGTCGCCGCCGGACGCCTCGGCGCACGCATGGACACCCCTCGGATGCGACGCTGGTTCGCGTGGCTGGTGCTGGCCGTGGCCACGCTGATCGCCACCCAGCTGCTCGTGGAACTCCTGACATGACCAGGCGCGCGTCCGCGCGGATCACTCGAACCGGTCGAGCCCGAAGCGCACGAACTTGAGCGAGTCCGGGACGGTGTGCTCGAACAGCACCGCGAAGGACCCGTCGGGCAGGGCGACCATCGTGGAGTAGCCCGACGGCCCGGTCTCCACGGCGTACTCCTCAGGCCAGCTCGCCCCGCCGTCCTTCGACAGCCGGACCACCAGGTGGGTCCGGTCGGTCTGCGAGGCCGGGTTCGAGGCCAGCAGCCAGTCCGCTCGGGGCCCGTCCGGATCCGGGTCGACGCGGAGGATGTCGCCGTTGCACCCGGGGTCGGGCAGCCCCAGCCGCGCCACGGGCACGGTCCACGGCCCGTCGATGCCGGGGGCGGTGGCGGTCCGCCGGTACGGCCCGGCGCCCACCCCGGGCCGGGCGTTGGAGATCAGCGAGCCGTCGGCCAGCTGTTCGACCTTGTGCTCGTCGACCATGGTGCCGGGCAGCGGCTCGGTCATCCGCCACGTGCGGCCGTGATCGGCCGACACCGCGAACGCGCCGACGTTGCTCCCGTCGCGCCGGTAGAGGTACGGCACGACCAGCGTCCCGTCGGCCAGCTGCGTCCCCTTGCCGGCGGAGGCGATGATGCCGCCCATGCCCGGCTCCTTGAGCTGCGCGGTGAGGTCGACGGTGTCCGACCAGGTGGCTCCGTCGTCGTCGGAGAACCGGTACCAGGGGTGCAGGGTGGTGCGGTCGTCCGGCCGGTCCGAGGGCAGCGCCCCGGCGAAGCCGACGCCGGGCGGAGCGCCGATGTGGAAGAGGAACAGCCGGCCGGTGTCGCGGTCGTAGGTCAGGTTGGGATCCCCCACCCCGAACGCCAGCTCCGGGACGTCGGACTCGGCATGGCGGGCCACGACCTGCCGTTCCGCCCACGTCTCCCCGCCGTCGAAGGAGCGGCGGCACACGATGTCGATGTTGTTGGGCAGATCGGCGACGGACACGTTGCGCGCGTCGTAGCAGGCGACGAGCACGCCGCGGGCGGTGATCGCGAGGGCGGGCACCCGGTACTGCATCGCCCCGTCGCCGGAGGTGTCGATCCGGGTCTCGGACACCAGGTGCACGCCCGACGCCGTGAGGGTGCGCGGCGCCGCGCCAGCGAGCGTGGCCGTGAGGGCGGCGGCCACGAGGAGCGCCGGCAGGCGGGTGGCCGCGTTCACCGGAACGCCCGAGCCGGAGGAGAAGCGCTGAGCCGCTCCGAGTTCACCGTCCGGAACGTACCCGCCGCAACGAGGATGGTCACCGGGAGGCGCGCACGTCCTCCTCGTGACCGGCGACCATCCGCGCGGCGACGTCCCGCAGCTTCTGGTTGTTGCGCTGACTGGCCGCCTTGAGCATGTCGAAGGCCTCCTCGGCGGTGCACCGGCGCTGCGCCATCAGCAGGCCCACGGCCTGACCGATCACCTGCCGGGTCACCATGCCCGTGGTCAGCAGGTCGACCGTCTCGTCCCGCGCCGCCATCTGCCAGGCCACCGACAGCGCCCCGCCGGCCTGCCCGGCCCAGATCCGTCCGGCGACCTCGTCCGCCGGGGTGAACGCATCGGGCCGGCTGGCGTACAGGTTCAGCGCGCCGCGGGCCCGATCCCCCAGCTCCAGGGGGAAGGACAGGGACGAGCGCACGCCTGCCTCCAGCGCTCGTTGCGGGTACAGCCCGAAACGCTGCTCCACGGCCGTGTCGGCGACGGCGACCAGTTCGCCGGACCGCAGCGCCTGCAGGCAGGGCCCGTCGTCGAGTTCGTACTGCCGTTCGTCCCCGGCGGCCGCGAGCTCCCCGCTGTAGGTGACCGTCCGACCGCGCCCGTCCTGCTCCAGGGTCACCCCGCAGGCCTCGGCTCCCGGGGTCTGCACCACGGCCCAGGTGACCAGCAGATCGAGGAACGATGCGACGTCGGCGAACTCTTCGAGCAACTCGAGGACGTCCTGCCCCCCGTCCGCAGCAGACCGGCCCGCCTCAGCCACGCTCCGCGCCTTTCAATTGTGCCCAACCGGACTCGGGTGAGTATGCCCGTCGGACCGGCACCCCGCACCAGCTCGCCGGTCGTGGCGGCCGTCCGTCGACGGCCGTCGGGGAGGTGTTCACCACATCCGGGCCGCTCCCGGGTTGGGACACCCCAGGGCTGGGCATGAGGCGGACAGCGCGGATGCGGGTGAACAGCACCCCGGTCCGCCCCTTCACCCGAAAGTTCCTCCTTGACGACGTCTGCCTCCACCCGGGCCGCGGCTCCCGCCGTCCCCCTGTCCGACCGCACGCTGGGAGATCTCCCGCCCGACGTGTCCGTCCCGACCTACGACCGGTCCGCCCTGCGCCCGGCGATCGTGCACATCGGCGTCGGCGGCTTCCACCGCGCCCACCAGGCCGTCTACCTGGAGGAACTCGCCCGCCGGGGAGCGACCGACTGGGGAGTGATCGGCGTGGGCCTGCACAGCCGGGCGATCGGCGAGGTCCTCGCCGACCAGGACCGCCTGTGGACCGTGGTCGAGCGCGCGGCCGAGGGCGACCGCGCCACCGTGGTGGGCGTCCTCACCGACTACCTCTACGCACCGGACGGGCCGGAGAAGGTCCTCGCGGCACTCACCGCCGAGGAGACCCGCGTGGTGACCCTGACCATCACCAGCACCGGCTACCGCATCGACGCCAACACCGGCGAGTTCGACGCCGACGACCCCGAGATCGCCCGCGACCTGGAGGAGCCCGGCCGGCCGCACACGGTGTTCGGCTTCCTCGTCGAGGCCCTGCACCGGCGCCGCGAGGCGGGCCTTCCCCCGTTCACCGTGCTCTCCTGCGACAACATGCAGTCCAACGGGACCGCGGCCCGCGGCGCGGTGGTGTCGTTCGCGCGGTTGCGCGACGCGGCACTGGCCGAGTGGATCGACGACAACGTCGCCTTTCCCGAGAGCATGGTCGACCGGATCACCCCCAGCACCAGCCCCGACGACCGGGACGCCATCGCCGCCGCGATCGGTGTGGACGACCGGTGGCCGGTGGTCACCGAACCGTTCAGCCAGTGGGTCATCCAGGACACCTTCTGCAACGGGCGGCCCCCGCTGGAGGCGGTCGGCGTGCAGTTCGTCGACGACGTGTCGCCGTACGAGCTGGTCAAGACCCGGCTGCTCAACGCCGGGCACAGCGCCCTCGCCTACCTCGGCTACCTCGCCGGCTACCGGACCACCGACGAGGTCATGGCCGACCCGGTCTTCCGCACGTACATGACCCGCCTGATGGCCGACGAGATCGCACCGCACCTGCCCCAGGTCCCCGGCGTCGACCTCGCCGAGTACCAGGCCACCCTCCTCGACCGGCTGGCCAACCCGCGGATGGCCGACCAGCTGGCCCGGCTGGGCCGGCGCGGCTCCAGCAAGATCCCGAACTACATCCTCCCGACGGTGCGTTCCGCGATCGAGCAGGACCGGCCGCACCAGCTGCTGTGCCTCGCGGTGGCGGGCTGGCTCCGGTTCCTGCGCGGCGCCGACTACGCCGGCGAGGAGGTGCCGATCGAGGGTCCGCGTCCCGACCTCGTCCCGATCGCGCAGGAGGGCGGCGGCGACGCCACTCCGATGCTGTCCGAGCACTCGGTCTTCGACCACATCGGCACGGACCCCCGCTTCGCCGAGTGCGTGCAGCGGGCGCTCACCGGCCTGGACCGCACCGGTCCGCGCGAGATGATCGAGGAGTTCCTGGCCGCGGGTGCGAGGGCATGACCGCCGCACCCGTCCGCCGGCTCGACGTACTCGCGGTGACGACCCTTCTGTGCGACGCCGACGGCACGCTGTTCCCCTCCGAGGAACCGGCCTACGCCGCCTCGGCCGACGTCACCAACCGCTTCCTGGCCGGGCTGGGCGTGGACCGGGCCTTCGCGCCGGACGAGCTGCAGCGCCTCACCAACGGGAAGAACTTCCGGGGGGCGGCCACCGAGCTGGCCGCCGCCCGTGGCCGCGACCTGACCCGCGCCGATCTTGACTCCTGGGTCAGCGAGGAGAAGGACGTCGTCACCGCGCACCTGCGGACGGTCCTCCGTCCCGACGACGGGGTGCGGGGGCCGTTGGAGCGCCTGGCCCAGCGGTTCACCCTCTCGGCAGTGACCTCCAGCGCGTGCTCGCGGCTGGCGGCCTGCCTCGACGTGACCGCGTTGGATCCGCTGTTCCCCTCGGATCGCAGGTTCAGCGCCGAGGACTCGCTGCCCGAGCCCACCAGCAAGCCGGACCCCGCCGTCTACCTGCACGCCGGCCGCACGCTCGGCGTGGGTCCGGCGCAGGCCGTGGCCGTCGAGGACTCCGTCAACGGTGCCCGATCGGCGGTGGCTGCCGGCTACCCGACGATCGGCATCCTCCAATTCGTGCCGGAGGTCGATCGCCCTGCCCGCGCCGACGCCCTCCGTGCGGCCGGTGTGGCCGTGGTCGTCGAGTCGTGGGCCGATGTGGAGGCAGTCCTGTGCTGACCAAGAACGGATCCGATCGGCACGAGGGACGCCGTCCCGGCGCGCCCCCGGCGCGGTCGCCCGAGCGCCGGCTCCCCTACGGTTCAGCCATGACGCTCGTCTTCCACTGGGGCGGCCCGCGACACGGCGAGGTCGACGAACTGCCCGCGGAGTCGCTGCTCTCCTCGACGCTGGTCTACGACGGCCCCAAGTGGTTCGGCGTGTACGAGCAGTTCCAGCCGGTCCGGAAGCAGCCCACCGCTCAGGGCCAGGCCGAGGTGTGGGTCGTCCGCGAGTAGCGGTCATCCGGGGCCGCCCGTGCCGGTACCGCGCCGGGGTGGAACCGGACACGGCTGGACGGAGTCGTGCGCGCTTTGGTTGCATCGTCGCGTGGCGGCGGCTCGGACGGCTCGGGCTCGACCGACCGCGCACCCGGCATGACCGGCGATGCCGGTCCCCGGCACGAGCCGACACTGGTGCCGTTCCGCAGCGCCGTCCGGACCTGGTTCCTCATCTCGCTGCAGACCTTCGGCGGGCCCGCCGGCCAGATCGCGGTCATGCAGCGCACTCTCGTCGACGAGAAGCGGTGGATCGGTCAGCGCCGGTTCCTGCACGCGATGAACTACTGCATGCTGCTGCCCGGTCCCGAGGCCCAGCAGCTCGCCACCTACGTCGGCTGGCTGCTGCACGGCACCCGTGGCGGGCTCGTCGCCGGCGGGCTGTTCGTGCTGCCCGGCGTCCTCGCGCTGCTGGCCCTCTCGGCGATCTACGTGGCGTTCGGGACGACGACCGCCGTGCTGGCGCTGTTCGCCGGGCTGGCTCCCGCCGTCCTGGCGATCGTGGCGCAGGCCGTCGTCCGGATCGCCGGGAAGGTCCTCGACCGGCCCGAGCTGGTCGCCCTGGCCGTTGCGGCGTTCGGAGCGCTGGCGCTGTTCGGCGTCCCCTTCCCGGGCGTCGTCGCCGCGGCGGGTCTGGCCGGCTGGGCGCTCGGCCGCCGGCGCCCGGCCGCACCGGAGGAGCCCGACGCCGACGCCGGTCCGCAGCCGGTCATCTCCGACGACGTCCTGCACGCCGAGGCGCCGACGGCTCGCCGCACGCTGCGGGTGCTCCTCGTCGGACTGCTCGTGTGGGGGGTACCGCTGGCGATCGTGGCGGCCCTGGCCGGAGCGCACGGCACGCTCACCGAGCAGGGTCTGTTCTTCTCCGGCACCGCGGTGGTGACCTTCGGCGGCGCCTACGCCGTGCTCGCGTACGTCGCCCAGCAGGCGGTCGCCACGTACGGCTGGCTGTCGCCCGGCGAGATGGTGCGCGGCCTGGCCCTCGCCGAGACGACGCCTGGTCCGCTGATCATGGTGGTCCAGTTCGTCGCGTTCCTGGGCGCCTACCGCGCGCCGGGTGATCTCGATCCGTGGGTGGCCGCGGTGCTCGCCTCGCTCCTGGTGACCTGGGTGACGTTCGTGCCGAGCTTCCTGTTCGTGCTGCTCGGCGCCCCGTACATGGAGCGGCTGCGCGGCAACCGGTCGCTGTCCTCGGCGCTGACCGGGATCACCGCCGCCGTCGTCGGCGTCATCGCGAACCTCGGCATCTACTTCGCGGTGCACACGCTCTTCTCCGACTCCTCCCGGGTGAACGCCGGTCCGCTGCACGTGGAGCTGCCCGAGGTCGACTCCCTGCGGCCGCTCGCCGTGGTCATCGCGCTGGTCGCCGCGGTGCTGCTCTTCCGGCTGAAGTGGTCGGTGCTCCGCACCCTGGGGACCTGCGCGGCGTTGGGCCTCACGGCCGGCCTGGTGGGACTGCCGGTCGGCTGAGCACGCGACGAGGGCGGCTCACATGCCGTCGACGATGCTCCGCAGGTCCTCGGCCACGCGGGAGGCCTCGCGGGACGCGCCGACGATGGCGTCCTGGGCCTGCGCCGTCGACGCGCTCTGCTCCTCGACGGCGGCGGCGATGGTGGTCTGCGCCTCGACCACGCCCTGGATGACCTCCTGGACGTTGGCCAGCGCGACACCGGCGGCCTCGACGTCGCCGCGCACGGTCACCACGACACCCCGGATCCGCTCGGTCGCCCTGGCCGTCTCCGAGGCGAGGTCCTTCACCTCCCCTGCGACGACGGCGAAACCCTTGCCCGCCTCACCGGCGCGCGCGGACTCGATCGTCGCGTTGAGGGCCAGCAAATTGGTCTGGTCGGCGATCGAGGAGATGCTCCCGGCGATCTGGTCGATCTCGACCATGGTGGCCGCCAGCCGCTCGATCGTCTCGGCGCTCTCGCGCGACCCCTGGCTGGCCTGGTTCGCCGTCGTCGTCGCGGAGCTCGCGGCCGCCGCGATCTCGGAGATGGCGGCCCGCAGTCCGGTCATGACATCGGTCGCCGTGCCCACGTTGTCGTCCAGCCGTCGGCCAGCCTCGACCAGGCCGGCGAGTCGCTCCTCGAGGGAGGCGGCCCGCTTCTCCTGGTCGGCCAGCCTGCAGGCGGCCTCCTCGGCGGTCCGGGCCCGCTCGGCAGCGAGCTCGGCCTGGGCCTGCGCCTGGGCCCTGGCCTGCTGCTCGGCCCGCAGCCCCTCCGCGCGACGGCCGTGGTCCGCCTCCTCGGTGAACTTCCACGAGTAGGCCAGGAAGAACGCCTCGGCCAGCAGGAAGACCGCGTGCAGCAGGGCGAAGAGGATCGGGTTCTCCTGCGCCTGCTGGGTCGAGTACACCGCCTCGGGAGCGATCAGGCTGGTCAGGACGTGGTGGACGGCGACGAAGACGACGGCCAGCAGGAACGGCGTCCAGAGCTGGTAGAGCGCCACCAGGACCAGCAGGGCGTAGAACCAGATGTGCAGGTCGGTGAGGCCGCCGCCGACATGCACGAGGAGGTCGGCGCCGAACATCAGCCCGAGGCTGGCCGCACCGGCCCGCGCGAGCATGCCGCGCAGGACCAGGGCCGCTCCCAGCAGCGCGACCAACGCCGCGAGCTGGCCCCAGAGGGCCCACCCCGCCACGTCCCGGGCCAGGGCGATCCCCACCAGCACGGGCGGATGGAGCGCCAGCACCGCGCAGATGATCCGATGCCGGCGGCGGAAACCGGACTCGTCCAGGCGCGCACCGCGGGGGATGCTCGTCCAGGAACCGCGCCGCTGCGGAACACCGGGGATCACGTCGGCCATGGCAGCTCTATCGGCAACGCCGACGATGTATTGAGCACAACCATTCAGGCCGATCGCGTCTCGCCGCTCCTCGGGGCGCGCGCGGTGCTGCCGCCGAAGCCGCTCCCGACGACGACGACGTGCTCAACCGGGCTCGGCACGGTCACCTCCCACCGGGACGGCGGCCGGGGCCGGCGCGAAGTCCTCCGGGCGCAGCCGGTGCAACCGGCGCCGGAAGGCGATCGTGGACGCCGGCCAGTTCTGGGTGTTCCGGCCGCTCTCGGTCAGGTACCAGCTGCGGCACCCGCCGGCGAACACCGTGCCGCGCAGCCGGCGCTGCACCCAGGAGTCGAAGGCCTCCGCGACGTCGCGCCGCACGTCGAGCCACCGCACGCGGCCCTGCTGGAGGTGGCGCACCGCCTGGACGACCCACCGCACCTGCGCCTCGAGCATGAAGATGATCGAGTTGTGGCCGAGGTTGGTGTTCGGTCCGTACAGCACGAAGAGGTTCGGGAAGCCGGGGACGACGGTGCCCAGATAGGCGCTGGCGCCGTCGGCCCACTGCTCGTGCAGGTCGCGCCCGCCTCGGCCGGTGATCCGGATCGGCGCGAGGAACTCCGTGGCGGCGAACCCCGTGCCCAGCACGATCGTGTCGACCTCGCGCTCGGTGCCGTCGGCGGTGACGATCGAGTGCGGCCGGATCTCGCTGATCGCCTCGGTGACCACCTCGACGTGCGGCAGCTGGAGCGCGCGGTACCAGTCGTTGGACAGGAGGATCCGCTTGCAGCCCATGGGGTCGGTGGGCGTGACCTTCGTCCGCAGCCCCGGGTCGGGCACCGCGGCCTCCAGGTACTTCCGGAAGCGCGCCCGGTGGGCGAAGAGCAGCCGCGGCTCGGTGTTGAAGCCCAGTGACCGCAGCTCGTTGGCGCCGTAGTTGACCCCGCGGCTGAGCCGCAGCAGCCCGGGCACCCGCGCGAACGCGCGCTTGGCGCGGTCCTGGTAGGCGCGGTCGGGCTTGGGCAGCACGTAGGGCGCCGACCGCTGGAAGACCGCGAGCCGCGCGGTGCGCGGGGCGACCGCCGGCACGAACTGGATGGCGCTGGCGCCGGTGCCGAGCACGGCGACCCGCTCGCCGGTGAGGTCGTGGTCGTGGTCCCACTGCGCCGAGTGGAACATCGTGCCCTCGAACCGGTCCAGCCCCGCGATGTCGGGCCGGCTCGGCCGGCTGAGCTGTCCGGTCGCGGTGATCAGCACGTCGGCCTCGTGCTCCTCACCGCCGGGGAGGGTGAGCCGCCACCGTGCGGCTTCCTCCTCGAAGGCGGCCGAGAGGACCTCGGTGCCGAACCTGATGTGCGGGAGCACGCCGAAGTCCCGGGCGACCTCGCGCAGGTAGGCGTGGATCTCCGCCTGCGGGGCGAAGCGGCGCGACCAATCGGGCTTGGGAGCGAAGGACAGCGAGTAGAGGTGCGAGGGGACGTCGCACGCCGCTCCGGGATAAGTGTTCTCCCGCCACACCCCGCCGACGTCCAGGCTCTTCTCGAACAGCACGAGGTCGGTGACGCCGGCCTCCATGAGGCGCACCGCCGCCGCGATGCCGCCGAACCCGGTCCCGATGATCGCCACGCTCGTCATGCACCCCCGCCTTCCGTGGAGCGCTGCTCCGAGGGCGGGGTGAGCGCCTCGATGATGGCCAGCCAGTGCTGGAGGAACTGGCCCCGGGGGGCGTCGGGCTGCAGCGCGTAGGTCAGCGCCTGCCCGCGCATCGAGGTGAGCAGCACCTGGTACATCGACTCGGCGGCCGGGTGTCGGGCGACCTCCTCGCCGAACACCTCGAACGCCAGCGCCCGCAGCTGCGCGCCGAGCCGCCGCTCGTGCGGCAACAGCGCCGCGCGCAGCTCCGGATCGGTCCGGGCCGCCGTCCACAGCTCCATCGCGGCCACGAACAGCGGCCCGTGGAACCGCTGCCAGATCAGTTCGACGCCGAGCCGCACGCGGGCCGCCGACTCCGCCGGGAGCGCGGCAGCGGCCGCCCGGACGCTGGCGCTGAACTCCTCGTAGAGGTGGTCGACGGCGGCCAGCACCAGCTCGGCCTTCGACGTGAACTGGTGGGTGAGCGCCCCGCGGGACACCCCGGCCCGGCGCTGTACCTCCTGGGTGGTGGTGCGGGCGTACCCCAGCTCGACCAGCGCGTCGACGGTCGCCCGCACCAGCGCGTCCCGGGTGACCGCCCGCCGCTCCGCCTGGGTCCGGCGGAGCGGCGGACGGGTGGTCACGGCGATGTCACTCAGCCCGACACCGCTGCGCGGAGGCTGCCCGCGGGGACGGCGCGCTCGAGCAGGATCGCCGGCGGCCGGAAGCGCTCGCCGTAGCGGTCGGCCAGCTCGTCGGCCCGCGCCACGAACCCGGCGACCCCGCCCTCGTACTGGTCGACGTACTGCAGCACGCCGCCGTACAGGGGCGGGAAGCCGATGCCCATGATCGAGCCGATGTTGGCGTCCTCGACGCTGCGGAGCACCTGCTCCTCCACGGACCGCGCCGTCTCCACCGCCATGACGAACAGCAGCCGCTCCTGCGCGTCGGCGAAGGGCACGGCGGCGCCGTCGTCGGGGTTCCGGGTCGGGAAGACCTCGGGAAGCCCGCTCCACACGCGCTTCTCCGGCTGCCAGTCGAAGAAACCCTGCCCGGCGGACTTGCCGGTGCGGCCCTGATCGACCAGCGCGCGCAGGACGGCGATGCCCGGGTGCTCCTGGGTGGCGCCGGCCTTGGCCGCCTCCTCGTTGATCGTCAGCGGCAGGGTCAGGGTCACCTCGTCGAGCAGGGTGAGCGGGCCGGCCGGGAAGCCGGCCTGCAGTGCCGCGCGCTCGATGCTCATCGGCGCCAGGCCCTCGGCCAGGAGCGCGGCGCCCTCCAGGACGAACGTGCCGAACACCCGGCTGGTGAAGAAACCCCGGCTGTCGGAGACGACGATCGGCGTCTTGCCGATCTGCCGGACGACGTCGTAGGCGCGCGCCAGTGCCTCGTCGGAGCTCCGCTCCCCCACGATCAGCTCGACCAGCGGCATCTTGTCCACCGGCGAGAAGAAGTGCATGCCGACGACGTCGTCCGGCCGCTGCACGCCCTCGGCGAGCCCGGTGATGGGCAGCGTCGAGGTGTTGGACGCCAGCAGCGCGTCCGGCGCGGCGTTGGCCTCCGCCTCGCTCAGGACGCGGTGCTTGAGCGCCTGGTCCTCGAAGACGGCCTCGACGACCACGTCGCAGCCGGCCAGGTCGGCGGCGTCGCCGGTCGGGGTGATCCGCGCGAGGAACGCGTCGGCCGTCTCCTGGCTCATGCGCCCGCGGGAGACCTGCTTGCCGACGAGACCCTCGACGTGCGCCTTGCCCTTCCGCGCGGCCTCGGTGCTGACGTCCTTGAGCACGACCTCGACCCCGACCTTGGCGAAGGCGTGCGCGATGCCGGCGCCCATCATCCCGGCGCCCAGCACGCCGACCTTGCTCGCCGCGTACTTCTCCGGCCCGGTCGGACGGGAGGCACCGCCGTTGACGGCGTTCAGGTCGAACCACAGCGCCTGGATCATGTTGGTCGAGATCTGGCCGGCGACCAGGTCGACGAAGTAGCGCCCCTCGACGGTGAACGCGGTGTCCACGTCGACCTGCAGGCTCTCCACCGCGGCCGAGAGGATCGCGTAGGGCGCCGGGTAGGGCGCGCCCTTGAGCTGCTTGGTCAGGTTCGCCGGGAACGCCGGCAGCGTGCTGGCCAGGGAGGGGCTCGACGGGGTGCCGCCGGGCACCTTGTAGCCCGAGGTGTCCCACGGCTGGGCGGCGTCGGGGTGGGCGAGCACCCAGGCGCGCGCCTTGGCCACCAGCTCGTCGCGGTCGGCGGCGAGCTCGTGGACCAGGCCCAGCTCCATCGCTTTCGAGGGGCGCAGCTGCTGGCCCTGCAGGAGCAGCTCGAGCAGCGCCGTCGTCAGGCCGAGCAGCCGGACGGTGCGGACGACCCCGCCGCCACCGGGCAGCAGGCCGAGGGTGACCTCGGGGAGGCCGAGCCTGATCCTCGTGTCGTCGAGGACGACACGGTGGTGGCAGGCCAGCGCGATCTCCAGGCCACCGCCCAGCGCGGCGCCGTTGATCGCCGCCGCCACCGGGACGCCGAGAGTCTCCAGCCGGCGGAGCTGGCCCTTCACCAGGGTGACCTGGGCGAGGACGGCGTCCTTGGTGTCGGGCGTGGCCTGGACCAGGCTGCCGAGGTTGCCGCCGGCGAAGAAGGTTTTCTTCGCGCTGGTGACGACCACGCCGCGGATGGTCTCCCTCTCGCGCTCCAGCCGGTCGATGGTCTCGGCCATCGAGCGCACGTACGCGTCGTTCATGGTGTTCGCCGACGACGAGGGGTCGTCGAGGGTGAGCGTGACGACGCCGTCGGCGTCGGACTCCCAGCGGATGGTGCTGTCGCTCATCGGGGTGCTCCTCAGACTCGCGCTCAGACGCGTTCGATCACGGTGGCGATGCCCATGCCGCCGCCGACGCACAGGGTGGCCAGGCCGTAGCGCAGGTCGCGCCGCTCGAGTTCGTCGACGAGCGAGCCCAGGATCATCGCGCCGGTGGCGCCCAGCGGATGCCCCATCGAGATGGCGCCGCCGTTGACGTTGACCTGCTCGGAGGCGAACCCGGTGTCGGCCATGAAGCGCAGGACGACAGCGGCGAACGCCTCGTTCATCTCGACCAGGTCGATGTCGTCGACGGTGAGCCCGGCCTTGGCCAGCGCCTTGAACGTGGCCGGCGCGGGGCCGGTCAGCATGATCACCGGGTCGGCGCCGGAGACCGCGGTGCTCAAGATGCGGGCGCGCGGGGTCAGCCCGTTGCGGTTGCCGGCCTCCTCGGTGCCGATCACCGTCAGCGCGGCGCCGTCGACGATGCCGCTGGAGTTGCCGGCGGTGTGCACGTGGTCGATCCGTTCGACCCAGTGGTACTCGTTCAGCGCGACGGCGTCGAAGCCGCCCATGTCGCCGATGCCGGCGAAGGCCGAGGGCAGCCCGGCGAGGGACTCCACGGTGGTGCCGGGGCGGACCAGCTCGTCGGTGTCGAGGACGACGGTGCCGTTGCGGTCGGTCACCGGGACCACCGAGCGGTCGAAGTACCCGTTGGACCACGCCTTGGCGGCGCGGGCGTGGGACTCGGCGGCGTAGGCGTCGACGTCCTCACGGCTCCACCCGGCCAGCGTCGCGATCAGGTCGGCGCCGATGCCCTGGGGCACGAAGCCGGTGCGCGCGGCGGTCTCCGGGTCCATCGGCCAGGCGCCGCCGTCGGAACCCATCGGCACGCGCGACATCGACTCGACGCCGCCGGCGAGCACGAGGTCCTCGAAGCCGGAGCGCACCTTCTGCGCGGCCAGGTTCACCGCCTCCAGCCCGGAGGCGCAGAACCGGTTGATCTGCACGCCGGCGACCGTGTCGGGAAGGCCGGCGGCCAGCGCCGCGGTCCGGGCGATCACGGCGCCCTGCTCACCGACCGGCGAGACGACGCCGAGGACGATGTCGTCGACGGAGTCGGGATCCAGACCGGGGTTGCGGTCGCGGACGGCGTCGATGAGGCCGGTGGTCAGGCTGATCGGCTTGACCGAGTGCAGGGCACCGGTCTTCTTGCCCTTGCCGCGCGGCGTGCGCACGGCGTCGTAGAGGAACGCCTCGGCGGTCATACGGGTCCTCTCAGGATCGCTTCGGGGAGGTGCTCAGACGCCGAGGGAGCGACCGACGATCTCCTTCATGATCTCGGTCGTCCCGCCGTAGATGGTCTGGATGCGCGAGTCGAGGTAGGCCTTGGCGACCGGGTACTCGAGCATGTAGCCGTAGCCGCCGTGCAGCTGCAGGCACCGGTCGACGACGCGCTTCTGCAGCTCCGTCGTCCACCACTTGGCCATGGCGGCGTCCTCGGCGGTGAACCGGCCGGCGTTGTGCTCACCGATCGCCTTCTCGAGGTAGGTCTCGGCGATGGACACCTCGGTGTGCATCTCGGCGAGCTCGAAGCGGGTGTTCTGGAACTTCCCGATCGGCTTGCCGAAGGCGGTCCGCTCCTTGCAGTACTCGACGGTGCGGTCGAGGACGATCCGGGCCGAGGCCACGGCGCCCGCGGCGATCGACAGCCGCTCCTGCGGCAGGTTCTCCATGAGGTGGAAGAAGCCGTGCCCCTCGGTGCCGAGCAGGTTCTCCGCCGGCACGCGGACGTCGGAGAAGAACAACTCGGCGGTGTCCTGCGCCTTGAGGCCGATCTTGTCGAGGTTCCGGCCGCGCTCGAAGCCGGGGATCCCGCGCTCGACGACCAGCAGCGAGAAGCCGCGGGCGCCGGCCTCGGGATCGGTGCGGGCCACGACGATCACCAGGTCGGCGTTGATGCCGTTGGTGATGAACGTCTTGGACCCGTTCAGCACCCACTCGTCGCCGTCCCGGCGGGCCGTCGTCCGCAGGCCCTGCAGGTCCGAGCCGGCCTCCGGCTCGGTCATGGCGATCGCGGTGATGATTTCGCCGCTGACCACGCCGGGCAACCACCGCCGCTTCTGCTCGTCAGTGGTGAGCGCGATCAGGTAGGGGGCGACGACGTCGTTCTGCAGCGTGAACCCCAGCCCGCTGGCCCCTACCCGGCTGACCTCGGCGGAGATGATCGCGTTGTAGCGGAAGTCCCGGATGCCGCCCCCGCCGTACTCCTCGGGCACGTCCATGCCGAGCAGGCCCTGCTCGCCCGCCTTGAGCCAGACCGACCGGTCGACGACGCCGGCGTCCTCCCACGCCGCGTGGTGCGGAACGACCTCCTTGGCCAGGAAGTCGCGCACCATCGCGCGGAACGCCTCGTGCTCGGCCTCGTAGAGCGCGGACTGCACAGCTACCCCCAGGAGATCGACGAGCCCCGGCGACCACCGCGCCGGAATCCCGAACATACAGACCACATGTTCTGTATCTTCGCGATCTGCGTCACACCGGCGTGACGCGGCTCGAGCCCGAGGAGCGCACCCGATGCAGGAGTACTCCATCCCCGCAACGTTCGAGATCCCGCCCTCCGCCGCTCTACCGGACGCGGTGACCAGCAACGCCGCCGCGCACCCGAACCGGGTGGCGCTGAGCCGCAACGCCGGGGGCACGTGGATGCCGGTGACCAGCCGTGAGTTCGCCGACCAGGTGGCCCGGCTCGCGCGCGGCATGATCGCCGCCGGCGTCCAGGCCGGCGACCGGGTCGGGATCCTGTCCAGGACACGCTACGAGTGGACGCTGGCCGACTACGCCGTCTGGACGGCGGGCGGCGTGGGTGTGCCGATCTACGAGACCTCGTCGGCCGAGCAGGCCCAGTGGATCCTGTCGGACTCCGGCGCCGTCGCCGTCGTCGTGGAGACGCCCGTGCACGAGGCACTCGTCGAGTCGGTACGCGCGGACGTGCCCGGCCTGCGCGACGTGTGGCAGATCGAGTCCGGCGACCTCGACACCCTGGCCGCCCGCGCCGACGAGGCCCCCGCCACGGTGCTCGACGAGCGGCGGGCGACCCTCTCCACGGAGAGCCTGGCCACGATCATCTACACCTCCGGGACGACCGGGCGCCCGAAGGGCTGCGAGCTCACCCACGGCAACCTGCTCTACGTCGCCGAGCTCGCGCCGGCGGTCATCCCCGCGATGAGCGCCGAGGGCGGGAGCTCGCTGCTCTTCCTCCCCCTGGCGCACGTCTTCGCCCGCATCATCGAGGTCGGCTGCATCCAGAACGGCGCGCGGCTGGGCCACACCGGCGACCTCGCCTCGCTGCTGGCCGACCTCGGCACCTTCCAGCCGACGTTCCTCGTGGCCGTGCCCCGCGTGTTCGAGAAGGTCTACAACGGGGCGCGGCAGAAGGCTCACGCCGCCGGCAAGGGCGCCATCTTCGACCGGGCCGAGCGGGTCGCCGTCGCGTGGTCCAAGGCGCAGGACACCGGCGGCGCCGGGATGGGGCTGAATCTCCAGCACAAGCTGTTCGACGCCCTGGTCTACGGCAAGCTCCGCGCGGCCATGGGGGGCAAGGTCGAGTACGCGCTCTCCGGAGGCGCGCCGCTGGGCGAGCGGCTGGGCCACTTCTTCCGCGGCATCGGCGTCACCATCCTGGAGGGCTACGGCCTCACCGAGACCGCCGGCCCGGCCACCGTCAGCGGGCCGGAGGCGCTCAAGGTCGGCACCGTCGGGCGGGCCGCCCCCGGCTCGTCGGTGCGCATCGACGACACCGGCGAGATCCTCGTGCGCGGCCCGCAGGTGTTCCGGGGCTACTGGAACAACCCGGCCGCGACCGCCGAGACCATGCGCGACGGCTGGTTCGCCACGGGCGACATCGGGGTCCTCGACAGCGAGGGCTACGTGACGATCACCGGCCGGATCAAGGAGATCCTGGTGACCTCCGGCGGGAAGAACGTCTCCCCCGCGGTGCTCGAGGACAAGATCCGCGCCCACCCGCTGGTCAGCCAGTGCATCGTCGTGGGCGACAACCGCCCCTACATCGGCTGCCTGATCACCCTCGACGCCGAGGCGCTGCCGGCCTGGCTGGAGGCCAAGGGGCGTCCGGCCGACACCCCGATGCACCAGCTGGTGGACGACCCCGAGGTCATGGCGGAGGTGCAGGCCGCCGTCGACGCCGCGAACGCCTCGGTGTCGACGGCGGAGTCGATCCGCAACTTCGCGGTCCTCCCGGTCGAGTGGACGGTGGAGGGCGGGCAGCTGACGCCGTCGCTGAAGCTCAAGCGCTCGGTGGTGATGAAGGAGTTCGCTCCCGAGGTGGAAAAGATCTACGCGTCCTGATCCGATCAAGGGTTTCCATGCAGGAAACTCTGCGCTACTGTTTCCTGCATGGAAACCCCATCGCGGCACTCCCCCACGCCGGACGAGGCGCGCGAGTCGCTGCGACAGCTCGCCGAGGACCAGGACGCGGTGCGGTACCCGCCCATCCCGTACTGGTTCTTCGTCGCCATGGCGGCCGCCATCGCGGGCCTCCACCTGGTGCAGCTGCTACCGGATTCCGACGCCGGCCGGATGACCCAGCTGGTGGCGATCGTGGCCATCGCCGCCGGCGCGGGTGGGCTCGGGCACCGGTACTGGCTCAACCGCGACGGCGTCTCGTGGGTCACGCCACGGCCCGCGGACATGGTCCCGTTCCTGCTCGGGACCTCGGGCACCTACCTGCTGTGCCTGGTGCTCGACGAGACGACCGGTGCCCGGTGGGTGTTCCTGGTCGGCGCCGCCGTCGCTGCCGCGATCGTGCTCGTCACCGGATACCGCTACGTGAAGATCTACGGCGATGGACGCTGAGACGGTCGCCTTCGACGAGGTCATCCACGCGCCGCAGCGCCTGCGGATCTGCGCGATGCTCAGCGCCGCGCAGAGCATCGAGTTCGGCGTCCTCCAGGACCGCCTGGGACTGTCGAAGTCGGCGCTGAGCAAGCAGCTCGCGCACCTCGTCGACGCCGGGTACGTGCAGCAGGAGCGCGCCGTGCGGAACTCGCGCAGCCGGCTGTGGCTCTCGCTCACCCGCGAGGGAGCTCGGGCCTACGCGGGGCACGTGCGCGCGCTGCGCGAGATCGTCGACGCCGACGAGCGATAGAGCCGGATACCACCGATCTGCGCGGATCCCGGTACGGACGGGGCGGATGTGGCGGCTGCGCCGAACACGTACCCGGCGGTGCTGGTCTCCCGGCGGACGGGCCCGGACCCTGTCGACATGACCACCGTTTACGCGTACGGAACAGCCCACGCGGTCGTGATGGTCGGCTCCTTCGGTGCGGAGGGCCTCACGCCCCGTCAGATCGGCCCGGCGCACGCCACGATCGGCCGGGTGGCAGGGCAGAGCCGCAAGGCCCTGTGCGGCGCCTACGTCTCCATCGACGAGCAGCTCCCCTGGCCCCCCGAGGGCTACGAGGAGCAGCAGCTGTGCCCGAACTGCGCGCAGCTCGCCTCCCTCTGAGCCCCCTGCCCCCTCAGCCGCCCGCGATCGAGGGCAGCACCTGCACCTGGGCGCCGTCGCGCACCGTCGTCGTCAGGCCGCCGGCGTAGCGGATGTCGTCGCCGTCCACGTAGACGTTCACGAACCGCCGCACCGTGCCCGTCTCGTCGCGGAGCCGCCGCCCCAGCATGGGGTGCCGAGCGGCCAGCTCGTCCAGCACGTCGGCGAGGGTGTCCCCCGCCGGCTCGACGTCGAGGTGCTTGGCGCCGCCGGCGAGGTCGGCGAGCACGCCGGGGAGCAGGACCTGCACGGTCACGGGAGTCGCACCGCGCGCACCGCGAGCACGTCGGGCAGGTGGTCGGCGACGAGGGTGAAGGACTCCGCCTCGTCGGCGCTGGCGTAGACGCAGCCGTCGCGGGTGCCGACGTAGACGCCGGTCGGATCGCCCTCGTCCACGCAGAACGCGTCCCGCATGACCGCGGTCCACGCGGCATCGGGCAGGCCGACGCCGCCCTCGGTCCAGGTGGCCCCGGCGTCGCGGGTGCGGTGGACGCGCAGCTTCCCGCCCGGTGGCACGCGCTGCATGTCCGCCACCAGGGGCACCACCCACGCCGTCCCGGGCGTGATCGGCGAGGTCGCGATCGGGAAGCCGAAGTCCGCCGGGAGCCCGCCGGCGATGGAGGACCAGGTCCGCCCGGCGTCCTCGGTGCGGAACACCCCGAAGTGGTTCTGCGCGACCATCGTGTCCGGGCCGGCGGCGTCGACGGCCACCTTGTGCACGCACTGCCCGTACTCCGGCGCCGGCTCGGGCATGAAGACGGCGCTGATCCCGCGATTGCGCGGCTCCCAGGATGAGCCGCCGTCGTCGCTCAGGTAGACGCCACCGCCGCTCATCGCGATGGTGACCCGGTCCGAGGCCGGGTCGGGCAGGATCGTGTGCACCGCTCCCCCGCCGCCGCCGGGCTCCCACTCGGGCCGGTGCGGGTGGTCCCAGTGGCCGCGGACGAGGGAGAAGCTGCAACCGCCGTCGGTGCTGCGCCACAGCGAGTGCGGCTCGCACCCGGCCCACACCACGTCGGGCCGGTCGGCCGAGTCGGGCCGGAGCTGCCAGACCCGTGCCAGCGCCGCCCCGGTGTCGGCGGGGAACCGGATCGCGCCGGAATCAGTCTCGTCCCAGGTGGCACCCAGGTCGTCGGACCACATCACGGTCGGTCCCCAGTGCCCGTACTGGATGCCCGCCAGGATGCGCGGGCCTGCCCGGCGGGTGTCGACGCAGACGGCCGCGACCTCCTGAGCCAGGAGGTGCGGCCCGTCCAGCGTCCAGGTCCGGCGCCCGTCGTCACTGCGGGCCAGGAACAGCCCCTTGCGCGTACCGATGGCCAGCAGATCGGTCATGACACCCCTCCGAGTCGACGTCCTCGAAAGGTTTGACCGGCGGGGCCGGCGAAACTCAGCGGCGGGTGGCACCACCGTCAGGAGAACCGTGCTGCGGGTGGTGCCCGTCGCCCGTCAGGTCGGGTGCGAGTCGCTGCGCCTCGGACCGCAGCTGCTCGGCGGCCGTGCGGTCCTCACCGGCGCGGGCGGCCCGCTCCCGGGCCTCCTGCTCGGCCAGCGCCGAACGCTCCTGCACCTCGGCAATCTCGCGCCGGGCCGCCGCGGCCTGCTCCTCGGCGAGCGCCTGCTCCTTGTCCGCCCGGGCTGCCCGGAGCTGCGCCTCCTGCAGGTTCTCGCGCGCCTGCTCGCGGTGCTGCGCCTCGCGCTGCACGCGTGCGACCCGCGCCCGCTTGAGCAGCGCCAGCACCAGCAGTGCGACCAGCACCAGTGCGACGGCGACGATGAGCACGATCTTCCAGGTCTCCATGACCACCCTCCTCGAGTCGGCGGAAGGGTGCCCGTGGTCACAGAGGGAGAAACGCCCCCTGCTCACCGGTGATCACTTCAGCGCGCTGCCGGCCTGCCACTCCTCCCAGGAGATCGCCCAGTCGTAGATGTCCCCGTCGGCCGCCGAGAGCGCGGGTCCTTCGGAGTTCTTGATCTCCACGACGTCGCCGGGCTGGGAGAAGTTGAAGAACCAGGCTGCCCGGTCGGTGGAGAGGTTGATGCAGCCGTGCGAGACGTTCTCGCGCCCCTGCTGCGCCACCGACCACGGTGCGGCGTGCACGAACTCGCCGTTGTTGGACAGGCGGACGGCGTACTCGACGGGCGTCCGGTACCCGTTGGGGCTGTCGACCGGGGTGCCGTAGGTGCTGGAGTCCATGATCCGGTCCCGGTTCAGCTCGGTGACCACGTGCGCCCCGTTGCGGCTGGGGAAGTCCGAGCCACCGGCGCTCATCGGGAAGGTCTGCACCAGCTGGTCGCCGTCGAACACCTCCATGGTGTGGGTGGCGGCGTCGGCGATCGAGACGTGCCGCTCGCCGATGGAGAAGGACACCGAGCGGTTCTTCTCGCCCCACACCCCGTCGCCGAAGTTCACGCCGTACAGGTCGGCGTCGACGGTGACCTCGATGTTCTCCGGCCAGTACTGCGACGGCCGGAAGTGCACCTCGGTGTCGTTGAGCCAGCTCCACACACCGTCGGTCGGGGTCGTGCTGGTCACCGCGAGGTGGCTCTCGACGGCGGCCTTGTCGGCCACCGGCTCCTCGAAGTAGACGCGGATCGGCATGCCGACGCCGACCGTCTGGCCGTCGAGCGGGCCGACCGAGGGGGTCGTGACGGACTCGGGGGTGACCGTGGTGAAGGTCGACGTCCCGGTGGTCGTCTCGTCGTCGCCGTTGGTGGCGGTGGCCGTCAGCGTGTAGCTCGTGCCGTAGGCCAGCGGGGTCTCCGGCGTCCAGACCTGGGCGGCCGCGCCGTCCTCGGCGGCCTCGTCGTCGGTGGCCGGCTCCTCGTCGGCGGCCGGCGCGACGGCGCCGGGCACGGGCGCGCCCTCGCCGTCGGTCACCGTCACCTCGGAGAGCTCACCGCCGTCGACCGAGATCTCGAGCGGCACCACCGGAGAGACGTCGACCGATCCGTCGGCGACGGCGAGCTCGACAGTCGCCGGCTCGGCCTGCGCGGTGGGCTCACCGGACTTCGCGGTGTCGTCCCCGCTGCACCCGGCCAGGAGGACCAGCGTCCCCGCGGCGATCATCGCGGCTGTCCGTCGCACCTGCACCGGCTCCTCTGTCCTCCCGCCTCGCCCCACCTGGGGCGAGCGCTCCTCATCAGTGTCCACGCACGGACGACATCGCGGTGGCCGCCACGTGTGGCGAAGCCCTCCCCGACCACCTGCGATGGACGCGGCGCGACGCTGGTATCGTTCTGCCTCGTTGCCCGGCACGCCGGTGCATCCGCGCCATTAGCTCAATTGGCAGAGCAGCTGACTCTTAATCAGCGGGTTCGGGGTTCGAGTCCCTGATGGCGCACTTCACCACCGGCTTCGCCGGCACGTCCGCGCAAGGCGATTTCCCGCCGCGGCGACCGTGGTTCGCGCTCGGCCATCGACAACCCTCACCCGGTTCTCCGGCCACTCGGGACGGGACCGCCCCTCCGGTGCATCGCCGCCGGAGGACGCTTGCCCGCCGGAGGCTCGCAGGCACCGGATCGTCTCGACCAGCCCCAGCCCCACCCCGGTGACCCGCTGATCCTGCTGATCCTGCTGATCGAACGCGGGGTCGATCAATGCACGCTGGCTCACGGCCATCCCTGCTCGAGCAGCGGGGTGACGGTTACCTCGTTGAGCACCACATCCGGTGGGGCGGCGGCGATCCAGCTGATCAGGCGGGCGACCTGATCGGGTGCCAATGCGTCGGCGGGCAGGGCCGGCTCAGCAGAGCCGGTCCGATCTTCCGGTGACCAGACGCCCCAGCTGGTGTCCATGGCGCCCGGATAAACCAGGCAGGCGCGGATCCGATGCGGTTTGCCCTCGGCCGCGAGTGCCTGGGTGAGGCCGGTCAGCCCGAACTTGGCGGAGCAGTACGCGGCGGCGTTCGCCCAGCCGCGCCGGCCGGCCACCGAGGACACGTTGACGATGGTTCCGCCGCCGTTCTCACGCATGTCCGGCCAGACTGCCTTGGCCAACACGAATGACGCGCGCAGATTCACTGCGAGCACCCGATCCCAAGCTGCGACGTCGAGCTCGGCCACCGGACCAGGCACATCGGTTCCGGCCGCGTTGACCAGGACGTCGACGCGGCCGAGGTCGGCGTGCACCTGACATACCGCCCGCTCGATCTCATCGGCATCGGCGAGATCCACCACCGCCGCGCTCGCTCGCACGCCACGGGCGTGGACCTGCTCGGCCGTCAGATCCAGATCGGCGGATCCGCGGGCCAGTACCGCGACATCGGCGCCGTCTCCAGCCAGGGCCAGAGCCGTTGCCCTGCCCAGGCCGCTGCTGCCACCGGTCACCAGCGCGACCCGTCCGCGCAGCCCTGTCGCCCCGCTCACTTCTACCTCCGGTCCTGCCGTCACGGCCCCGGGGACCAGCCTGCCCGATACGGGCGACTGCTGCTGAGCGAGGTCGCCGAGCAGACAACTCCGCAATGGTGCGACATCGCGGCTGCGCACGGCGGATGGCAACCGGTATCTGGATGACCGATGGGTCGACCGCCGGTGCAGGGGGGCTGATGGGCAGGCAAGAGGGGTCGTGACGAGCCGGCGGTGAACCGACGAGCAGGTCGACGAGGAGTCTCCGACTCTCGAGTCCAGCCAGTCGGGCTGATCGAGGTCGACAACGACTGGGTGGTCCGGTACATCAACGCAGCAGGTGAGGCGGTCAGACGGTCTGCAGCACCTCGACGTCCACGCGGATGCCGTTCAGCGCGAACACGGCCCGGCGCCGCGCCTGCTCCGGCGTGGCGCCCGCGGCGATCACGTGCCCGAGGTAGCCGGCGGGCGATCCGGGGAGCTCGATGCCACCGCCCACGTCGGTGAAGACCTCGGCCAGCACGAGACCGGGGATGGCCGCGACCTCGCGCACGCCGGAGACCTCGCGGACCCGCCCGGCGTGGTGCGACATCAGGTACATGCGGGTGCACGCCGCCACGGCCGGGTCGGGTCGCGCGACGGGCACCGGCTCCCCGAGCAGCAACGCGACGGCGAGGTCCGCGGTGTCCACGCCACTGACGTGGTCGACGCACAGCTGGGCTCCTGGCGCGGCCGGCCGCGCGTGCAGCGCGACCAGCACCGGCCCCGCCGGGCCCAGCACGAACTCCAGGTGGAACGGCCCGGAGTCGTGCCCGGCGGCGGCGAGCGCTGCCTCCACGTACGCGGGCGCGATCCCGACGGGCGCCTGCCGCGTCGCGGTCAGCGCCAGCTCGGTGAACTCCGGCGGCAGCGTCATGACCTGCTCGGACCAGGCGAGGACCTCCGGCCGCCCCTCCACGACGAACCCGTCGGCGGCGTACCGCGGCCCGTGCACGTACTGCTCGACGAGCAGCCGGTGGCGAGGGCGGACCTGCCGGCCGTAGGTGCTGCGCCCCCCGTGCCGGGTGGCCAGCGCCCGCAGTTCCCGGTCATCCCCCACCAGCGCGACGTCCCACCGCCGGGAGCCGTCCACCGGCGCGACGACGCAGGGATAGCCCACGGCCGAGGCGAGCCCGGGCTCGCCCGCGCACACCGACACCCAGGGGGCGACGGCGACGCCCGCGTCCGCCATCGCCGCGCGGAGGACCGCCTCGTCGTCGGAGAGCACGGGGGTGCCGGGCGTCGGGCCGCGCAGCCCGAGCGCCCGGACCGCCGCGGCCGTCGGTGCGAGGAAGGAGTCGACGGTGCTCGTGACGGCGAGGACGACGCCGCCGAGCTCGTCGACCGCCGCCACGATCGCCGCGGGGTCCAGGGTGTCGCACTCCACCCACCGGTCGACCAGCCAGTCCGCGTCGTCTCCGTAGAACGCCCGGTCGCCGACCAGGACCGCCGTCTGCAGCCCGCGCGCCCGGGCCCGTTCCAGCTGAGCCACACCCGGGGCGTCCAGCCGCTCCCCCACCCCGAGCTCGGGGCGCACGGCGGACGACCGCCGGAGTAGCTCCACGGACACGAACCAGCGATCCCGCGAGGAGAACTTCCGACCGCCTGCGCCCGACCCCGCCATCGTGGTGCCCCCGTCCGCTCGATGAGAGGGCCGGACCATACCGGTCGGTTGGTTTCACAGGGAAGAGGAACCGACACGTCCCATCACGATCGGGCGACGCCCGGCAGCCGGTGGGAAGGACGCGGGTCGGCCTGCGGTTTCCCCGGCATGACGCACCGGCCTCCAGCCCGCGACGTCGACGTCGTGGTGGTCGGTGCGGGTCAGGCCGGCCTGTCCACGGCCTGGGCGCTGGCGCGGCAGGGGTTCGAGCGCGGCACCGGCTTCGTCGTCCTCGACGGCGAGCCCGCGCCCGGTGGGGCGTGGCGGCACCGCTGGCCCTCGCTGACCCTCGGCACGACGCACCGGGTGCACGACCTGCCCGGCCTGCCGTTCGTCCCGGACGACGACCGCGCACCCGCCGTCGAGTCGGTCCCGGCCTACTTCGCTGCCTACGAGGAGCACTTCGAGCTCCCCGTCGTCCGTCCGGTCCGGGTGACCTCGGTCCACCGGACCGACGACGGCGGATTCCGGCTGTCCACCGACGACGGCGACTGGACGGCGCGCGCGGTGGTGAACGCCACCGGCACGTGGAGCCGCCCGTTCGTCCCCCGCTATCCGGGGCAGGACGTCTTCCGCGGCCGGCAGTTGCACACCGTCGACTACCGGACCGCAGAGGAGTTCCGCGGGCAGCACGTCGTGGTCGTCGGGGGTGGCGCGTCGGCCACCCAGCTGCTGGGCGAGATCTCTCTGGTCACCGGCACCACCTGGGTGACCCGCCGGCCTCCGGTGTGGCGCGAGGGGGTGTTCGACGAGAACGCCGGCCGCGAGGTGGTGGCCAAGGTGGAGCAGGCGGTCCGCGAGGGCCGCCGGCCGGGCAGCGTCGTGGGTCTCACCGGCCTGCTGGTCTCCACCCCCTACATCCGCGACGGCCTCGACCGCGGAGTCCTCGACCGGCTGCCGATGTTCGACCGGATCACCCCCGACGGCGTCGCGTGGGAGGACGGCCGGTTCGTCGCCGCCGACGTGATCCTCTGGGCCACCGGCTTCCGGGCCGCCGTCGGCCACCTGGCCCCGCTGCACCTCCGGGAGCCCGGCGGCGGCTTCCGCCTCGACGGCACCCAGGTCGTCGGCGAACCGCGGCTGCACCTGGTCGGCTACGGCCCGTCGGCCAGCACGATCGGCGCCAACCGGGCCGGCCAGGCCGCCGCGCGGGCACTGCGCCGCGAGCTCGGCCCGAATGCTCCCCTGCCCCGCAGCGCCTGATCCCGTCAGGGACGGTTCAGGGTCCGATCAGGGCGCTCCCCGATGGATCCGGGACAGCCGCCCCGACAGGCTTCCGGCATGACTCATCACCTGACCAGCAGGGCGGCGTTCGCATGATCGCCGCCCGCAGCCTCACCAAGGTCTACGGCGCCGAGCCCGCCGTCGACGGCGTCACGTTCACCGTCGAGCCCGGCCGGGTCACCGGCTTCCTGGGCCCCAACGGCGCGGGCAAGTCGACGACCATGCGCATGATCCTCGGCCTGGACCGGCCCACCTCCGGCAGCGTGACCGTCAACGGCCGCCGCTATCAGGACTATGCCGCGCCGCTGCGCGAGGTCGGCGCGCTCCTGGAGGCGCGGACCCTGCACCCCGGCCGCTCGGCGCGCGACCACCTGCGCTGGTTGGCGGCCAGCAACGGCATCCCGCGGGCGCGGGTCGACGAGGTCCTCGACCTCGTGGGCCTCGACAGCGTCGCGGACAAGCGGGTGGGCAAGTTCTCCCTCGGCATGGGCCAGCGACTCGGCATCGCCGTCGCACTGCTCGGCGACCCGCCCGTCGTCGTGCTCGACGAGCCGGTCAACGGGCTGGACCCCGAGGGCATCCGCTGGGTCCGCACCCTCGCGCGGGAACTCGCGGCGCAGGGGCGCACCGTGTTCGTGTCCAGCCACCTGATGAGCGAGATGGCGCTGACCGCCGACCACCTGGTCGTCGTCGGCCGTGGCCGGATCCTGGCCGACTGCTCGATGTCGCAGTTCATCGCCGAGCACGCCGCCTCCTACGTGCGGGTCGCCAGCCCCCAGCGGGGCGAGGTCGCCGAGCTCCTCCGCCGGCACGGGCTCGACGTCGCCGTGCACGACGAGGAGCTGCGCGTGCAGGGCCTCGCCGCCGCCGCCGTCGGCGAGCTCGTCGGGAAGAGCGGCCTGCTGCTGCACGAGCTCACGCTCGTCCGGTCCTCCCTCGAGGACGCCTTCATGACCTTGACCGCCGACAGCGTGGAGTACTCGGCCTCCCCGATGGCCCCCTCCGCGCCCGTCACTCCCGCAGGGACCTCCCGATGACCGTCACCTCGGCCGACACGACCGTCCGCCTCGACCCGAACCGCAACGTCCCGGGCATGCGCCGACCGGGCTTCCCCGAGACGCTGCGCGCCGAGTGGCTCAAGTTCTGGTCGGTGCGCTCCACCACCTGGTCGGTCATCGCCATGCTCGTCCTGGGTGCGGGCCTCACGACCCTGATCTGCGCGACGAACGCCGAGTGGCTGGCCAGCAGCGAGGCCGACGAGAACCCGGGCTCGTTCATCACCTTCGGGTGACGTTCGCCCAGATCACCGCGATCGTGCTCGGCACCCTGGCCGTCACGACCGAGTACGGGACGGGCATGATCCGCGCGACGCTGGCCGCGACGCCGCGCCGCGGAGCGGTCCTGGCGGCGAAGGCCCTCGTCCTCGTCGGCACGCTGTTCGTCGCGGGCACGGTCACCGCCGTCGCCGGGTACCTCGGCGGCAACTTCTTCCTCGACCGGGAGGGCGTCGGTCTCGCGCTGTCCGACGACGGCGTACTGCGCTCGATGCTCGGCAGCGGCCTGTACATGGCCGGGCTGGGGTTGCTCGCCGCCGGCGTCGGCCTGCTGGTGCGGCACACCGCGGCGGCGCTGTCGATCGTGCTGGCGCTGGTGTTCGTCGTCGGCACCCTGGTCGTCCTGCTGCCCGGCGCCTGGGGCGAGTGGACGTCGAAGCTCATGCCGGGCAACGCGGGCTCCTCGATCGCCACCCCGGTCTCGTTCAACCCCTTCCTGCTCGACCCCTGGGTGGGTTTCGCGGTGTTCTGCGCCGAGGTTGCCGCCGTCCTGCTCGTCGCGTACCTGGCGTTCCGGCATCGCGACGCCTGAGGAAGGACCCCCCCTTCCCCCGGAAGGGAGTCGGCGAGCGTCGCACCGAGCACCCGCTGTGCCCCGGCCACCCCGGCCGGGGCACAGTGGTGCCGTGACCACGCATGACCCCGCGGCCGAGGGCCGCCGCCGTGCCGAAGTGCTGCTCGCCCATCTCTCCGAGGGCGAGGACGACGCCGTCGACGCGCTCCTGGCCGAGCTGACCGACGTCCGCGACCTCGTCTTCGTCGGCGCCGGGCTCACCGCCATCGCCCGCGCCGAGGGCCGCGTGCTCCCCACCGCTCAGCGGGCCCAGGCCAGCACCCGCCAGCTCAAGCTCGGTCAGCTGCGCGACGCCAACCGCTCCGATCCGGACGGGCTGCGGACGTGGCTCCGGCGCGGCGCCGAGGAGATCCTCTTCATCCGCTCGCTGCAGGCGATCGTCGCCCGGCTGCCCTGACGGTGGCACCGGCCACTCAGGCCCCCGCGCCCGCGCTCCCGGCTGGTGGCGGCGCGGCCGGCTCGCCCCGCCCTGGCAGCTGCCCGGTACGTCGGTCCTGCTCGCCGTCGCGGGACTGATCTGGCTGCTGGCCGGCACCGGTTTTCTGGTGTTATCCGAGGAGCCCGACGCCGATCTGGCGCGCCGGCTGGAGAGCAGGGGCGTCACGGTGACCGCCATCGAGGTGCGCGAGGAGCTGTCCCGGCGAAACGCCCGTCGGGAGCTGGATGTCACCTTCACCACCGTGGACGGCGAGCGCGTCACGGCCGGGGCCACGGGCTTCAGCCGCGTGCTCGCCGAGTACGAGCCGCGCGACCGCTGGAACTCCGTCTGGCGCGCGGGCAGCTACCAGTACGCCGCGCCCCTGGAGGTCGTCTACGACCCGCAGGACCCGCAGCAGGTGATGGCCCGCACCGACATCGCCGGGCACGCCGACGGCGCGCACGTGCACACCGTGCTGGTCAACGTCGCGATCGCCACGGGCGCGCTGGTCCTGGCCGTCGTGATCTGGCTCCTGGCCGTCGCCGTCCGGGTCCTGCGACGGCGCTGAGCGCCCGCCGGCTCAGGTGCGGCCGAGCGCGGGGCGGGCCGACGCCCGCGCGATCGGCAGCGCCAGGGCGAGCACCACGGCCATGAGCACGAGCGTGGACGGAAGGCCGAGGCCGGCGTAGGGCAGGCCCAGCAGCAGCGCACCGCTCGCGGTCCCGGCGTCGAACGAGGCGTTCCACATCGCGCTGGCCGACGTCGTGCCGCCGTCCCCGGCGCGCGCGAAGGCCCGCAGCAGCGTCAGGTTCTGCACCGCTCCGAACCCGGCGCCGAACACCGCCGCGCCGCCCAGCACCCAGACCGGCCCGAAGCGCAGGCCGATACCGGTCAGCGCCAGGCCGAGCGCCGCGACCAGCAGCCCCAGCGGGAGGAGCAGGGCGCTGCCGACGCGGTCGGCGAGCACGCCGGCCCGCCACCGGGTGAGTGCCCCGGTCAGCCCCCAGAGCAGCAGCGCCGCGGTGGCCAGCTGTCCGTCGGGCCGCTCGATCGGCAGGAAGGTGACCAGCCCCCCGCCGGCGGTGGTCACCACCAGGAGCACCACCGACGGCGCGACCGCGGCGCGCACCGCGGCCCCCCCGCTCCCCGTCGGGCCGGCCGCCTCCCCCTGGCGGACCGAGCGCAGCAGCATCGGGAGGAAGACCAGCCCGAGCAGCGGTGAGGCCGCCAGCCAGGACAGCCAGCCCACGTGGTCCGCGAGCACCAGGGCGGCTCCGGCCGGGACGGCCAGCATGTTCGGGATCGCGATGGCGAGGCCGTAGAGGCCGATGGACTCGCCGCGCCGGCCTGGCGGCGCCACCCGCACGGCGAGGGTCGCACCGAGGACGGTGAGCACCCCGAAGCCGACGCCGCGCACAGCGGAGAGCGCCGATATCCAGGCGACGCCGTCGTCGAGCACGTACAGCGGCGCGGGGAGCCCGAGCGCTACCAGCCCGGCGGCGAGGACCGGTCCGGTGCCGAATCTCGCGGTGAGCGCCGGGACCACCGACTGGGCGGCGATGGTCACCACGAGGAAGACGGCGGTCACCACGCCCGCGGTGCTCTCCGCTGCCCCGCCCGCCACCGCGTACGTCGGCAGGGACGCCAGCGTCAGGCAGTAGCTGGCGAACCCGAGGGAGGTGACGCCGACCAGCGCCCGCACCCCGCGCGACCGCCACATCGAGGTCCGCGCCTCTGCCGCTCCGCCGTCCACACTCCTCCATCCCCGAATCCGTGCCCGCGAGCATGACTGCCGGGGCGGGGGCCGCGGTGCTCGGGTAGGCAGGAGGCGTGGCGTTGATGACCGTGGGGCACGGACCGGAGGACCGCGAGAGCCTGGGTGCGCGCCTCACCGCCGCCGGGGTGGAGGTGGTCGTCGACGTGCGCCGCTTCCCGGGCAGCCGGAACAACCCCGACGTCCGGCGGGAGGCCCTGGCGGAGTGGCTGCCGGCCGCCGGCGTCGGTTACCGATGGGAGGAGCGCCTGGGCGGGCGGCGCGCCCTGCCCGCGGGAACCCCGGTGGTGGACGACTGGTGGACGGTCGCGCAGTTCGCCGCCTACGCCGCGCACACCCGGACGCCGGAGTTCGTCGCGGCGCTGGACGAGGTGCTGGCCGAGGCGGACGGGCGAACGGTGGCGGTGATGTGCAGCGAGAGCGTGTGGTGGCGGTGCCACCGGCGGCTGATCGCCGACGTCGCCGTCCTGGCGCGGGGGTACGACGTCGTCCACCTGATGCCTGACGGCCGGCTCACCCCGCACCGCCCGTCCGAGGGCGCCGTCCTGCTCGACGGCGTCCCCCACTGGCCGCGCGCTGATGATCAGGAGACCTGATCGTTCCGGGTCCTGGCTCACCGTCGACCGCGAGCCAGGACCCATGGTGATCAGGAGACCTCATCACCATGGGCTGCCGGGTCAGTGCATGTGCGGGTAGCGGTGGTCCGTCGGCGGCGTGAACGTCTCCTTGATCGAGCGGGTCGACGTCCAGCGCTGCAGGTTCTGCGCGGCGCCGGCCTTGTCGTTGGTCCCCGAGGCGCGCCCCCCACCGAAGGGCTGCTGGCCGACGACGGCCCCGGTCGGCTTGTCGTTGACGTAGAAGTTGCCCGCCGCGTGCCGCAGGACCTTCTGCGCGTGCGCGATGGCCGCCCGGTCCTGCGCGATGACCGCCCCGGTGAGCGCGTAGGGCGCGACCGACTCCATCTGGGTCAGCACCGCGTCGTACTCGGCGTCCTCGTACACGTGCACCGCCAACACCGGGCCGAAGTACTCGGTGGTGAAGACGTCGTGGCCCGGGTCGGTGCCCTCGATGATCGTCGGCCGCACGAAGAAGCCCTCGCTGTCGTCGGCGGTGCCGCCCGCGACGATCGACAGCGCCGGGTCGCCCGCCACCCGGTCCAGGACCCCGGACAGCTTGGAGAACGATCTCCGGTCGATCACCGCGCCCAGAAAGTTCGAGAAGTCGGTGACGTCGCCCATCGTCAGGGACTCGGTGACCCCGACGAGGTCGTCGCGCAGCCGGCCCCACACCGAGCGCGGAACGTACGCCCGGGAGGCCGCCGAGCACTTCTGCCCCTGGTACTCGAACGCGCCGCGAACCAGCGCCGTCCGCAGCACGTCGACGTCGGCGGAGGGATGGGCGACGACGAAGTCCTTGCCGCCGGTCTCGCCGACGATCCGCGGGTAGCCGCGGTAGGAGGCGATGTTCTCGCCCACGGTCCGCCACAGGTGTTGGAAGACCGGCGTGGACCCGGTGAAGTGGATGCCGGCGAGGTCGCGGTCGGCCAGGGCCACCTCGGAGACGGCGATCCCGTCGCCGGTCACCAGGTTGATCACGCCCGGCGGGAGCCCGGCCTCCTCCAGCAGCCGCATCAGGAAGTGCGCGGCGAACTGCTGGGTGGGCGCGGGCTTCCAGACGACGGTGTTGCCCATCAGCGCGGGCGCGGTGGGCAGGTTGCCGGCGATCGCGGTGAAGTTGAACGGCGTGATCGCGTAGACGAAGCCCTCCAGCGGCCGGTGGTCGCTGCGGTTCCACACGCCGGGCGAGGACCCCGGCTGCTGGGCCAGGATCTGACGGGCGAAGTGCACGTTGTAGCGCCAGAAGTCGATCAGTTCGCACGCGCTGTCGATCTCGGCCTGCTGCACGGTCTTGCTCTGGCCGAGCATCGTCGCGGCGTTCAGCGTCTGCCGCCACGGGCCGGCGAGCAGGTCGGCGGCGCGGAGGAAGACGGCGGCGCGGTCGTCGAAGGAGAGGTCCGACCACCCCGGTGCCGCCTCCTTGGCGCAGCGGATCGCCTCCTGCGCGTCGGCGTGGGTGGCGTGCGCCGCGGTGCCCAGGACGGCGGAGTGCCGGTGCGGCTGGACGACGTCGAACCGTTCGCCGGCGGCCATGCGCTGCCGCCCGCCGAGAGTGCTGGTCAGTTCCACCGGCTCCGCGGCGAGCTCGGCCAGGCGCCGCTGCAGCTCCTCGCGCTCCGGCGCACCCGGCGCGTAGGTCAGGACCGGCTCGTTGCGGGGGGCCGGCACCCGGGTGATGGCGTCCATGGGGAACCTCGATTCAGCGTCGGGTGGCGAGGGAGCGCAGGAAGAAGGCGACGTTGGCGGGGCGCTCGGCCAGCCGGCGCATGAAGTAGCCGTACCAGTCGGCGCCGTAGGGCACGTAGGCCCGGACGCGGGTGCCGGCGGCGGCCAGCCGGCGCTGCTCGTCGGGGCGGATCCCGTAGAGCATCTGCACCTCCCACGAGTCGGCGGCGCGGGAGTGCTGGGCGGCCAGCTCGTGGGCACGCGCCACGATCGCCGGGTCGTGCGAGCCGACCATCGGGTAGCCGGGGCCGGCCATGAGCAGCTCGAGGCAGCGCAGGTAGGCGGCGTCGACGTCGGCCTTCCGCTGATGCGCGGCCGACGCCGGCTCGTCGTAGGCGCCCTTGACCAGCCGCACCCGCGAGCCGGTGACCGCGAGCGCCTTGGCGTCGTCCTCGGTGCGGTGCAGCATCGCCTGCAGCACGGCTCCGGTGCCGGGGTGGTCCTTGCGCAGCTCGGCGACCGCGGCCAGCGTCGAGTCGACGGTGCGGGAGTCCTCCATGTCGAGGGTGACCGTGGTGCCGATCGCGGTGGCGGCCTCGACGACCGGGCGCACCAGTTCCAGGGCGATGTCGTGCCCGCCGTCGGGAAGCGCCTGGCCGAAGGCCGAGAGCTTGACCGACACCTCGGCGGCCGGTCCGGGACCGAGCGGTGCGAGACCCTCCAGCGCGGCCAGGTAGGCGTCGCGGGACCGCACCGCCTGGGATCGGTCGGTGACGTCCTCCCCGAGGTGGTCGAGGGTCACCGCGATGCTGTCGGCGGACAGCTCGCGGACGGCGCGCAGCGCGTCGTCGAGCGTCTCTCCGGCGACGAACCGGTCGACGACCCGCCGGGTGGCCGGCGTGCCGGTGACGGCGGCGCGGAGACCGTGCCGCCGGGAGGCGCTCAGCAGGACCTTCTGCAACACGACGACACCTCCAGCGACGACCGACCGCAACACCTGAGGACGCTAGGCACCCCCACCCGTCGGGGCCAGGGACAGATGTCGGGATTCTCCCCGTCTGATCTCATACAGCTGTACGAGATCCGGCCATGGCACCAAGCGCCCGGAGTGGGGAGGACGACGTGCGGGACGACCTGCAGGAACTCGTCGACGAGGTGTCGCGGGTGCTGGCCGCCCCCGCCACGCTCGAGGACTCGGCCTTCACGCTGCTCGCCTTCTGCGCCCACGACGACAGCGGCGCGGACCCGATGGACGCCGTCCGGACCCGGTCGATCCTCACCTGCGGATCGGCGCTGGAGACCCGGCGCTGGTTCGAGGACTTCGGCATCGCCTCGGCGACCCGGCCGTTGCGCACGCCGGCGGACCCGGAGGCCGGCATCCTCACCCGCCTGGTGCTGCCGGTGCGGCACGAGGGCGGCACCCGGGGCTACCTGTGGCTGCTCGACGGCGGGCGGATCGACCCCGACGACGACGCCGACCCCGCACTGGCCCGCGCGATGGACCTCGCCGCCCGCGCCGGACGGCTGCTGGCCGGCCGGCCACCCGACGACCTGGGCCGGCTTCTCGCCGACGCCCTCACCGGCCGCCCCGCGGCCCGGGCCCAGGCCGGTCGCCGACTGGCCGACCGGCTGACCGAGGACGGCGCCCAGGTGCTCGTGGCGCTCTGCCCGGCGGATGAGCTGTCCGTCGACTGGCAGCTCCCGGCCGCCGGCGCGGTCGCCACCCTCGTGGACGACGGCCCCGTGGCCGTCCTCGTCCCGCTGCCCTCGACGACCGACCTCCGCCCGGCCGGAGCTCTGGCCGCGGCCTCGCTGCGGTCCCTCCGGCCCGGCAGCACCGCGGGCGTCTCGGCCGTGCGCCGGGGCACCGGCGAGCTGGCCGAGCAGTGGCGGGAGGCCCGTGCCGCGGCACGGGTGGCCGCGGCGGTCGATCGCTTCTCGCCCGTCGCCCACTGGGCCGAGCTCGGCGCCTGGCGCCCGGTCACCGAGCTCGCCGGGCCGGACCCGGCGGTGCTGCCCCTGCTGGCCGACCCGGTGCTCGCCGGGACGGCCGAGACCTACCTCGACTGCGCGGGCAGCGCGGTCCGCACGGCAGAGGTCCTGCGGATCCACCGGCAGACGCTGTACTACCGCCTCGGCCGGATCGCCGCGCTCACCGGCCTGGACCTCGCCGACGGGGACGACCGGCTGCTGCTGCACACCGGACTGCGTGCGGCGCACCTTCCCCGGCTCGACCACACCTGACCCGAACCGGTCACCTACGCTCGTCGCAATGGCTGCGGATGACGACTTCCACCACCAGGACGACCGCAGCGACCGCGACGACGTCCTGCGCCTGCTGCGAACGGGAACGGCCGCCGAGCACGAGGCGGTCGAGCGCACGCTGGACCTCCTCGACGCGCGCCTGGACCGCGACCGGCTGACCTCCGCGCTGACGCTGATGCACGGCTTCTGGATCGCGGCGGAGCAGGGGCTCGACGACTGGGCGGCCGGCTGCCCCGACGACGCGGCCGCCGTCGACTGGTCCCGCCGACGCCGCGCGGAGCTGTTCGCCGCCGACCTGCGCGCCCTGGACGCCGACCGGATGGCCGGCACCCCGCGGCTGCCGGCGATCCCTGGCACCGACGAGGCGCTCGGCCGGCTGTACGTGCTGGAGGGATCCACCCTGGGCGGCGCGTTCATCGACCGGCACCTGGCGACGCTCCCCGCCCTCTCCGGCGTGCGGATCCGCGCCTTCTCCCCCTACGGCGCGGAGACCGGCGCGATGTGGGCCGCCTTCCGCCGGACCACCCGGGCTCACGTGACCGCCGGCGGCGACATCGACCGCATCGTGTCCGCCGCGCGGGACACCTTCCGCGCACTGGCGCTGTGGTGCGCACCGGCCGCGCGGCCCGAGCAGGTCCGCGCGTGACCGGCGCGGACGCGACGATCGACTTTCTCGCCCCCGGCGACCCCGTAGACCTGTCCAACTGCGAGCGGGAACCGATCCACATCCCCGGCAGCACCCAGCCGCGCGGGGTCCTGATCACCGTGCGCGACCTCGACTGGATCGTCCAGCAGGTGTCGGAGAACCTGGGCGACCTCACCGGGATGGCGTGGCGGGACGCGATCGGGCGTCCGCTCGCCGAGGTGCTGGGCGAAGCCGCGGCCGGTGCGGTGATCCGCTCGGCGAGCGCGTTCGGCGACCTCCGCGAGCGCAACCCGGTCGAGATCACGCTCGACGTCGACGGGGGCCCCGTCCCGGTGGACGCCCTGCTGCACCGAGCGCTGGTCGAGCAGGGCAGTGCGGACGCGGGTGACGGCCTGGTGGCGACCGGCGCCGGGCCGCTGTCCAGCGTCGTCGTGGAGCTGGAGCCGGCACGCGGACCGCGGCCCTTCTCGTTCCCGAACACCTACCAGGCGGTGCGCGGCACGGTGGCCGACCTCGACCGCGCCTCGTCGCTGCCGCAGCTCTACGACATCACCGCGCAGGCCGTGCGCTCCCTCACCGGCTTCGACCGCGTGATGGTCTACCGCTACGACACCGAGTACAACGGCGAGGTCGTCGCGGAGGCGAAGCGGGAGGACCTCAACCCCTTCCTCGGTCTGCACTATCCCGCCTCGGACATCCCGGCCCAGGCGCGGGCGCTGTACGAGAAGAACTGGATCCGGCTGATCTCCGACGTCGACTACGACCCGGTCCCGATCAGCCCGGCCGACCACCCCGTCACCGGCCGGCCGCTGGACCTCACGTTCTCGACCCTGCGCAGCGTCTCGCCCATCCACGTCGAGTACCTGAAGAACATGGGCGTGCGCGCCTCGATGTCGATTTCGCTGCTGCGCGACGACAAGCTCTGGGGGCTCATCGCCTGCCACCACTACAGCGGCCCGCACGCCCCGCCCTACGCGACGCGCGCGGCGGCGGAATTCCTCGGCTCGACGCTGTCGGTGCGCCTGATCGACCGCGCGTCCCAGGACGAGATCCAGCGCGCCCTGCGGGTGCGGTCCAACCTGGCGTGGCTCACCGCCGCCACCCTCGACGAGGACCGGATGCTCAGCGAGACCCTGCTCGGCCGGCCCAACCTGCTCGACGTGCTGGACGCCGACGGCGTCGTGGTGAACCTGCAGCGGCACCGCGGCACCGCCGGTGCCGACCTGCCCCCCGCCCTCGCCGACGGCATCGCGGCATGGGCGGCGGGCTGTGGGAACGACGTCGTCACCACCGACGCCCTGGCCACCGACGCACCGCATCTGGCCGCTCCGACCGAGCTGGCCTGCGGCGCGCTGGTCCTGCCCCTGCCCGAGGGGCAGTACGTGCTCTGGTTCCGCGGCGAGGCCGTGCGGCACATCGACTGGGGCGGCGACCCGCACAACAAGGCGATCGCCGAACGCGAGGGGGACGAGGTCCGGCTCAGCCCGCGCAAGTCCTTCGACCGCTGGCGGGAGACCGTCCGGGGGCGCTCGGAGTCCTGGACGGCGCAGGAGATCACCGAGGCCACCGAGCTGCGCACCCACCTGCTCGAGGCGCTGTACGCCCGCTCGCGCAGCATCGTGCGGGCCGCCGAGACGCTGCAGCGCAGCCTGCTGTCCGATCCGCCGGAGCGCGCGCACCTGGAGGTCGGCGTGCGCTACGTGCCGGCCACGCGCGAGGCCCAGGTCGGCGGCGACTGGTACGACGTGTTCGAACAACCCGACGGCTCCACGATGCTGGTGATCGGCGACGTCGTCGGGCACGACACCCAGGCCGCCGCCACCATGGGCCAGCTGCGCGGCTTGCTGCGCGGCATCGCCTACGACAACGCGGAGGGCCCCGCCCGCGTGCTCTCCCGGCTGGACGCCACCATCGAGGGACTGGGGCTCGGCGCCCTGGCCACCGTCCTGGTCGGCCGGCTGGACCAGACCGCCGACGAGCGCGCCCGCGGGGTCACCCGCTTGCGCTGGGCGAACGCCGGGCACCTGCCCCCGCTCGTCGTCGCCCCCGACGGTCGGCAGCGGCTGCTGGACTCCGGTCGCCCGGGCCTGCTCCTCGGCGTCGCCCCGAGCGTGCCGCGCGCCGACCACGAGGTCGAGATCGAGCGGGACTCGACGTTGCTGCTCTACACCGACGGGCTCGTCGAGCGCCGCGACCAGGTGTTCGACGACGGCATCGAGCTCCTCGGGGAGGCGCTCGCCCACCTGCGCGATCTACCGGTCGAGCGGTTGTGCGACCGGCTCATCCGGCGGGTGCTGCCCGACGGCGCGGAGGACGACGTCGCCCTCGTCGCCGTCCGGCTGCACCGCGCGGAGCGCTGACCGGCCCACGCCCGACGCCGACGCACCGGCTGGTCGGCGAGACCTGCGCGGGCAGCGGCACCCGTGCAGGATCGGACCATGAGCGCTGGAACCGCGGAACTGGACGCGTCGGCCCTGGTTCGTGAGCTGGTCCGCCGGCCGACGGTCTCGGGGAGCGCCACCGCCCAGCGGGACTGCATGGGAACGGTCACCGAGGTGCTCCGTGAGCGAGCCCCGCACCTCGACGTCCGCGTCGGCCGCGACCCGGACCAGCCGTGGACCCTGCTCCGGACACCCACCGACCCCGATCGCCCGCAACTCCTGCTGGCCTGCCACGTCGACACCGTCCCCGTTCCCGATCCCGCGGCCTGGCAGCGCGACCCGTTCGGAGCCGACCTCGAGGACGGCCGAGTGTGGGGCCGGGGCGCCAGCGACATGAAGGCGGGGCTCGTCGCCGCGGCGGCCGCGCTGGCCGCCACGGACCCGGAGGTGCCCGTCGCCCTGCTGCTGACCAGCGACGAGGAGATCGGCTCGAAGGGAGCCGCCGCCGCGGCCGTGGCCGTGGCCGAGCAGTCGGTGGGTGCGGTCATCGTCCCGGAGGCGACCGGGAACCAGGTCGTCCTCGGGCACAAGGGCGCACTGTGGCTGGCGGTGCGGACCGCCGGGCGAGCGGCGCACGGCAGCACCCCGGAGCGCGGCCACAACGCCGTCCTGGACCTGGTCGCGGTCCTCTCCCGCGTTCCCGGCGCGCTTCCCCTGGGCAGCCACTCCTTCCTGGGGTCGGAGACGTGGAACTGCGGGATCGTCTCCGGCGGCACGGTGCCCAACGTGGTCCCCGACCGGGCGGAGGCGGTCATCGACATGCGCACCGTCACCGACGGCGCCGAGCTCCTCGCCTGGTGGCGTGGCCAACCCGAGATCGCCGACGTCGAGGTCCGCGTGGACCTCCCCCCGGTCGGCACCCCGGCCGACGACCCGTGGGTGGCCGCCCTGCCCGCGCCGGTGCTCACCACCCCGGCCACGTACTTCACGGACGCGTCCGTGCTCGGTCAGGTGGTCGGCGGCGCCCCGATCGTGGTCTGGGGGCCCGGCACGCCGGCGGTCATGCACGCCGTCGACGAGTACGCGGAGCTGAGCGAGCTGGAGGACGCGGCCACGCTGCTCACCGGGGTCGCCGCCCGGTGGCCGCGCTGACCTCCGCCGGGGTCAGTCGGCCCCGGGGGCGGTGAACGTCGGGGTCAGCCCGTCGTCCGGCGGTCCGGCGCCCTGCGGCGCCGGGACGACGGCGGTCGTGGCCTCCAGCGACGGCCTCCCCGACCGGGCGTCGCGCTCCAGCGCGGCGAGCAGCCGCTCCTCGTCCGGGGCCAGGTCGCCGGGGCCGAGGTGGCCGCCGAGCCAGCCGGCGTCCGCGTCCGAGGCCATCGCGGTGTCGGGGGTGGGGTCGTCGGGGGCGTTCACGCGACTGTTCCTCACCGTGGGTCAGCGGGGGAAGTTCGGCTCGAGCCGGGGGACGATCTGCATCTCGGGGATGAACGCCGTCGGGTGCAGGGTGACCAGCGTCCGGATGGCGTCGGCGACCGCGGCCGGCGGCATCATCAGGTGCCCCGGGATCCCCCACTGCTCCATCATCGGGGTGTCCATCGCCGCCGGGATGACGCTCTGCACCCGGCAGGGGAAGGGCCGCTCGCTGCCGTCGTCCATGCGGATCGCCTTCTCCCGCAGCTCCCGCTGGATGCACTTGGTGGCGTTGAGGAACCCGGCCTTGGAACCGTTGTAGGCGATGGCGCCGCTGCCGGACGTGATCGCCGAGAGCGAGACGACGTGCACGACGTCGGCGGTCCGCCCCTCGGGCAGGTGCTGCACCCGCTTGGTGAACTCGCTGGTGAGGAAGATCGGCCCCTCGCAGTTGACCGCCATGACCCGCCGGTAGTCGTCGAGGTCGATGTCGGTGATGTATCCCGGCCGGTCGATGCCGGCGACGTTGACCAGGACGTCGAAGGCATCACCGTGCTGGTCGAAGAGCTGCGCCACGACCGCCCGCCGGCTGCCGTCGTCGGTGACGTCGAGGGCGACGACCTCGCCGGAGCCGCCGGCCGACGTCACCCGGCCCAACGTCTCCTCGCTGCCGGCCGCGTCGATGTCGCCGATGGCCACGTGCGCGCCGGCCTCCGCGAGCGCCAGCGCGGTGGCCCGGCCCAGTCCACTGGCCCCACCCGTCACCAGTGCGACCCGGCCCTTCAGCAGCGTGTCCATCGAACTCCCTCTCGTCGTGCGTCTGCCGTCGTCGACAGCCTCTCCGACGACGGGCAGGATCGCAGGTCGGACCCGGGAGGACCGCTAACCGGTCGTCACGCTGCCCGGAGCGGTGGCGCCACGGATCCGCTGGCCCGGGGTGGCCCACACGTCGGCGAGGGTGACCGTGCGCAGGCCGCGCTCGGCGATGAGCTCCAGGAGCTCTTCGTAGACGGTGGTCACGGCCGGGTGGTTGGCGTGCCCCACGACGATGGTCTGCGGGGTGAACCAGCGGCGGGCCGCGGCCATCAGCTCCTCGGGCGTCAGCACCCGGAAGTCCTCCAGGGTGCCGTTCCACATGGCGATCGTCGGGTGGCCGAGGTCGGCGGCGATCCGGTCGGTGCGCTCGTCGTGCGCGCCGAACGGCGGACGGAGGAACGGGCTGTCGCGCACCCCGAACGTGGTGGCGAGGAACTCCTGGTTCCGGCGTATCTCCTCGGCCACCTCGAGGTCGCCGAGGGTCGTGAGGTCGGGATGGGACCAGGTGTGGTTGCCCATCGCGACCTGCCCCGACTCGATGAGCGAGCGCAGCTGCGGCGCGTTGTCCTGCCAGCTGGCGTACCGGCCGTTGGGGAAGAAGGTCATCCGGACGCCGCTGTCCTTCGCGAACCGGGCGAACGCGGCCACGACCTCGGTGCTGGTGCCGTCATCGATGCTCAGGGCCAGGAACGTGCCCTCGCCCGGCAGCGCGTCGACCACGCCCACCGGCGGCGGCACGGGCACCAGGCCGGGAACGCCCCGCGGCGCCACCGCCTCGAGCGCACTGGCCGGGACCGGGGGTCCGACGGGAGCCGGCGGCGGGGCGAGGGGATCGCCGAGCCCGGCCGCGCCGTGCGCCACTGCTGTGCCTGCCAGACCGGCCGCGAGGGCGAGCAGGAACCGTCGTCGGTCCATGCCGCGGAACGTAGTGAGCCGGGCTCAGGAGCCCGGGAAGGCGCAGGACGACGCGCCGGACCGGTTCGTGCCGCGAGCGGACGAGCGCGCTGGGTGACCGTCAGGCGGTGTGCAGCCCGGCTTGCTCGATCAGCCGCGCCTGCTCCCGGCACCACGGCGACCAGGCGTCGCCTTCGGTCTCCTGGCGCCTGCGGAACGCCGCCCAGTCCAGGAGCTCCCACTCCTCCACCTCGGAGGGCTCGGGCGCCGGCGTGCCCATGAACCGGCCCACGTACACCGGGCACACCTCGTTCTCGACGACGCCGAGGAACTCCGCGCGGTAGCGGTAGCCGGGCAGGGCGGGGCGGATGCCCTCGACGCCGAGGCCCAGTTCGAAGGCGGCCCGCCGGGCGATGGCGTCGGCGTCGTCCTCGCCGGGCCCCGGGTGACCGCACACGGTGTTGGTCCACATGCCCGGGAACGTCTGCTTGCCCTCCGCGCGGCGGGTGACCAGGAGCCGGCCCTCGTCATCGAAGAGATAGGCCGAGAATGCCCGGTGCAGCGGCGTCTCACCGTGGTGCACCTCCGGCTTGGGCATCGTGCCGATCGAGTGACCCTCCTCGTCGACCAGGACGATCAGCTCGATCGGGGACGCAGTCACCGGTCCATCGTCCCCGATCGGCCGCCTGCGTGCCCGGGCAGTCCCCGTGCGGTCGACGACGGCTCGGGGCACAGTCACGGGGGTGGACAGCTTCCGCCGAGACGGCCTGACCTTCGACGTCCGCGACGCCGGACCGCGCGACGGCGAGCCCGTCGTCCTCCTGCACGGCTTTCCGCAGGACTCCACGGCGTGGGATCGGGTGGCACCCGCCCTGCACCAGCACGGGCTGCGCACCCTCGCACCCGACCAGCGCGGCTACTCCCCGATGGCGCGTCCGCGCGGCCGGGTGCACTACCAGCTGCGGGAGACGGTGAACGACGTCCTCGCTCTGCTGGACGCCGCCGGACTGGAGTCCGCGCACGTGGTCGGGCACGACTGGGGCGGCATCGTGGGGTGGGGCCTCGGCGCCTGGTACCCCGACCGGGTGCGCACCCTCACCGCGCTCTCGGTGCCGCACCCAGGGGCCATGGCCCGTGCCATGGTGACCAGCGACCAGGGGCTGCGCTCGTACTACATGGGGCTCTTCCAGCTGCCCGTCGTGCCGGAGCGGCTGCTGCTCGCCGGCGACGGGGCGGCGCTGCGCCGGATGCTGCGGCACGGCGGCCTGCCCGACGATGCCGTCGACCGGTACGTGCGGAGGATGCAGGAGCCGGGGGCGCTGTCGGCCGCCTTGGGCTGGTACCGCGCGCTGCCGTGGACGGGGCGCGACCCGGTCGGCACGGTGACGGTGCCCACGCTGCACGTCTGGAGCACCGGCGACGCCTTCCTCGGGCGCAAGGCCACGGAGGACACCGCCCGCTTCGTCGACGCCTTCTACCGGCTGGAGGTGCTCGACGACGTGACCCACTGGATCCCCGAACTCGCCGCCGAGCGGACGGCCGAGCTCGTCACCGCCCACGTGCGCGCCTGACCCGCCCGGTTGGGAGACTGCCGCGCATGACGCAGACGAGGTCCCCGCTGACCCGGGCGCAGCGCCTCGACCGCCTGCCCTACACCCGCGAGCACGGGCGGCTGGTCGTCGGTTCCGGCGTGGGCTGGGCGCTCGACGCGATGGACGTCGGCCTCATCTCCTTCGTCATGGCGGCCCTCGCCGTCCAGTGGGGGCTCTCCTCCACGGAGCTGTCGTGGATCGGGTCGATCGGTTTCGCCGGGATGGCCCTGGGCGCCACTCTCGGCGGGCTGCTGGCCGACCGTTTCGGCCGGCGCCAGGTATTCGCCCTCACCCTGCTGGTCTTCGGCCTGGCCACCGGCGCCGCGGCGCTGTCGTGGTCCGTCGGCGCCCTGCTGGTCTTCCGCTTCCTCATCGGGCTGGGCCTGGGCGCGGAGCTCCCGGTGGCCTCGACCCTGGTCAGCGAGTTCGCCCCGACCCGCATCCGCGGCCGGCTGGTCGTCCTCCTCGAGGCGTTCTGGGCCGTGGGCTGGACCCTCTCGGCGCTGATCGGCTACTTCGTCGTACCCGGCAGCGACGACGGGTGGCGCTGGGCGCTCGCGCTCGGCGCGGCACCGGCGTTGTACGCCGTCGTCGTCCGCCGGGGGCTGCCCGAGTCGGTGCGCTTCCTGGAGCAACGCGGGCGCACCGAGGAGGCCGAGGCCGCGGTGCGCCGGTTCGAGTCCGCGGCCGGCGTCGAGCCGGTCGACTCCCCGCCCGCCAGGCCGGTGCCCTCTCCCGGGCCCCGCGCGCTGTGGGCTGCAGGTACCCGCCGCCGCACGGCGGCGCTGTGGGTGGTGTGGTTCAGCATCAACTTCGCCTACTACGGCGCGTTCATCTGGCTGCCCACGCTCTTGTTCAACGACGGTTTCTCGCTGGTCAAGTCCTTCGAGTACACGCTCTACATCACCCTCGCCCAGCTGCCCGGGTACGCCGCGGCCGCCTTCCTGATCGAGAAGTGGGGCCGGCGTCCCACGCTGGTCACGTTCCTCGTCGGGTCGGCCGCCGGCGCGGCGATGTTCTCGGCCGCCGACGGCGACACCGCGGTGCTGGTCACCGGCATGGTGCTGTCGTTCTTCAATCTCGGGGCCTGGGGCGCCCTGTACGCCGTGACGCCCGAGGTGTATCCGACCTCGTTGCGGGCGACCGGCGCCGGCGCGGCGGCCGGGTTCGGCCGGCTCGCCTCGATCGCGGCGCCGCTGTGCGTCCCGCCGCTGATCGGCGCGGGGGGAACCGGCGCGGTGTTCGGCGCCTTCGCCGCCTTCTTCGTGCTCGGCTCGCTGGCCGCGCTCGGGCTGCCCGAGCTCCGCGGCAAGGCCCTGGACCACGACCCGGCGGCCCGACCGGTTGGCACCGGGAAGGGCGGGTAGCGGCAGGGCATGCCGAACTTCACGCCCGGTCAGCTCGCCGGGAAGACGGTCGCCGTCACCGGGGCCAGCGGCAACGTGGGCACCGCGCTGCTGCGCCGCCTGACCGCGCCGTCCGCCGGGGCGGCCGAGGTGCGGGCGCTGTCCCGCCGCCGCCCGCCGTCCGTCGAGCCCTACGACGGCGTGCGCTGGCACCTCGCCGATCTGGGTGAAGCGGCCAGCGAGCGCGAGCTGGCCGAGTTCGTCGAGGGCGCAGACGTCGTCGTCCACCTGGCGTGGGCACTGCAGCCCGGCCGCGACCCGGAGCTGCTGCACGAGGTGAACGTCGAGGGCACCCGCCGGGTCGCCCGGGCGGCCGCCGCGGCGGGCGTGCAGCACTTCGTGCACATGAGCTCCATCGGGGCCTACGCGGGCGGGGCGCGCGGGCACCGGGTCACCGAGGACTGGCCCACCACCGGCATCCCGAGCGCCCAGTACAGCCGCGACAAGTCCGCGGCCGAGCGGGTCGTCCGCGAGGTGTTCGGCCGGCACCGGGACACCACGGTGACCGTCGTCCGCCCGACGCTGGTGCTCCAGCCGGCGGCGAGCAGCGAGATCGGCCGCTACTTCCTCGGGCCCCTGCTCCTCGGCGCCGCCCGCATGCTGCCCGGTCCGGTGGCGAAGCTGCTGCCCCTCCCCCTGCCGGCGCTGGCCATCTCCTTCGTGCACGCCGACGACGTGGCCGACGCGATCGAGCGGATGATCGACCGTCGCGCCCCCGGCCCGTTCAACCTGGCCGCCGAGCCGCTGATGGACGCCGACGCCCTGGCCAAGGCTCTGGGGACTTTCCGGCTGCCCACGCCCGCGATCGCGCTGCGGGCCGGCCTCGCCGCCGCGCACGCGGCGCACGTGGTGCCGACCGAGCCCGGGTGGCTGGACATCGGCACGCAGGTGCCGGCGCTGGACACCAACCGGGCCCGGAAGCTGCTGGCCTGGGCCCCGTTCCACCGCGGCGACGAGGTCCTGCGGCAGTTCGTGGCCGCGCTCGGCGACGGGGTCGGCGCACCGGGCGCCCTGTTCCGCCCGGCCGGCGGTCCTTCGCTCGACCCCGCCGGCGACCCGGCCAACGCACCGGGCCCGCGGGCGAACTGACCTCAGTCGGGCGCGCTGCCCAGCAGGGTGCGGGTCATCGCGTTCCGGATGTCCAGGAGCCCGTCCAGGGCCGCGGTCAGGTCCGCGGCCGACACGGCGAGGCCGTCCCCGGCCGGGGTCCGCGTGGCCGCGACGAGCGCCGCCCGGCGCAGCAGTTCCGCAGAGGTTCGACGCCGTCACCCCGCCGGTGCGGGCGATGACGTCGTCCAGACCGCTGACGTCGACCTCGAGCGTGCCGCGGTAGAGGTCGAACAGCGCCCGCCGGGCGGTCGCGTCGGGCAGTTCGAGCGCCACCGCCTGGTCGACCCGGCCGGGACGCGCTGCCAGCGCAGGCTCCAGCGGGTCGGCCCGGTTCGTCGTGAGGACGAAGACGACGTCGGCGTCCTCGGCCAACCCGTCCATCTCGTTGAGCAGCTGGAACAGCAGCGGGTGCTGCCCCGGGTGCATGCCGCGGTCCTCCGCGATGAGCAGAGGGACCCCGTCCTCCTCACACCTCGCAAGCTCGGTGCGAGCCGCGGGACGGGGCCTGGGCGATGAGGTGCAGCGCGTTCCCCGTGAGCTGGATGACGGTGGTGTCGCGCAGGCTGCTGACCAGGTAGCGGACCGTGTGGGTCTCCCGACCCCGGGCGGCCCGTACAGCAGCAGCCCGCGCTTGAGGTGCTGGCCCGCGGCGAGCAGCCGCGCCTTGTGGCGGGCGACGTCGACGACCTGCCGCTGGATCTCCGCCAGCGTCTCTGCCGCCAGGATCAGCTGGTCGGCCCGCATCTGCGGACGGCGGTGGAACTGCAGGAGCGTCTACCCGTGACCGAACACCTCCTGGCCGAAGGACAGCACCTGGTCGCGGAACACGTTGTGCTCGATACCCGCGGCGCGGATCTCGGCGGCCGCGCGGGCGGCGGCGGCCGCGTCGGTGCTGACCACCTGCATCGAGACGTGCGGTGTGCCGAACTCCGGGGACGAACCGCGCAGCAGCAGGGCGGTTCGGTTCCCGTCCGGCTCGGTGACGAGGTAGATCGCGCACCGCTGGCAGGCGCGCACCTCGCCGTCCGGCCCGCTGGCGAGGTTCACCGTGGCCGGGTTGCCAGGGCGCAGCCCGTGGTGGAAGCGCTCGCCGTCCTGCCCCAGCAGCTCACCGAGACCGAAGACGGCGTGCTGGAACCCCGCGATGCCCACCAGTGCGTGCGCCCGCCCCGGCGACGCCAGCCACGCGTCGAGGCCCGCCTGCACGTTGACGTGCTCGTAGCCGGGCCAGTTCTCCTCCACGACGTCGAGCCCGTCGGCGGCGGAGCCCAGGTGACCGGCGAGGAGCCGCGAGAGCTGCGGCCGCTCCTCGACCCGTGCCGGGCAGCGGCGCCGGCGGCCTCGTCGTCGTGGAAGGTCAGGCGCAGCTCCGAGCTGTACGCCGAGTCGCTCATCGGGTGCTGTCCTCCGGTCGTCGTGGGTCGACGGACCGTAGCGGAACCAGCGGGTGCCGTCCGCCAGTTTCCACGCGGGAGGTCAGGTCCGCTCGCTCCAGGCGCCGACGACCCGGCCGGTCCGGGCGAAGACCTCCGCCGCCCGCTCCGCACGCAGCGCGACGAGCAGTGCCTCGCCCTCGGCGAGGATGGTGTCGGGGTCGGCCTCGGCGACGAGCCGGGCGGTCGCGGTGGCCCGCCGGCCCTCGATCGAGACGAGTTCGCCGGTGACCACCAGCGGCACCCCGAGGCGCACCGGACGCCGGAAGGTCACCGTCAGCGTCGCGGTCAACCCACCGTGCCCGGCGCCGCGGGCGGACCGGGCGAGGACGTGGTCCAGCAGGGTGGCGACGACGCCGCCGTGGACCAGCCCGGGCGGGCCCTCGAGCTTCTTCCCCACCGTGACGTGCCCGACGCAGCGGCCCTCGTCCGGGAAGTCCTCGACGACCATCGGCGGCGCCACCGGGCTGCCCGGCCCGTACACCGGGCTGTACCAGCGCTGACCCGACTCGGGGTCGTCGACGGAGGCGATCTCGTGCACCTCGCGCAGGTCCTCCGACAGCAGCGCGGTGAGCTCGCGCGCCGCCCGGGCCGCCTCGGCCAGCCGGTCCAGCGGCACCTCGGTGCGGACGGCGGCGTCGACCAGGTCGCGCAACGCCTCACCCAGCTCGCCGACGGCCTCCCGCCGGATCGCGCGGTCGTCAGGCACGCGGCATGCCGGCCTCGCGCAGCAGCGCGCCGCCGATGATCACCCGCTGCACCTCGCTGGTGCCCTCGTACAGGCGGTACAGGCGGGCGTCCCGGTAGAAGCGCTCGACCGGCGTCGTCCGCAGGTAGCCCATGCCGCCGTGCACCTGCACCGCCTTGTCGACCGCGCGGCCCACCATCTCGGTGCAGAACAGCTTCGCCGACGACGGGCCGACCGAGGTGTCCGCGCCCGAGTCGTACCGGGCGGCGACGTCGCGCACCATGCTCCGGCCGGCGAGCAGCTCGGCGTGCATGTCGGCGAGCATTGCCTGCACGAGCTGGAAGCGGCCGATCGGCGCCCCGCCCTGCTTGGCGGTGGCGGCGTAGGCGACGGACTCGTCGAGCACCCGCTGCGCCATCCCGACGCAGAGCGCGGCGATGTGCAGCCGGCCGCGGGAGAGCACGGTGAGCGCCTTGGCGTACCCGCGGCCCTCCTCGCCGATCAGCGCCTCGGCGGGAACCCGCACGTCGTCGAACCAGACCTCGGCGGTCCAGGCGCCGGCCTGCCCCATCTTCTTGTCCTTGGGGCCGACGGTGACGCCCGGCGTCGAGGTCTCGACGACGAAGCTGGAGATGCCCCGCCCACCCTTCTCCTCGGGGTTGGTGCGCGCGAAGACGACGAACAGGTCGGCCAGCGGGGCGTTGGTGATGTACCGCTTGCTGCCGTTGATCACCCAGGAGTCGCCGTCCCGGCGGGCGCTGGTGCGCAGGGCCGAGGGGTCCGAGCCGGCCTCCGCCTCGGTGAGGGCGAAGGAGCCGATCAGCTCCCCGGCGGACAGGCCGGGCAGGTACTTCTTCTTCTGGTCGTCGTCGCCGAAGCGGGCGATGACCTGACCGGAGATGCCGTTGTTCGTGCCGAACAGCGAGCGGAAGGCCGGCGTCGTGTAGCCGAACTCCATCGCGAGCTCGACGTCCTCGCTCATCGTGACGCCGAGCCCGCCGTACTCCTCGGGCAGCGCGTAGCCGAACAGGCCCATCTCGGCGATCTGCGCGCGCAGCTCGTCGGGGATGCGGTCCTCCTCCTCGATCTGCTCCTCGAGGGGCAGGACCGATTCACGGACCAGCTGGCGAACGGCGTCCTTGATCTGGCGGAAGTCCTCGGCGTCCACGACGACATTGTCGTCCTACCGGACGACACCGCGACCAGGTACCCACGCAGACGCCGCTGAGCCGGTCCGTCGTTCCTCGCGGGACCCTCCGGGCCCCACTCGTCGCGACCGTGCCCAGCGGCGCCGAGCGCGTCAGGCGAGGGCGTCCAGGCGGGCCATGTCCTCGCCGGACAGGGTGAGCCGGGCGGCGCCGAGGTTCTCGGTCAGGTGGTCGACCGACTTGGTGCCCGGGATGGGCAGGATGACCGGCGACTTCTGCAGCAGCCAGGCCAGCGCGACCTGCGACGGCGTCGCGTCGAGCTCGCGGGCGATGTCGGCCACGGGGCTGTCCGGCGAGGCCAGGTCACCGGTGGCGATCGGGAACCACGGGATGAAGGCGATGCCCTCGGCGGTCGCGTAGTCCAGGACGTCCTGGCTCTGCCGGGTGGTGAGGTTGTAGAGGTTCTGCACGCTGACGATCTCGGTGATCTCGCGGGCGGCCTTCAGCTCGTCGACCGAGACCTCGGAGACGCCGATGTGCCGGACCTTGCCCTGCTCCTTGAGCTCGGCGAAGGCACCCAGTTGGTCGGCGAGGGGCACCTCGGCGTCGATGCGGTGCAGCTGGATGAGGTCGATGCGGTCGACCTTGAGGTGCCGGAGCGAGAGCTCAACCTGCTGCTTGAGGTAGGCGGGACGGCCGACGGGCGTCCAGATGCCGGGGCCCTGGCGGGTGAGCCCGGCCTTGGTCGCGATGACCAGGTTCTCGGGGTAGGGGTGCAGCGCCTCCGCGATGATCTGCTCGCTGACCTCGGGGCCGTAGGAGTCGGCGGTGTCGATGAAGTCGACGCCCTGCTCGATCGCGGCCTTCACCACGCGGACGGCGGCGGCGCGGTCGGCCGGCTCGCCCCAGACGCCGGGGCCGGGGAGCTGCATGGCGCCGTAGCCGAGCCGGTGGACGGGGAGGTCTCCGCCGATGCTGAACGTGTCACTGAGCTGTGCGGTGGTCATGCCAGGGCCAGCACGGGACGACGCGCGTGTGTTCCCGCGGGCGTGTTCGATGGCGGCATGGGCGAACTCGTCGTACTGAGGCACGGGCAGACCGAGTGGAGCCGGACCGGGCAGCACACCGGCACGACCGACCTCCCGTTGCTCGACGAGGGCGAGGAGCAGGCCCGCTCGCTGCGCCCGGCCATGACGGCGCGGGAGTTCGTCGAGGTCCGGGTGAGTCCGCTGCAGCGGGCCCGGCGGACGGCCGAGCTCGCCGGGCTCGCCGCCACCGACGTCGACCGGGACCTCGTGGAGATCGACTACGGCGGCTACGAGGGCCGGACCACCGCCGAGATCAGCGAGGAGCTGGGCCGCGAGTGGTCGATCTGGCGGGACGGGACGGTCGGTGCCGAGAAGCCGGGTGAGTCGCTCGCCGACGTCGGCGTCCGGGTGGACCGGGTGCTCGACCGGGTGCGGGAACGGCTGGCCGACGGAGACGTCGCGCTGGTGGCCCACGGGCACGTGCTGCGTGTACTGACCGCCCGCTGGCTGGAGCTGGAGCCGCAGGCCGGCGCGCTGTTCGCGCTGCCCGCCGGGCGCTACGGCGTCCTGGGGCACGAGCACGGCCGGCCGGTGCTGACCGGGTGGGCCCTGGGCTGACCGACGTCGTGCCGGGAGCACCGTGGGGTCAGCGGGTGACCGGCTGCCAGCGCCCCTCGGGCTCCTCGACCGGCGGTTGGGGCCGCACCGGGCGGCCGAACAGCCAGCCCTGACCCATGTCCGCGCCCAGCGCGGTCATCTCGTCGGCCAGTTGCTCGGTCTCGATGCCCTCCGCCACGACGACGGCCCCGAGCTGGTGGGCGAGGTCGGTGACCGCCTTCAGCACCGTGCGGGCGCCGTCGTCTGGCAGCTCCTGCACCAACCCCTTGTCCAGCTTCACCACGTCCGGCCTGACGGCGGCCAGCAGGGACAGGCTCGACCAGCCGGCGCCGACGTCGTCGAGCGCGACCCGCCAGCCCAGCGAGCGGTAGTGCTCGAGCACCGACACGAGGTGTCCGCGGTCGGCGATCGCGTGGGACTCGACGACCTCGAAGACCAGCTGGCCGGGGGCGATCCCGACGTCGTGGGCCACCCGCTCGGTGCTGGCCAGGCAGACCTGCGGCCGGTAGATCGAGGTCGGGTTGAAGTTCACGAACAGGTCGTCGTCCCCGAGCCACGGCACGGCCCCGGCGATTGCCGACTCCCGGCCGATCCGGTCCAGGCGGTGCAGCCAGCCCGCGGACTCGGCGACGAAGAACAGGTCCCCACCACCTACCTCGCGTCCGTCCACCAGTCCGCGCAGCAGCGCCTCGTGGGCGACCACGGATCGGTCGGCCAGCGAGACGATCGGCTGGTAGACCGACCAGAACTCCGCCTCGGCCAGGACGCCGACCTCGACCGTCACCCCTCGCCGGGCGAGCTCGACGGCCAGCGTGGGGGCGGTCAGCAGCCGGGCGGTGAGCGCGACGCCGTCGTCCGGCGGGTTCGTGGCCACCCGCACGGCCTCGGTCTCCGCGGCGGTCAGCTCACGGGCCAGCCGCTGGAACAGGGTCTCCAGACCGCGACCGCCCCGGTCGTCGACGATGTCGACCAGCTGGGGCGCGGAGTGGACGGTCAGGCCGAGCGCCTTCGCGGTGCGCGACACATGCGGCAGCACGTGCCCGATCGAGGTGGCGAGCAGCGCCCGGGTGGCACGCCCGGGGACCTCCCAGTTCTGGCGGCAGCCACAGACTCCGCCGCAGATCGTTCCCACGGGAAGAGGGTGACTCACGCCCGCGGGCGTTCGGTATAGGCGCGCTGCTGTATCCGATCCACTTCCGGGGGTACTCGCAGGGGATCTGCAACATGTTCACAACTTGAATGTCTAAGGTTTGGCCATGGCCGCTCTCCCCACAGCCGAAGAAACCCGACCCAGCCGCGGCGGCCGTCCGCGCGATCCGAGCCGGGACGGCGTCATCCGCGCCGCGATCCTGCAGCTGCTCGCCGACGTGGGGTACGGCGCGCTGACCATGGATGCGGTCGCGGCCGAGGCCGGCGTGGGCAAGGCGACGATCTACCGCCGCTGGCGGACCAAGCAGGACCTCGTCGTCGACACGATCTCCGACCTCAACCGCGCCGAGGCCCAAACTCCCGACACCGGCTCCCTCGAGGGCGACCTGCGGGAGCTGCTGCGCACGCTGGTCGGCGTCGTGAACGGCCCGACGGGTGCGGCCACCCTTTCCCTGCTGTCCACCGTCCCGCGTCAGCCGGCTCTCGCCGAGGCCTTCCACAACGGCCCGCTCGCGGTCTGGCAGCAGTCCTTCGAGGCGGTGTTCGACAAGGCGGAGGCGCGCGGCGAGGTCTCCCCCACCTTCCGCACGTCGATCGCCGCCGAGACCGTCAGCGCCCTGCTGGTGCAGCGCTGGCTGCTCACCGGCCGCACCGTCGACGAGACCTTCGCCGACCAGGTCCTCGACTCGGTCGTCCTGCCCCTGATCCGGGCCACCGCCTGATCCGCTGAGAACGCACGAAGGCCGGTCCACCCCGCGGGGTGGACCGGCCTTCGACGTCTGAGGGTGTGCGCGGTCAGCGCTTCCGGTGCCGGACCTTCTGCACGACGACGAACGTGATCAGCAGGCCGACGGCGCCGACCGTCGCCTGGCCGGCCGGGGTCTGCAGGAAGCGCTGGACGGCGTCCTTGCCCTTGCTCTTGAGGCGGGTCGGGCTGGTCCGGTAGGCGATCTGGTCCAGCGTGGCGGCCAACGACTCCCGGGCCGAGTCGATCTCCAGCTGAATCTGTCGTGGGTCGCGAGGCACGGCGACAGCCTGCCAGACGGCGCACGGGTCAGCGCGCCGACCGTCCTCGACGACACCCGGTCGGGGCACTCCTAGACTCGGCGGCCACGCGGGAGTGGTGTAACGGCAGCCACGCCAGACTTAGGATCTGGTGCCTTCGGGCGTGCGGGTTCGACTCCCGCCTCCCGCACTAGTGCGTCTCCCCTGGCCAGCGGCTGAATGGCTCGCCAGGACTTCCGGATCACAGCGGCGTGAGTCGAGCCGTAACCCAACCCGCAACCCAACATCGGGTCGTAGACGGGTGTGAACCGCCCCGGGTTCAGTAGAGGCTCGGTTCTGCCGGTTGGTCCTCGGTGAGGCCGGCGATCTGACGGTAGTAGTTGTCCTCGAACTCGACGGGCGGGATGTCGCCGCAGTGGCTGTGGAGTCTGCGGTGGTTGAACCAGTCGACGTACTCGAGGGTCGCGAGTTCCACGTCGTCGAGACCCCGCCAGCGGCCGCGGCGGCGGATGAGTTCAGTTTTGTAGAGCCCGTTGAGGCTCTCGGCGGCGGCATTGACGCGAAGAAAGCCGACGCGCTCTTCAGGATCGAGTTCGCCCGCCGGAGTTCGAACACCTCGCGACCTGGGTCAACGGCCCGCGCTTCTCGCCCGTCCGCTCCCGTGTCTCGAACACCATCCGCACGGCCCGGTCACGCAGCTCGTCGGGGTACTTCTTCGGTGCTGGCACTGGCCCACTCTCCCGTGGCTTCAGTGCCTCCATCGAACCCGGGGCGGTTCACCTACTCGATGCAGCTTGTGGATCGGTGTGGCCTCAAGAAGATGGACGTGCCGCGCGCGGTCCGCCGATTACCCCTGACGCCGGACAGGTCGTCGTCGTAACCGTCACACTGCTCGACCTGCCCCTTCCGACCATGCAGGACGTACTCGACGCATTCCTCTCGCGCCATTCGGCGCGCTTCTTCCTGCGCCTCACCCTGGGTCCGGTAGATCGCGATCGGCTCTTTGCCGCTCTCCCGGCGTACGACCCAACCGCCGTGGTCCTGGGGAACGACGTGGATGACGTCACGGCGCGGCATCGAGAATTATCTCCCCTCGAAGCTTGCAAGATCAGGCCCATGCAAGCGGCTCAGACGCGCTGCTCTGCTTCGGCCTTCTCTTCTTCCCGATACTCAAACTCGGCAGGGTCGACACCCTGCTCTGTGAGAAGCCGGTCGATCTTGGCTTCCAGTCTTTCGTCTCCCTCCTTGGACTGAGACGAACCCCAGAAGAAGAAGAGGGACAGGCCAGCCGCCTGCCACACCAACTGCAAGAACTCCGACTGCCAGTTCTCAAAAGTTGCCGAGAAGAACTGCGGCCAGAACTCAGACCATTCGAAGTTCGTCCCGTGCTCGGCCGCGTCGTTGCTCACCTCGGCCAACTGAAAGAGGAACTGTCCCAGCCAGGACAGCAGGAATAGCAACCCGGTCACAATGCCGAATGAGTAAGCCTTTGTGAACCGGGGCCGGTTCTTCGAGCGCGACACGACTCCTCCTTCACTCACGCCGCCTGCGCCGACGGCTGAAACGATCTTCAGTGAGCGGACAGGCTGCCGCATGTTGAGCCGAGAGGCGGGTCCTCTTCATCCGCACCGGGACGGCGTCACGGACCGCCCCCACGGTTCGCCACCAGACACCGCCCGTCCTTCTGCACCCTGGTCGGTAGCCGCCTACCGGAAGGAGCCCGCTGTGCTGGGGCAGACCCCCAAGCCACGGAAGGTCTACTCGGAAGAGTTCCGAGGAGAACACCACCTTCGACATGTCCCGCCAGCGGCGGGCGAACTCCATCTCCGCCGGCGTGGCACCCGACTGCTGGTCGGCGGTCGGCCAGTGCGAGCTCATCGTCTGCCACAGTCTCCGCCCGTACAGGGCCGTGCCGGTCGCCCCGACCCGGTCGGACCACCACGAGAACCGCTCGTGGCTCGGCACGCTCCAGCCGAGGTCGCCGCCGGGCGTGGCGATGTAGCCGTCCAGGCTCACGTTCATGCCGAAGGTCAGCTTTCCCACGGCGCCAGCCCTCCATGAGTCGGTGCTCGGTGTGCAGACCGGAACGGCGCGGGAAGCTCATCGGTCAGGTCACGCGGAGAGTCGACCTCTCCGTCGACGGCCCGACGCTCGCCGCCCGGGCGATTCGAGTCAGTCGAGATCGACGCGCAGGTCCAGCTCCGCCGCGGGCGTCATCGGATCGTCGTCGTCCACGACGGCGAGCAGGTGCACCGTGCCGCCCTCGACCCGGCGCACGGCCAGCCCCTCGACCTTGTGCACGTGGCCGTCGACCTCGGGGATGGGCGCGACGGCCAGAACCCCGTCGTCGTCCAGCAGCGCGATCGCCGTGGCGACCACCGGCCCGTCGTCGACGGCGTTGGGCGTGTCCTCCGCGGCGGCGCTCAGCAGCACCCGCCCGTCGGGCAGGGAAATCGCATCGGTGACGGCCAGCCCCACGCCCTCGACCTCGCCGAGCTCGTACTCCATCGGCCGCTCCACCGGCACCGCGGCGGCCTCACCGCGGCCCAGCACGGCCGCGACCAGTCCCTGCAGCGGGACGTCCACGCTGGCCGATCGCACCCCGGCCATGAGGTTGCCCCGGTTGAACAGGCGGACCGTGCCGGCGTGCCTGCTGGCCCCCTCGAGGTTCAGGTGGTCCATCGGCAGGCCGAGCCGCTCGGCGACGCGCTGGTAGACCGGACCCAGCTCGGCGGCCCGCACCTCCGGCGCGCCGTCGACCAGTCGCACCAGGACACCGCGCATCCGCCGCGGCGAGGAACCCGAGCCGAGCAGCAGCACGGCGGCCTTCCCGTCGACCTCGGCGGGGCAGGCGACCTCGAGGTCGGGCTTGAGGCGTTTCGTCCCGGCGGCCTCGCTGAAGGTGTCATGGCCCTCCACCGGAGGAAGCACCCGGATCGGCGTGACGCCGCCGTCGCGGCGCCACGCCGCGATCACGGAGTCGTCCTGGGCGATCAGCCACCCGTCGCCCAGCGGCGCCACCCCGGAGGCCGCCGTCACCGGCGTCCCGTCGTCGAACCTCAGCTGCCTGGCAGCCTCCACGTAGACCCGCACGGAGCGGAAGTGCCCCGGGGGCGCGGCGGTCACGCCCCGGCGGTCGGACCGGGGACGGCGGCCAGCCGGCCGTCCAGCCAGCGTTCCAGTTCGACCACCGGCATCGGCCGGGCCATGTGGTAACCCTGCGCCCACATCGCAGCCCAGCGCGTTCAGGGCATTCCGGGGGCCTGGTCCTCGACGCCCTCGGCGACGGTCCAGCGACGGCGTGCCAGAGGGCAGCGGTGCGGAGCGTCCCCCTCCGGATGGTCCGGCGCGCTGGTCAGTAGTAGCCCCTCTCCCCGTCGGTCATCTCCCTGAGGAGATCCAGGTGCCCGACATGGCGGGCCACCTCCTCGACCATGTGGCCGAGGATCCAGCGCAGGGAGAGCTGATCGGTGCCGTGCTCCCGGTTACGCCCCCGATCGTCCAGGGAGGCAGCTGCCACCACCGCGTCGGAGTCGGCGCACTGCCGCGCGTACTCCTCGAGCAGCTGGGCGAGCGGGATCCCGTCCACCTGGAAGTCGGCGTCCGGCACGCCTCCGAACTGCGGGTTGTCCTCCGTGCCGCGGTCGAGGAAGAGCACCTGGAACCAGCAGTGCTCCACCCAGCGCAGGTGGGACACCAGGCCCGCGACCGTCATCAGCGGCGACGTCGGAACCAGCGGCCGGTGCGCCGCAGCGTCGTCGAGGCCTTCGCATTTCTGGTGGACGACGGAGCGCTGCAGGTTCAGCCAGCCGAGCACCTGGGTCCGTTCGTCGCCGTCACCGGGCGGTCGCACACGCGCGGGAATGGTCACGCCGCCGGACGCTAGCGGTCGGCGGCGGCGGGAGGTCAGGGATCGGTCGCGGTCAGGTCCACAGGACGGCGATCAGCACGTTGAGGATCGCCAGCGCCCCTGTCGCGTGGAAGAACGGCAACGGCGACTTCGGGTCCGCCTGACCGGCGGCGGCCGCCCGCTGCTTGCGCGCGGCGAGGAAGACCGTGACGACGGCGAGCACCGTGACGACGAGCTTGACGCCGATCTTCGCGTGGTCCACCGGCAGGTCGTCCGCCTCGCGCACGCCGACGAGTGCCAGCCCCGACACCAGCTGGACCAGCGCACCGATCTGCATCAGCCGCGGCTCGAAGCCGGCCTTGCGGCTCACCTGGAACAGGAACGGCCCGATGATGAGGGACAGCCCCAGGATGTGGACGACGACGAGGAGAAGACGCACGAACTCCATTCCGGCAGGCTAGCGAGCCGCTCCGGGTGCGCTGTGTCACCCGGTTCACCCAGCTGGGGGGGCTGGGGCCGCCGGGTCTTCGGTTCCCCGGCGGGCCGGTCGATCAGGAGTGCATGACCTCCAGCGCCTCCCCGAACGCCACCTGGCTCCCGGCCGCTCTGGTGCGTGCCGCCGTGCTGCACTCCCCCGCTGCCGCCCCCGCCCGGGGCCGGCACCGCGCTCCGGAGTTCGGCGGCGTCCAGATGGCCACCGAGGAGGAGCTGGTCCGCCCCGGCCGGCACGCCGAGCCGGAGGAGGAGGACTCGCTGGCCTGGCTGGGGTTCAGCTTCCGCTGACGCCCCGCGCGGCTCACCGGGCGCCCAGCACCTCCGCGAGCACCGGCACCAGCGCGGCGAACGCCTGGCCCCGGTGGCTGCGCGCGTCCTTCTCGGCCGCCGAGAGCTCCGCGGAGGTGAGCTCCAGGCCCTCCGGGACGAACACGGGGTCGTAGCCGAAGCCGTTGCTGCCCCGCTTCTCCCGCACGACCCGCCCGCGCCACTCCCGCTCCAGCACCCGCTCGATGCCGTCGGGCGTCACCAGCGCCGCCGCGCACACGAACGCCGCGCCCCGCCGCTCGTCCGGCACGTCGGCCAGCTGGCCCAGCAGCAGCGCGGTGTTGGCGTCGTCGTCGCCGTGCCGCCCCGACCACCGCGCCGACAGCACCCCGGGCATCCCGTTGAGCGCGTCCACGCTGAGGCCCGAGTCGTCGGCCACCGCGGGCAGCCCGGTGTGCCGCACCGCCTCCCGGGCCTTGAGCAGCGCGTTGTCCGCGAACGTGGCTCCGGTCTCCGGCGCCTCCGGGTACTCCTCGACGTCGCGCAGTCCCACCACGTCGACGCCGGGCACCGCGGTCGCCAGGAGCCGCTGCAGCTCCGCGAGCTTTCCCGGGTTCCGGGTCGCGAGCAGCAGCCGGGTGCTCATCGCTTCGCCGGAGGCGAGGCCAGCGCCTCGGCCTGCAGTCGGGTGAGCTCGCCGCAGCCGGCGACCGCGAGGTCCAGCAACGCGTCCAGCGTCGGGCGGTCGAACACCGCGCCCTCGGCGGTGCCCTGCACCTCGACGAACCCGCCGTCCCCGGTGCAGACGACGTTCATGTCGGTACCGGCGCGCACGTCCTCCTCGTAGTGCAGGTCCAGCCGCGGCTCGCCGTCGATCACGCCGACGCTCACCGCGGCGACCGACTGCACCATCGGGTTGGGCTTGGCCAGCTTCTTGCGCTCGCCCAGCCAGGAGACCGCGTCGGCCAGCGCCACGTAGGCCCCGGTGATCGCTGCCGTCCGAGTGCCGCCGTCGGCCTGCAGGACGTCGCAGTCGATCGCGATGCTGTTCTCCCCCAGTGCGCCGAGGTCGATCGAGGCACGCAGCGACCGGCCGATGAGCCGGCTGATCTCGTGCGTGCGACCGCCGATCTTGCCGCGCACCGACTCGCGGTCGCTGCGGGTGTGCGTCGCCCGCGGCAGCATCGAGTACTCGGCGGTGACCCAACCAAGGCCCGAGCCCTTGCGCCAGCGCGGCACCCCCTCGGTCACGCTGGCCGCGCACAGCACCCGGGTGCGGCCGAACTCGACGAGCACCGAGCCCTCGGCGTGGTCGAGCCAGTTGCGGGTGATGGTCACCGGGCGGAGCTGGTCGGCCGAGCGACCGTCGGAGCGGGCGGTGGTTCGAGGCTGCGTCACGTGTGCCGACAGTAGTGCGGTGCCGGCGCGGGGGCGTCGGGTCGCCGTGGGCTCGGGCCGGTGGGGAGGATCCGTTCCATGAGATCGGAGCTGCGCGCCGTTCGCACCGGAGCCGTACCCGTCGTCGTCGACCTGACCGACGAGTGCGCGGAGTTCGTCCGCGCGGAGGCCGACGGGCTGCTGCACGTCTTCGTGCCGCACGCCACCGCCGGCCTGGCCATCCTGGAGACCGGATCGGGCAGCGACGACGACCTGCTCGCCCAGCTCGACGAACTGCTCCCCCGCGACGACCGCTGGCGGCACCGGCACGGCAGCTCGGGTCACGGCCGTGACCACGTGCTCCCGGCGTTCGTCCCCCCGCACGCCTCGGTGCCGGTGCTGGAGGGCCGCATGCAGCTCGGCACCTGGCAGCGCATCTGCCTGGTCGACACGAACGTGGACAACCCCACCCGGCACGTGCGGTTCTCCTTCCTCCGGGGCTGATCGAACCGCCCCCTTGCGGGTGGTGCGCAGGGACACGGCAGGATTCCCGGCATGACCGGAACCGACGCAGCGCCCGTCCGCCTCACCGCCGGCGACCCCGCGCCGGAGTTCACGCTGCCCGACGCCGAGGGCAACCAGGTCTCGCTGGGCGACTACCGGGGCCGTCGCGTGATCGTCTACTGCTACCCCGCCGCCCTCACGCCCGGCTGCACCACCCAGGCGGTGGACTTCACCGCCGCCGCGGGCGACCTGGCCGAGGCCGGGCTCGACATCGTCGGGATCTCGCCCGACCCGGTGGAGAAGCTGCTGCGGTTCCGGGACGAGGAGAAGCTGGCCATCACGCTGGTCTCCGACCCGGACAAGGACGTGCTCAAGGCCTACGGCGCATACGGCACCAAGAAGCTCTACGGCAAGGAGGTCGTCGGGGTCATCCGCTCGACCTTCGTGATCGACGCCGAGGGCCGGGTGGAGAAGGCCTCGTACAACGTGAAGGCCACCGGTCACGTGGCCAAGCTCCGGCGCGACCTCGGCCTGGACTGAGGAAGGACCGCCCTGCCCCCCGCCACTCGCAGGCTCACGACGCCGATCTGCAGGGCGGCCGACCCGGACGAACCTTCTCCTATGCCCGCCAGGTGCCGGGCCGAGGCTGGCAGTCCTCCTCGCACGGGTAGCCGGCGTCCCACGGGAACAGGCCACCCGGCAGCGCCCAGGTGAGCTGGTAGGCGGGGACCGAGAACTCGTCGGGTCGCCCGTAGAAGCGGTTGGCCGAGAACAGCACCTCCCCGGGGTTGGGCAGTTCCTCGATCGCGATCACCGGGGTCCCGTCGTCGTCGGCGACGACCTCACCCGGCACGAGGTCACGACCGTCGAGCACCATGTCCGCGACAGTGTTGAGCACGCCGCACGCCGTCTCGTACCCCACGCCGACCACGACCAGCTCGGGATGCCCCACCCCGAAGAGCCCGACCGTGTACCCGAAGGACGGTTCGCCGCTGCCCTCGCCGGCGGCGACGTACTGGACGGCCACCCGGTGCCGCCGGATGACCTGCGCGAGCCGTGCGTCCTCCTGGTCGAGCCAGGCGATGGTCTGCGGATCCTGCGTCATGCCGACAGCTTCGGTGCCGGCACCGACAGATCGCGCGCCCGTGGCGGACCTGTGGACGCGGCCCGGGCCTGGGGACTCGCGGACCGCCGGCCTCCGCGGAGGTGCTCCGGCCACCGGTCGAGCCGGCCGCCGGCGCCGGATCGAGCCGGAGCACGTGGGCGGCGGCGGCCGCCAGCCACGCTCCGCCGAGGAAGGTCAGGACCAGGCTTCGACGTCGGCCTCCGCGGAGTCGCTCACGCGCCCCTCCTCGGCTCCCGCTGCCGCTCGCTTGCGGCGCTTCCCCTCGTGCATGGCCTGCACCCGGGCCACCGGGATGGTGTGGCCCTCGGCGACCAGGTCCGCCGGCAGCCGCTGGGGCTCCGGGAGCGCCTCGGCCCACGGATCGCGGTCGCCGAGCAGTCCGGCCGCCGTCGTCACCGTGAAGTCGGCGGGCCGGGCGTCGTCCAGCTCGTCCCAGCCGACCGGGAAGGAAACGGGCAGCCCGCGGCGGATCCGCGGGCTGTAGGCGGCGACGATCGTCCCCTGCCCCGAGCGCGTCGAGTCGACGAAGTCTCTTATAAACCCTTGACGCCGACGACGAAGAGGACATTGTAGAGA